>JAVVUQ010000008.1:24728-33608 GCA_036653075.1 Clostridia bacterium | reverse complement strand
ATAATAGATTGATTAATAATCAAAATGTTATATACTGTAATAAATGTTTGGCATATTAAATATTAATTTAAAAAAGCAATGAAAAAGAGGTAATATATGGATTTACTTATAGCGTCAAATAACGAAAATAAAGTACGAGAATTTAAACAAATTTTAGGTAATAGGTTTGAAAATGTATATTCGCTTAAAGATTGTGGAATAAATATAGATATTGAAGAAAATGGCGAAACTTTTTTAGAAAATGCTATTATTAAAGTTTTAGCGTTACGAGGGCGTGGTTTTGCGGTTCTTGCTGATGATAGTGGATTGTGCGTTGACGCTTTAGGCGGCGAACCGGGGGTAAAATCAGCGCGTTATAATAGCGTTGACGGTCATAATTGCTCAGATAAATCTAATCGTGAAAAACTTTTGCAAAAAATGGAGAAAATAACCGTGCGTTCTGCTTGCTTTATTTCTGCTTTAGCGTTATTATGTGATAGCAATCTTTACACAGCTGTTGGAATGGCTAAAGGAAACATCCTTTATAAACAAGAGGGTGAAAGCGGCTTTGGATATGATTGTATTTTTTATTCTAACGAATTAAAAAAGAGTTTTGGGCAGGCAACGGAAGAAGAAAAAAATAGCGTAAGCCACCGTAAAATAGCAACTGAAAAACTTATTAAAAATTTCGATAATAATGTATGTGAAAATGTTTGACAAATTGTTGTCGTTATGGTAATATGTCAAGGCGTGTCAGTAAGACAATGTTGCGGGTGTAGTTCAACGGTAGAATGCTAGCCTTCCAAGCTGGTTGCGTGGGTCCGATTCCCATCACCCGCTCCAAAATTGATTGCTTGTTTCGGTTTAGCCGCCCGAATAAGAGTTGCCATTGATTATGTTCATGAGGTTTACAATGTGCCTGTGGCTCAGTAGGATAGAGCAGCGGCCTTCTAAGCCGCGGGTCGGGGGTTCGAATCCCTTCAGGCACGCCAGAATGGTGGATATAGCTCAGTTGGCAGAGCGTCGGATTGTGGTTCCGAATGTCGTGGGTTCGACCCCCATTATCCACCCCACTTTAATTAGGGGTGTCGCCAAGCGGTAAGGCACTAGACTTTGACTCTAGTATTCGTAGGTTCAAATCCTGCCACCCCTGCCAAAAAGTATAAATTACTAAATCGTGACCCATTAGCTCAGTTGGTAGAGCACGTGACTTTTAATCACGGTGTCCCGCGTTCAAGTCGCGGATGGGCCACCACCTATTACATTAGTACCGACAACAGTCGGAATATTGAAGCGGATTTTTGAAGTGCTGTTGCTTTTTCATTGATTATGAAAATAATGATAGAAAAATAACTTTACAAAAAAATACGCTAAAATTTTTTAAAGCGATTTTTAATATTCAAAAAAATTTTAATATTACTTCAAAAAGTTTTAAAAAATTAATAAACAATGATTTAAGTTAACATAATTATTAAATTGTTGTTATAATGCACCATTAGCTCAGTTGGCAGAGCGGTTGACTCTTAATCAATAGGTCCAGGGTTCAAGTCCCTGATGGTGCACCATTTGGCAAGTTTATATACGCTTGCCTTTTGTTTTAAAAAAGACAAAAGTTTTAATTCAAAAGTTAAAATATCGCAAAATAAAATATACAGAAGTTGTAATAAATTGTAATACATTGTATTACAATATGTATGAAAATAGCGATATGTTTAAGCTTGCGGCTATGGCGAAATTGGCAGACGCGCCAGACTTAGGATCTGGTGTCTAACGACATATGAGTTCAAGTCTCTTTAGCCGCACCAATAAATGTTAAAAATGTCGCAAAATCAATTAGATTTTGCGACATTTTTTTGCTTGAAACACATCTTTATTCCCGTACATATGAGCATAATTTTAATTTAACTATTACGATTATTTTGCTTTTAAATATTACGATTATTTTGTTAATAAATATAGCTAAACTGAAATATAAATAATTAGTTGCATTTGTTTTTGGAAAAAATATGAAATTAAGGAGAATTTATGTATTATATAGATTTACATAATGATTTAGCGACGATAGTTGCAAAGAGCGGTAGGAGTTTAAAGCATATATTTAATAATTATGTAGCTCAAGATGTAAAGGTGATGGTATGCGCTATTTTCATTAATAATAAAGATGTTGATTTGGCGCTTGCATATCAAAATGCTAAATATATTATAAAAAAGATGTATGACAAAATTAATAAAAGTGATAATTTTGTTGTCGCGCATAATTATGAGGACATAATAAAGGCTAAAGCGCAATTTAAGACAGCTATTATATTTTCGCTTGAGGGGGGAGAGCCGATTGAAAATGATGAATCGGCGCTGCAAGAATTTTACGATTTAGGCGTAAAGATAGTAGGGTTAACTTGGAGTCGAAAAAACTCGTTAGCTACGGGGAGCGTATTTTCACAATGTAATTCTTTTAATATAGAGGATAATGGGGGGATTACGCAAAAAGGCAAGCAAGTTTTAAAAAATATGGAAAAATTAAATATGATTTTAGATTTAAGTCATATTAATGATATTGGTTTTTTGCAAGCTTTAGACAATTTTGGAGGAAGTGTCTTTTGTAGTCATAGCAACGCAAGAAAGTTATGTAATATCCAAAGAAATCTAACAGACGAGCAAATAATCAAAATTAAACGGCGCAACGGAATAATTGGAATAAATGGCGTGAGTATGTTGTTATCTAAAGACTGTAACGTAGGATTGCGAAGTTTTATTGAGCAATACAAATACATTTCAGCTATTATAGGGAGAGATAGCGTTGCGCTTGGATTAGATATTTCAAATGAAAGAAAAATAAATCAAACAAAAAGCGTTTATAATATTGATGGCGTAAATGTTGAAGTTTTTGATGTTATTTATAACTATGGCGTTTTAAATAAAGTTGAAGAAGAAATGAAAAAAGTTGGAATTTCACAAAACGATATAGAATTGTTTTTTTATAAAAATGCAGAAAATTTTTTGGCTAAATGTTTTTAATAACATTTATTATTTTTTATAAACTTTTATTAAATATATATTAATTATTTTCAAAAAACTCTTGAAATTATGCAGATAATGGTATATAATATATAAATGTGTTTGTGTAATTTTATGATGCGATGGATAGGAGTATTTGCATAATTAGCAATACTATATGTAAGCGTATACATAAAATATATAATATTATGTAATGCAATGAAGAATAATAAATAATTGCGAAATTGTTCTTAAGAAATATTTAGAAAATTTCTTGAGTAGGAGAGTGTGTATGAAGGAATTCACGTTTTTAAGGGGAGCGCATGTTCCCGATGGTAAGGCGCTTGCTGCGGACAAGGCGATTGAGATTATGCCAAGTTGCAAAGCGCATTTTATTTGTTTGCAGCAACATATGGGCGCTCCTGCGTTTGCTGAAGTTAATAATGGAGATACAGTTAAGCGAGGACAGTTAGTGGCATCAGCGGTCGGCGCTTTTTCTTCTAATATTTTTAGTCCTATTAGCGGTACAGTTAAAGGAATAGTTAAACGCAGCAACAATATGGGAATTTTGACAGATTACATTGAAATTGAAAATGATTTCAATGATGAAAGCGTAAAACTTCCTGTTATTGAGATTACCAAAGAAAACATTTTGCAACGAGTGTTTGACGCTGGCATTGTGGGTATGGGGGGCGCTGGTTTTCCTACCGCTGTTAAACTCAAACCCAAAACGCCTGTGGACACGCTTATTATTAACGGCGCTGAATGCGAACCTTATTTAACTTGCGATTATCGTGTTATGTTGGAATATACCGATAAACTAATAAAAGGTATCGCTTTAATTGCAAAAGCGTTAGATGTTACTAAAGTTTATGTAGGAATTGAAACTAACAAACCAAAAGCTATTGAAGCTCTTTTAAAAGCTTCAGTAGATATTACAGTTATTCCGCTTAAAAAGAAATATCCGCAAGGAGCTGAAAAACAACTTATATATGCTTGCGTTAACAGAACGGTTAAAGTAGGCGGATTGCCTTCAGATGTAGGCGTTGTTGTTCAAAATATCCAAACCGCTCTAAACGTTTATTATGCGGTAGTGGAAAATCAACCTCTTTATGAGCGTATTATGACTGTTTCAGGTAAAGGTATAAACGAACCAAAAAATCTTTTGGTTAGAGTTGGTACGCCTTATGCGGAAATTTTATCCTATTGTGGTGGAATGAAAGAGAATACAGCTAAACTTATCGCTGGCGGGCCTATGATGGGAATGGCTTTACTCAACGATAGCGGCGTAACTACTAAAACAGACGGTGGCTTAACTGCTCTAATTGAAGGAGAAGCCGCTACGGATTTACCTACGCCTTGTATAAATTGCGCGCGCTGCGCCGCCTATTGTCCAATGAATTTAATGCCTATGTACATTGATTTTTATACATTAACAGGCGATTATGAAGCTGCAATCAAATATGGCGTAAAAAATTGCTTCGAATGTGGCACGTGCGCATATGTATGTCCCGCTAAACGTACGTTAGTGCAAAGTATTAAACTATGTAAAGCTAAACTTAAAGAAATGAAAAAATAACTTATGTATTTAAACTTAAAAACATAATAACAAAAATAAATAAACATTAAATTAATTCAATAACTATCATATTAAATTAAAAATATAATTTAATACAAAATTGTATTGACAAATATTTAATAGCAATATTAACTATGTTTGTCAACGCAAAGAAAATTGTTAAAATATCAATTAAAAAATGTCAATTATATTTATATAATGTAGTGTACGGAGGGTTTGTTTCAATGGAAAAATTGACCTTTTCAGGTTCTCCTCATATAAGGTGTAAATTAACTACAAAGCAGATAATGTTAGATGTAGTTATAGCTTTATTGCCAGCTTGTGTGGTGGGATGTGTGATTTTTGGTTTACAAGCGTTGTTAATTTTATGTATAGCGGCGGTTGCAGCAGTTGTAACTGAAATAGTTTACAATTTGATTTTCAACAAAATGAAGTTTAAAGAAACGCTTAAAGCGTTTGATTTTACCTCGCTTGTTACGGGCGTTTTAATTGGAATGAATATGCCGCCAAGAGTGGAGTGGTATGTTCCGTTATTGGCGTCAATATTTGCAATAGCCGTTGTAAAAATGCTTTTTGGCGGAACAGGCAAAAACCTTTTCAACCCTGCAATTGCAGGACGTATTTTTGCTTTCTTAAGTTTTACCGCAATGATGACTAAAGCAGAAAATTATGCAGCGGGTAGCATCATTTTACAATCGGGCGCAACTCCTTTAACCGATTTACTTAATACTGGGTCAACAGGTAGCATAACCATTTTACAAATGTTTATAGGCGATATCCCAGGATGTATTGGTGAAACAAGCGCTGCTGCGTTGATTATCGGCGGTATTTATCTTGCTATTAGGGGTGTAATTGATTTACGATTCCCAGCTATTTTTATTGCTGTTGCAGGATTGTTATCAGTCGCTATGAACGGCTTTAATTGGAGTTTATTCTTACCTTCAATTTTAGGCGGCGGTTTAATGCTTGGCGCTATATTTATGGCGACAGATTATGTTACAACGCCTAATACTAAACTTGCTAATTATATATATTTTGCTTGTTTGGGACTGCTAACTGTTATTTTAAGATATTCAAAAGCGACAGATAGAATAGAAGCGTGTAGTTTCGCTATTATGATGATGAACATTACCGTTCCGCTTTTTGATAAATTCTTTGTAAAAAAACCTTTTGGCTTTGTAAAAGTTAAAAAGTTAAAAAAGGAGGACGCTAAAAAATGAAAACTTATTTAAAAGCAATCATCGTCATTACTGTTATAGCTTTATGTTCGGCGGTTATTTTAAGCGTTCTTAGCGACGTGCTTTACGTCAGCGACGAAGATAAGGATAATGCTAAATTAAAAAAAGTTTATGATTGCGTGATTATCGAACGCTTTACAGGCAATGATTTGCAAGATGCTAATAAAGTTGACGTTAAAGCTATTAGCAACGAATCATACGGGTTTGTTACAGGCATTTATAAATGCAAGGACAATACTTTAATTATAAAAACTCGTGGAATAGGCGGCTTTTCTGGCGGTTACGTGGAGTGTTACGTGGCGATTGGAGAGGACGCTATCATTAAAAACGTAGTGGTATTCGATAGCAAAAATCAATCTTTTATTGGCACAATAAAACAAAAATGGCTCAATGGCGAGTTTAATGGTAAAAACACCGACAAATATCTTATTATTAAAACTGACGTAAATCCAGCTGCGGGCGCTACTAAATCTTCAACTGCTGTAACTAATAGCGTTAATATGGCTATGTTTTATTTTAATGCTATAAATAGAAAAAATGATGAAGACGTCGAGGAGCTTAACCGCATTAATCAAGAAGTTTATACGGCGGCAAAATCAGATAAAGTTCCTATTGCAAGCGGGTTTGACGGTGGAGTAAAGGGAAATGTTAAAGGTGTTTGGAAAGCGAAAGATGGCGCAATTATCGTCAAAGCTCGTGGCAACGAGGGGTATGAAAATGGCTCTGTGGACTGCTATGTAGCTATTAAAGATGGAATTATTGTTAATATCGTAATTGAAAGCAACGTTTTGCAATCTCTAATTGGAAAGTATGACAAATCATTTTTCGATAGCAATTATATCGGAAACGGCTCTGAAGCAAACGGAATAGTTGCTAAAGCTACGTTGACTGCTAAAGCAATAAAAAATTGCGTTGACACAGTTTTTGCTTATGTAACTTTTGAAGGGGGTAAATAAATGAATACGCAACCGAAATTAAAAGATATAGCGTTAGACGGGTTAGTGCGGCAAAATCCTATATTGAGATTAGTGCTTGGAACTTGTCCGACATTGGCGTTATCAACGGCGGTAACCAACGGATTAGGAATGGGAATGGCGGTTACGTTTGTATTGATTTGTTCGAATTTAATGATATCGCTACTTAGAAATTTAATACCTGACAAAGTGCGTATACCTGCGTTTGTTATGGTTATTGCAACATTTGTAACGGCGACAGAATTAGTTGTAGCTAAGTTTTCGCCAGAGCTTTACGAAAGTTTAGGCGTTTATTTACCTTTAGTAGTAGTAAATTGTATTATTTTAGCGAGAGCTGAAAGTTTTGCATCGGGTAACAAGCCATTAGCGGCAGCTGCCGATGGACTATTTATGGGACTTGGATATACAATGGGCATTACGTTAATTAGCGTAGTGCGTGAAGTTTTAGGTTTTGGAACATTTGCAGGTATCGAACTTTGGAATTTTAAAATAGGTTTCTTTGCTCAACCAGCAGGCGCATTCTTTACTTTCGCTATGGCTATTTTCCTATTTAACGCTGCGTATAATTCTTTCACTAAACGGCGTAAAGATAAGTTTTACCATACGCAATTAGCCAAAAAATATGCGGCAAACGCCGCTAAGGAGGGATAATCAATGGAATACTTTATGTTGATTATAGGAGCTGTTTTTATTAACAACTTTATACTTGTACAGTTTTTGGGAATTTGTCCTTTCCTTGGCGTTTCAAAGAAAACAGAAAGCGCGCTCGGTATGGGAATTGCAGTTGTCTTTGTAATGACTTTATCTTCTATTATCACCTATTCATTGTATAAATGGGTGTTAGTACCGCTTAACTTGGTATTTTTAAAAACTATTATCTTTATCTTTGTTATTGCCTCTTTGGTGCAAATGGTGGAGATGGTTATAAAAAAATTATCACCTTCTCTTTATTCTGCTTTAGGCGTTTATTTGCCGTTAATTACGACCAATTGCGCTATCTTAGGCGTAGCGGAATTACTCATTGAAGGCAGCGTAAAAGACATTATTATCAGCAATTTATTTATGGCGACTTCCTACGCTTTTTTCGCTGGCGTTGGCTTTACCTTAGCTATCGTTTTAATGTCGGGACTTAGAGAGAAACTTGACCGTCAGCACTTACCGAAATCTTTAAAAGGATTTCCGATTACGCTTGTAACCGCTTGTTTAATGGCGATGGCGTTTTCTTTCTTTACGTTTTAGGGAGGAGCAATTATGACAGCATTTTTATTAGTAAAAGAAATAAATTTTGCATTTCTTTATTTATTGAAAGACATAAATTGGACAACGGTGCTTTGGGCTGCGGGAATTATGGGCGGCGGAGCAATACTATTGAGCATTTTAATGGTAATTACCGCAAAAGTTTTCGAAGTCAAACGGGATAGGAGATTAGAAGAAATTGAAGCGTTGTTACCCGGCGCTAACTGTGGCGGTTGCGGATACCCCGGTTGCGCTGGCTTAGCGGCAGCGATTGTTGAAGGAAAAGCATCAGTAGACGATTGTAGCGGAAATACCCCTTCGGCGAAATTTGAAATTGCAACTATTATGGGATTATCTTACGGCGGCGGCGACGAAACAGTTGCGGTTGTAGCGTGTAGCGGCGGCAATAGTTGCCAAGATAAATATGTCTATCAAGGTTACGGCGATTGCAAAAGCCAAAATATTATGGCTGGTGGCAAAAAAGAATGTCCTGTTGGCTGTATGGGAACGGGAAGTTGCGTTGACGCTTGCCCTAACTTCGCAATTGAAGTAAAAGAAGGCGTAGCTAAAGTTGATTTAGCTCAATGTACTTCTTGCGGAGCTTGCATTGCCGCTTGTCCGAAAAAACTTATTAAACGCGTACCAAAAAATGCCAAAGTGTATGTCGCTTGTTCTTCAAATTGTAAAGGCAAAGACGTTACGTTAGTATGTAAATCAGGTTGCATTAGCTGTGGAATGTGTATAAAAAATTGTCCTCAAAACGCTATCGAATTTCATAATAACGTTCCTGTCATCGACTATCGTAAATGCAACGGCTGCTTGACTTGCGTTGAAAAATGTCCACGAAAAGTTATTAAATTAATGCGATAAAATTAGAATT
>JAVVUQ010000008.1:21295-24628 GCA_036653075.1 Clostridia bacterium | reverse complement strand
TTAAATTAATGCGATAAAATTAGAATTATTAAATTAATGCGATAAAATATCCGTATTTTTATAATAATCGTACAATTTTTATATAATATTTTTAAATTAATAGCGGAGTAAGCATATTAACTTACTTCGCTATTTTGTATTTAAATTAAATAAATGTTTATTTTGTTATTATTATGGAAAGAATTTAAAAAATATTTTGCAAAAGCCTATTTACATTGATTAAAAAGTGTGTTATACTGATTATGTAAGATAAAAGGGATAGTTTAGAATTTGAATTTGGGGTAAAAAATAAAGATATTAGCTTTAAATTATATATAAATGAAAGTTTATAACAGAAAAATGAAAGTTTAATTACAATAAAATAATGAAAGTTTAAAACTGAAAATGCAATAGGTATAATTTAATAGCATAGTTAACAATAAAAAAGATAATCATTATAAAAAAGATAGATAAAAATAAATAATAACAAAATAATGTTTGTAGCGAAGAAATACTGTTAGGTAGAGGTGCAAATGGAAAGAGTAGCGTTAATAGATATGGGTTCAAATACCATAAGATTAGTTGTATATGATGTGCACGAGGGTGGATATTACACATTAGTTGATGAAATGCGAGAAGCTGTGCGATTAGGCGAAACAGAAAAAGATGGGTCGCTTAAGCAGACGAGAGTGTTGCAAGCGCTCAACACATTAAAAACTTACAAAAAGCAATGCGCTGTGGATAAAGTAGACAAGATTTTGGCTGTTGCTACGGCGGCTGTTAGACAAGCGCGCAATCAAAAGGCATTTTTAAGTGAAGTGTACAATGTAACGGGAATTAAATTGAGAGTTTTGAGTGAAACAGAAGAAGCGACATATGTATATCAAGGCGTTATCAATTCAATGGATATACCTAAGGGGCTAATTATGGAAATAGGCGGTGGTAGCACAAAGTTCGTTTATTATAATAGGCGCAACATTTTACAAATTGCTATTTTTCCGTTTGGCGCATTGACTTTAACTGAACGATTTACAAATGAAGAATCTACTCCTGAAACCATTGCTGAAAACATTGAACGTTTTTTTGCCGAACAATTAGAAAGTTTGCCTTGGCTTAAAGAATTAGATCCTGACACGCAGTTAATTGGCGTTGGCGGTAGCTTTAGAAATTTAGCTCGAATTGTGCGTAGAGTTAATAATTATCCTTTAGATATGGTACATAATTACCATATGGAAAGGAACGAGCTTGTGCGTGTTTACGAAAAAATGAGAGCGCTTAATTTTGACAAAAAAATGAAAATTAAGGGCATTAGCGCCGTACGAGCAGATGTTTTGCCAAGCGCTTTAGCGGCAATGAAAGCATTTGTAGATTATTGTGGATTTGAAACTATTGTTACAAGTAGTTGCGGATTACGTGAAGGTTTTATGTTTAATTATGCTGTTCCGCTTACAATTGAAAAACCGATAAGCGACGTGTTAGGTCATTCTTTACTAACGTATGTCGAGTTTTCAGGCGAAAACAAAATGCATTGCGAGCAGGTTTTTTTCCTATGTATTCAACTTTTTAAACAATTGAGAGTTTTGCATAAATTTCCTCGCTCATATATTAAAATCTTACGCTGTACTTCTTTTATGATTGATATCGGCAAACGCTTTAAATATTACCAAAATCAAAAACACGCCTCCTATATGATACTTAATAGTAATATTTATGGCATTACGCATCACGATTTAGTTATGGCAGCCCTTATTACAGATATGTATCCGTCAGGAGAAGTCAATAAACACGATTGGGTTAATTATAGCTGCATCTTGACAGACGAAGATGTCGAAATTGCAAAAAAACTTTCTGTTATTTTTAAATTAGCTAAAAGTTTTGATAAGAGCGGTTCAAACGCAATCACCGAAATAAATTGCGATGTCTTAGGTGATAGCGTTATTATGAAAACTGAAATCAATGGCGACGCTACTTTGGAAGTTAAAGAGGCGCAGGGCGCTTCATATGACTTTAAACGCGTATTTAAAAAGAATTTGGAAATTCTATAATTTGACTTGTTATATTTCATTAAGGGCGGTCATTACGCCCTTTTTAAATGTAAAATGTACTTTAATTATTTAAAAATCTTCATTTATATAATAGCGGATAATAGCCGACAATTTAAAGGAGTATATGAAATATAAATTAACAGTAAGCGCCGCATCAGGCGTTGAAAGCGTTACAAAACGTGAATTATTTAAGTTGGGGTATGGCGACTGCCCTGCAATAAATGGAAGAATACAATTATACGGCGACGAAGCAGATATACTGCGGCTTAACGTCAATTTGCGCACTGCGGAAAGAGTTATGATTGTTGTGAAAGAATGTATGGCTGAAACCTTTGACGAGTTATTTGACGCTGTTATAAGCGTACAATGGAAAGATTATATTGCGCGTGACGGAAAGATTATGGTGTCGGGTAAAAGCGTAAAAAGTAAGCTATTCGCTATTTCAGCTTGTCAAGGTATAGTTAAAAAAGCTATTGCTGAAAATCTTATGAAAGCGTATGGCGACAATTTTTTATCCGAAAGCGGCAATGCGTATGGCGTTGAATTTGCATTATTTGAAGATAAATTGACTATAAGCATAAACACAAGCGGCGAAGGATTGCATAAACGAGGATATAGAGATTTAAGCGTGCGAGCGCCTTTAAAAGAAACGCTTGCGGCTGCTACCGTTATGTTATCAAATTGGAGTTTCGATAAACCATTAGTCGATTTGTTTTGCGGAAGCGGTACGATTCCAATAGAAGCGGCGTTATATGCGCTCAATATTGCGCCAAATAAGGAACGGAGCTTTGATTGCCAAAAGTGGGGTATTATATCTCAACAACTATCCGATAGGGTTTATCAAGAAGCGTTGGATAATGAAATTAAAGGAAAAAAGTTTGAAATATGCGGGTACGATATCGACGATAGCGTAATAGGCATTTCTCTGCGTCACAGTCGACGCGCAGGCGTTTTGGATACTTTGCATTTTGCTAAGGCGGATATGAAATGCTTTTATAGCACGATTAGCGGAGGAACATTGATTTCCAACCTTCCGTACGGCGAACGTTTACTTTCTGAAGATGAAGTGCGCAAACTTTATGGAGAATTTGGCGATGTGTATAGAAGATTAGATAGATGGTCACTTTATGCCTTTACTTCTTGCAAAACTTTTGAATACGACTTTGGTCAATACGCAGATAAACGTAGAAAACTCTATAACGCCGATTTGGAATGTTGCCTTTATCAATATGGAAAAGACCAAAGAAACATTAGAATTAAATAATAAATTTAATTAAATTTAATTAAATATAAACGATTAAATATAAAC
>JAVVUQ010000008.1:12343-21195 GCA_036653075.1 Clostridia bacterium | reverse complement strand
TAATCAATTGAATTATATAGAAAATAATGACAAAAAAAGTTATTGCAGTATATGCAAAGAACAGATTTTGGAGGATAAGATGGATATAGCCAAAATGCAATTTAATGATATATACAACAAATATGTGTTACGAGAGGGCGCTCAAAAGTTTTTAGAGTATTTAAAGAAAACGGATTTTTTCGAAGCGCCAGCGAGCGCTAAGTTTCATTCGGCGTATGCGGGGGGATTATGCGCTCATAGCGTAAATGTATATAATAGAGCGGTAAAAGCTTTAACGCAAGAATACGGCGAAGATTTTCAAGGCAAGTTTACGATGGAAAATATTGCTGTGGCGGCGTTATTGCACGATGTATGCAAAGCTGATTTCTATAAAGAAGAAATACGTAATGTTAAAGAAAATGGCGAGTGGGTGCCAAAAAAATATTATACGGTAGATGATAAACTGCCATATGGACACGGTGAAAAGTCTGTTTATATAATTAGCGCATTTATGAAGTTAACGAGAAACGAAGCGATGGCGATAAATTGGCATATGGGCGGCTTCGATTTAAGAGTTAAAGGTGGATTTTTTAATCTTTCCGATGTATTTTATGAGTATCCGTTTGCTTTATTTATACATTTAGCGGATATTCAAGCGACTTATTTAGATGAAGAGGAGTTTGTAAAATAGCGATATGGGATATAGTTACAGCGACGACTGCAAAAGAGGAATCAATAACGCTCAGATTTTATCCAAACAGTATCGCAGCGACGTTATTGGAACGGAGCATATTTTGCTTGGGTTTTTACAATTAAATTGTAACGTTTCTAAGCGTTTAAAAGAAGCTGGCGTAAAAAAAGAAATGATACAGTTGACTACTTCTGTGGAAAATGACGCTATTTTTTCCGAACGAGTTCACGAGGTGATGGCGGAAGCGGAAAATTTAGCGAAGCAAACGCATAGCGTTTGTATTGAAGCTGAGCATATAATAATAGCGTTATTATGTAAAAAGGATTCTTTTGCGGTTAGAATGTTGGAAAATAGCGGTGTAGACGTGGACGCTGTCATCATAACATTAGGCAAAGATATTGGTTTAGATAAAATTGCGGACGCTATGCAGGAAAAAAATGTTTTTAACGAAAATAGTAAAGATTACTATGCGGATACTTTGCAATCACGACAAAAAAAACAAATAGAATTTGAAAGAGGCTATATAAGTGAAAAAGTAACTAATTCGGAAGAAAATGCCCTTATTAACGATAACACAAACCAAAAAAATGATGAATTACAGGAGCTAATGAAATTTGGCGTAGATTTAACATTAAAGGCTAAGATGGGTAAAATTGACCCTGTTATTGGCAGAGAGATTGAAATAGAAAGATTAATCGAAATACTTTCAAGGCGTACGAAAAATAATCCTATTTTAATAGGCGAATCGGGCGTTGGAAAATCTGCGGTGGCAGAGGGATTAGCGCAAGCAATCGCCGATGGTAATGTTACAAGCGAGTTACGCAATAAAATGATTTTTTCTTTTTCTTTAGCGGATATGTTAGCTGGCACACGATACAGGGGCGATTTTGAAGAACGGTTTAAATCTGTAATTGATGTGATATCTAAAAATGGAAATATAATTATATTTATTGATGAAATACATAATATTGTAGGCGCTGGGGCGACAGGCGAGGGGAATATGGATGCGGCGGAGATATTAAAACCGCTGTTATCAAGAGGGGAGTTGCAGACAATTGGAGCGACTACATTTGAAGAATATCGTAAATTTATTGAAAAAGATAGCGCGTTAATGCGACGGTTTCAACCTGTTATAGTCAATGAACCAAACGAAGAAGACTCTATTAAAATTTTGCAAGGAATAAAAACAAAATATGAAAAGCATCATAATGTAAAAATTGCCGATGATGCGATAGAAACTGCTGTTAAACTTTCAAAAAGATACATTAGCGATAGATTTTTACCAGATAAAGCTATTGATTTAATTGATGAAGCGAGCAGTCGCGCAAGAATAAAGTATGGAAGTTTTGATGGTGTCGGAAATTGCTGCGATGAAGCGGAGAGATTGATAGTTAACGCTGACGACATCGCTGATTTAGTTGCAAAAATTACTCAAATACCCGTAAGTCGATTGACTGAGGACGAAAGCGAACGATTATTATCCATTGAAAATGAATTGCATAAACAAGTCGTTGGACAAAACGAAGCGGTTGGCGCAGTTGCAAAAGCGATACGCCGCAATAGAGCGGGGCTTAAAGACCCTACACGCCCTATTGGCAGCTTCATTTTCTTAGGCAAAACGGGCGTTGGAAAAACTGAATTATCCAAAGCGTTAGCGCAATGTCTGTTTGGCAGAGAAGATGCGCTTATAAGATTAGATATGAGCGAATATATGGAAAAACAAAGCGTAAGCAAATTAATCGGAGCGCCTCCCGGCTACGTTGGATATGGTGACAATGACGGACAACTCACCGAAAAAGTAAGACGAAAACCGTATTGCGTAATATTATTTGACGAAATTGAAAAAGCGCACGTGGATGTTTTAAATATTTTGTTACAAATATTAGACGATGGCAGAGTTAGCGACAGCAAAGGCAGAGTAATTGATTTCAAAAATGCTGTTATTATAATGACAAGTAATTTATGCGCAAGTTTTATTAGCAACGAGTTTAATAGAGAAAAAATGCTTGACGAACTAAAAAAACACTTTAAAACGGAATTTATAAATAGAATTGACGACATTATCCCCTTTAAAACATTGAGTCGTGACGAAACGGAATCAATCGCATTATTACTTACAAAATCGCTAAGTAATCGTATGCGTGAAAATGGAATGGATTTAAGCTTTACTAATGAAGCGGTTAGTTACCTTGCTGAAAAAGGATACGATAAAGAATTCGGCGCAAGACCACTTAAACGAGTGCTTCAAAAAGAAGCGGAAGACCCCCTCTCAGAAGCTATTTTAACAAAAAGAATAGTTAAAGGCGACGCTGTTGTCGCCGATGTTAGAGAAGGAAACATAGTATTTTTGAAAAAACGATAAATTTATTTTTAATATTAGCGTCAACGTGATAAATTAAAAATTTGTAATTTTATCATAATAATTAATAAATTAATGGAATTATAAAAAAAGTAAAATTAATGTGATATAGAAATTAATGTGATATAGAAATTAATGTGATATAGAAATTAATATAAACAGTGATATTATGAATAATAAAAAATAAAAAACTACTAATAAATAAAAATCAGCGTAAAAAGCTTTTAGATAAAGTTTTTTGTATAAAAGAGAATGGAGAGTATATGGATTTATTAAAGGTATCAAAACCGTCTCGATATGTAGGCGGCGAGTATGGTATGTTGCCAATTAAAAAGGCAGCCATCAAATTTTGTTTATGTTTTCCCGATACGTATGAAGTAGGTATGTCTAATTTAGGTACACGGATATTATATTATATGTTAAATTCAATAGATGATGTATTATGCGAGCGATGTTATGCGCCTTGGATGGATTGTGGAAAGTTACTTAAAGAAAGCGGAGAAGATTTAGCTTCGGTAGATAGTGGTAGACCGCTGAAAGAGTTTGATTTTGTCGGTTTTTCTTTTCAATACGAATTGAGTTATTCTAATATGTTATATATGTTAGATTTAGCGCATATCCCCTTTTATTCAAAAGACAGAAAAGAAAAAGATCCATTTATAATATTTGGTGGGCCTTGTACAGTAAACGCTGCGCCCGTAATGCCTTTTGCCGATATTATTCATATTGGCGAGGGTGAAGTTACGTTGCCGTCGCTGATGAAATTATACAGTGAAATCAAAGGCAAGAGTCGTTATGAAATTTTAAAAGAAATAGATAAATTAGATGGTTTTATTTGTCCTATTTTATATGAAGGAAAGCAACTTAAAAGAGTAGTTAAGCAAAAAGTTCAAGATTTAAATAAATCCTATTTTCCCAACTCGGCGTTAGTTCCTAACTTAGAAATTATACACGATAGAGCAGTTGTCGAATTATATAGAGGGTGCGCAAATGGTTGTAGGTTTTGTCAAGCAGGTTTTATATATAGGCCAGTTAGAGAACGATCTGCTGATACAGTTTATGGCATTTGTAAAGAATTAATAAAAAATACTGGATACGACGAATTGTCATTAAATAGTTTGTCTACAAGTGATTATAGCGGGCTTAAAGATTTGATTGTTAAGCTTAAAGGCGATGAAGCTTTTAAAAAGGTTAATTTAGCTTTGCCAAGTTTGCGTCTTAACACTTTTGAAGGGGAGTTTGCCGATAACAATAGAAAAACTTCGTTGACTTTTGCGCCTGAAGCGGGAACGCAACGCCTTAGAGATGTTATTAATAAAAATATAACCGAAGATGACATTTTTAGTAGTTTATCGCAAGCCTTTAAACAAGGATATAGCACTGTAAAATTATATTTTATGATAGGATTGCCCACTGAAACTATGGCGGATATTGATGGAATTGTAGATTTAGCGTATAGAGTAAGAGAACTATTTTTTAAAACTCGCACCAACAAAAAAGATTTAAGATTGAATGTTAGCGCATCTATTTTTATTCCTAAACCATTTACGCCTTTTCAATGGGAAGCTTTTGATTCTTTGGATAATATTATGGCTAAGCAAACTGTGCTTAGAGATAAACTTAAAACAAAAAATATTAGCTTTGCTTGGCACGATTATAAATCTTCAGTGTTAGAGGCGCTCTTTGCTCGTGGAGGAAGCGACCTCGCTCAAGTAATAGAAATGGCTTATAGAAATGGAGCGCTTATGGATGGTTGGGCAGAATATTTTAATTATGACGCATATATGAACGCTCTTGCTTATTACAATATGGACGCTTGGGCGCTAACTAAAGAAATTGATACTAATGCGCAATTACCGTGGGACTTTGTAGATATTGGCGTTAAAAAAGAATTTTTACTCGCTGAAAGAAAAAAAGCGTATGCGCAGTCGACTACTCCATCGTGTATAAACAAATGCTCCGCTTGCGGAATATCTTGCATAGTTACAGCAAATAAAGCTAATCCACTTAGTAACGATGAAAAATTGCAATCTGTTATCGACGACAAAATAAAGGAGACTCAAAATGCTAACAATTAAATATTCAAAACATTTTCCGTCGTCAATGGTGTCACATATCGATATGCTAAGAGTAATGAACAGAATTTTTCGTCGAGCTGATATTGAAGTAGATTACTCAAAAGGGTTTAATCCGCATATGCTTATATTCTTTTCGCCCGCCTTATCGCTTGGAGCGGAAAGCTGTACAGAATTTGTATCTCTTGCAGTTGAGAAAATGCGTGATTTATCCGTAGACGAAATAAATAAATTTTGTCCAAACGGAATTGTATGTATTAAAACATATATTACAGAAAAAAATCCTAACCTTGCCGCCGAAATTAAATGGGCGAAATATACCATAAATGCTAACGGAATAGGAAAAATTGACATTGATTCAATATTAAAAAGGAATAAATACGAAATATCCTATTTGGAAAAAGGCGAACAAACAACAAAAGACATTCGCTCATACATTAAATCGATTGAACGCATTGACGATGATTGCATAACCGCTACGCTTGCGTGCGGAAATTTAAATTTAAAAGCCGACAGGTTCGCTTGTGGCATTATGAATAACGCCAACATCGAACAATCAGAAATAGCTATTAAAAAAACTGAAATGTATACGGATACAATGACAGCAGATGAGTTTTTAAATCAATTATCGCAAAATATCAATAAAAACAATGTATAACTATAAAAATGTTGCATAAACCACAAATAATTAATATAAATCATAAAAATATTAATATAAAGGATTAATAATCAATATAAATCAGAAATTATTAATATAAATGATTAATAATTAATATAAATCAGAAATTATTAATATAAATGCTTAATAATCAATATAAATCAGAAATTATTAATATAAATGATTGATAATTGTAAAAATTAGAATTTAGTAGCGTATAGAGAGTTATTAAAAGGAAAGCGATGAACAAAATAATTATTGACAATCAAAAGGAGACGACTCGAGCTGCTGTAATGGCAGATGGCTTGCTCACTGAATTTTATACAGAAAAAGCTGCGTTATCTAATGTCGGTAATATTTATATAGGGCGAGTAGTTAATGTCGTTATGGGGATACAAGCGGCGTTTGTAGATATAGGGCTTAAGCGTAACGCTTATTTTAATTTCGGTGATATTTGCGTAGATAAGAGTCAATTAGATACTGTTATTGATCAAGTGGAGTACAAACAAACGTTGTATATTAAAGAAGGCGACAATGTATTAGTGCAAGTAGCGAAAGATGAGTCGGGAGCAAAAGGAGCGAGAATTACCAATAATATAACAATTGCGGGACGGTATTTAGTGCTGTTACCTAATATGAATTATATTGGAGTTAGTCATAAGATTGAAGATAGCGAGCGCAAGCGACTTGCAGAGAAAATAGATGGAATGCGAAATAAAGAACACGGTTATATTATCCGTACGGCTGCTGCATTAGCTACAAAGAAACAGCTGCAAGATGATATTGATAAATTGACGGCGATGTGGACAGTTATAAAAAGGCGTGGCGAAAACGCTCAAGTTCAACTTATTCATAAAGAAGATGATTTGGCTGCTCGTATTATTCGTGATATACTATCAAATGGTGATAGCGTAATTGTCAACACTGAGCAATTATACGAAAGATTTTTGCAACAAGTTGAAGCAATAGGTATAAAATGCGAAGTAAAATTGAATAATAACGGACACGATATCTTTGAATTATATGGAATAAATGACGAAATTGAAAAACTTATGAACAAAAAGGTGATTTTAAAAAGCGGAGCCTATTTAATAATTGACAAAACTGAAGCTTTGACTATAATAGATATTAACTCGGGTTCATTTACCGAAAGTAAAAATCTTGAGGAAACCGCTTTTGCTACAAATATTGAAGCTTCTAAAGAAATAGTTCGTCAACTTAAACTTAGAAACATTGGCGGAATTGTAATTGTTGATTTCATCGATATGGAAAAAGAAGAACATCAGCAAGCCGTATTAGAACAGCTTAGAGAATTATTTAAATCAGATAGAATAAAAACGGTTGTTGTAGGCTTAACAGGATTGGGATTGGTTGAGATTACTCGCAAAAAGAGCCGAAATGAAACAACAAACTTTTTGAAGCAAGAATGTCCTTTTTGTAAAGGCGAAGGTTGGGTATATACAGAAGACTATCTTATTAGCAAAATTCGTGTCGCAATTTTGGAAATCTTGGAAAACAGCGACGCTAAAGCAGTTATAGTTACCCTAAATCCTACTGTTTTGGAAGGACATATCAGCGCAAAACGCATAATGTCTTTATTTTCAAATGTTTTTCCACAAAAACGTATTTACGTTTTAACAGACAATTCTATGCCCTATCAAGAATTTAAAGTAACTAAGGCGTAAATTTATTATATTGATTACAAAAAGAACACATATTTACACAACATAAGGTGTTCGAAAGGAGAAAATGTGACTAAAAAATTTGTTTATACTGGTGTCGCTGCAGCGCTTATTGCTGTATTAACGATGTTTCCAGCAATTCCTAATGCCTTGGGTGGCTACATCAATTTGGGAGATTCAATTATTATTGCTGTTTCTTTCTTGTTGGGGGCTTGGACTATCCCAGCTGCAGGTATCGGCGCAATGCTTGCAGATTTAATGTTAGGATACACTGTGTATGCGCCAGGTACGCTTATTATTAAAGCGTTAGTATCCTTTACAGCAGTTATGGTTATGTATGGATTTAAAGTTAATATGACTAAAGAACCTAAAATTGCAAGAATCATCATCAGCGCCATTTGCGCTGAAATTGTAATGGTTGCAGGCTATTTCGTTTATGAATTAATTGTATTTGATATTACTTACGCCACAGGCGCTATCGTTTCAAATTTAATTCAAGCGGCTGCTTCATCTGTTTTAGCAATAGCGCTTTGCTTGCTATTAATAAAAACTAACGTTAAACAACTTTTAGGAATCAATAAAACTAAATAATTAAATTAAAGTAAATTTTACAGTAAATTTTCATAAGAAATTTTTTAAATTAGTTCCTTATGATTTTTTAATTAAATTATAAGAAAGTTGTTATAAATCTATATTATAATAAGATTTTTAAATTATATTAAAAGGAGATTTGTTATGGAAATTAGAGAAATTTTAAAGCACGTCGACCATACATTGCTAACACAAAGCGCAACGATTAGCCAAATAAAAGAGTTGCTAATAGATGCTGTAGAATATAAAACAGCTTCAGCTTGTATTCCACCTCGTTTTGTAGCGGAAGCTAAAAAATTCGTAGGCGATAAACTTGCCATATGCACAGTTATTGGTTTTCCAAATGGTTACAATACAACAGCCACAAAAGTTTTTGAAACGATTAACGCAATAGAAAACGGCGCTGACGAAATCGATATGGTTATCAATATCGGAATGGTTAAAGAAAAAGATTACAATGGCGTATTAGAAGAAATCAAATCGGTAAAAAAAGCCACAGGCAACAAAATTCTTAAAGTAATTATCGAAACTTGTCTGCTAACTCAAGAAGAAAAGATTAAAATGTGCCAAATCGTAACGGAAAGCGGCGCAAATTATATCAAAACTTCCACAGGCTTTGGCGGCGGCGGAGCAACAAGAGAGGACATTTCCTTGTTTAAAGAAAATATCGGAAAAAATATCAAAATGAAAGCTTCAGGCGGAATTCGCTCCATAATTGACGCAGAAGATTATTTAAAATTAGGCTGCGATAGATTAGGCACAAGCGCTATTGTCAAAATTGTTAAAGAAGAAAAATTAATTTAAATTTATTTAATCA
>JAVVUQ010000008.1:0-12243 GCA_036653075.1 Clostridia bacterium | reverse complement strand
ATTTAATAGTTTAATTTTATTAAATAAAAGAATTAATTTAATAGTTTAATTTTATTAAATAAAAAAATTAATTTGTACTTTGTAAAAACTATATTAAAAAAATAGATGTAATGCGAACGTAAAAAGCAATGTAATAATTGCAGTGATACGTTCGCATTTTTCGATATTACCTTTAAAATAAAAAATTTATTTTAATATTTTAGTATTTTTGTTTTTTGCAAATTATTTATAAATTAATTGTTTATTTAGATAAATAACCATTATTTAAATAAATATTAATTATTAAAATCTAAAAATCATTATTTTAATTCGATATTCATTTTTTTCGAATTTATTTTAATCAAATCGAAAAGATATTGAAATTATTTGTATTATTATGCAAAAATGATTGAATAAATGCTTGACAGCGGATATTATGATATGGTACAATACATAAGCTGCGGATTAAGGGAAGATGCGGTAAGGTTACTCAAGATAAGAGATAACTTATCGACGACCATTGGTACACGATTACCAACGGCACACGCCCGATTGCCTATCGGGTATCCAAAGTTGCCTTTGCGTTACAAGTGCGTTGTAAGTTTAATGGGTTGTAAGACTTAAGACTAATCAATATTTAAGAGATGATTTTAGAACTATTGGTTTAGCAAACTATACGGAAGGTGGACAGGAGAAAGCATTATAGATGCTTTTTTTAATGGCTGCAGTATGACACACACGAAGTAGTTGTCAATAAAACGTAATTAAAATTACAGAACTTATTTTACATAATGGTTTAGGCGTTGTTGTGAAAATGGTACTTGAATTAGTTGTAAAATAACAAGAATATGTAATTGAAAGCGTTGGTTAGTATTTAATTGTGGGCATATGTTGCTAATGCGATTAGATGGGGATTATGTTGTGTGTTTTGTGCCGAGATAAAACATCATTATTAGGAGAAAAATATGGCAAATCAGAGAATCAGAATCAAATTGAGAGGTTATGATCACGAGTTAGTTGATCAAGCAACGGCAAAAATCGTTGAGACGGCGAAGCGTATGGGAAGTAAAGTTAGCGGACCTATACCATTGCCAACAGAAAAAGAGGTAATAACGATACTGCGTGCGACATTTAAGTACAAGGATTCACGTGAGCAATTCGAGTCGAGAACGCACAGACGTTTGATAGATATTTATAGTCCAAACGCCAAGACGGTTGAAAGTTTAACAAAGTTAGATTTACCGGCGGGAATCGATATTGACATAAAATTGTAAATCTTTCTGCAATACACATTTGGAGGTGAACTTTATCAATGAATAAAGCAATCATAGGAAAGAAATTAGGAATGACGCAGGTGTTTACCGCTGATGGAACAATGGTTCCAGTTACAGTAGTAGAAGCGGGACCGTGTGTTGTAAGTCAGGTAAAGAGCATTGAACGTGACGGATATAAGGCTGTACAATTAGCATTCGGAAGCGTAAAAGAAAAAAAGCTCACAAAACCAGAAGCTGGAAAATTTAAGGCGACAGGCCTTGAAACGATGAAAGTTCTGAGGGAGTTTATGCTTGAGGGCGATTACAAAGTTGGCGATAAGATTACGTGTGAAACGTTTAAAGAAAACGACTTTGTAGACGTAGTGGGAACGACGAGAGGACACGGCTTTTCAGGTAACATTAAGAGATGGGGCTTTCATAGATTGAAAGAAACTCACGGTGTTGGACCTGTTCATAGAGAAGTAGGCGCAATGAGCGCAAACTCAAGTCCGTCAAGAGTTATGAAAGGTAGAAAATTACCGGGACAATACGGAGTTGAGCAAGTTACAATATTGAACCTAACAGTTGTAAAAGTCGATGCAGCGAGAAATGTATTACTCATTAAGGGAGCAATTCCAGGACCAAAAGGTTCGTTAGTGACAGTACGAAACGCTGTTAAAAAGTAAAGATGAAGGAGTCGGACAAATGCAATTAAAAGTATATAATACACAAGCTGCCGAAGTCGGCGCAGTGGAATTAAATGATGAAGTGTTCGGTTGGGATTACAACGAAGCTCTTATTCATCAAGTAATAGTATCGTATCAAGCAAACCAACGTCAAGGTACAAAAAGCACTTTGACACGCTCAGAAGTTAGGGGCGGCGGCGTAAAGCCTTGGAAACAAAAAGGCACAGGACGCGCTCGTCAAGGTAGCATACGCGCTCCGCAATGGATTAAAGGCGGCGTAGTTTTTGCTCCGAAGCCGAGAGATTTCTCTGTTAAAATTAATAAATACTCAAAGTGCCGCGCAATGTTATCAGCCATGAGTTACAGAGTGCAAAACAATGAGATAAAGGTTTTGGATAAGGTAGAAATAGGCGAAGCTAAAACCAAGTTAGTACAAACAATTTTGAACAATTTTAAGGTAAACGGAAAAGCGTTAATAATAACAGATACAAACGACGAAATTTTATTAAGAGCTGCTAAGAATGTCGAAGGACTTGAAATAGTAAATATTGAATTATTAAACGTTTACCAACTTGTTGCGTACGGCAGTATATTTGCAACAAAGGAAGCACTCAAGAAATTTGAGGGGGTATACACTGAATGAACGCCTATGATATAATAAAAAAGCCAGTATTAACTGAAAAAAGCTATTCAGGCATAAGTTTGAAGAAATACACGTTTGTTGTTGATAGAAATGCAAATAAAATTCAAGTCAAACAAGCTGTGGAAGAAATATTCGGCGTTAAAGTCGAAAAAGTCAATACTATCAGCGTTAAAGGTAAACTTAAAAGACAAGGCAAGACTCAAGGTTATACATCGAAAATTAAAAAAGCGATTGTAACATTGACATCCGAAAGCAAGTCAATAGAGTTCTTTGACAGCTTGTCGGTATAGGAGGAAGCAAGTTATGGCTATAAGAAGATATAAACCGACGACACCAGCGCATAGATTTATGTCAGTGTCGATGTTTGAAGAAATTACGACAAATAAACCGGAAAGAAGCTTGCTTGACGTTAAGCACAGATACGGCGGAAGAAACGCCGCAGGAAGAATTACCGTAAGGCACATTGGTGGCGGAAACCGTATCAAGTATAGGATTATTGATTTTAAGAGGAACAAGTTTGATGTTCCAGCGAAAGTTGCTACAATAGAATACGATCCAAATAGAACGGCAAATATAGCGTTGTTACATTACGCAGACGGCGAAAAGAGATATATATTAGCACCAGTTGGTTTAAATGTAGGCGACACAATAGTAAGCGCAGAAAATGCAGATATAAAAGTAGGAAACTGCATACCGTTTAGCGCAATACCAGTAGGTACGATTGTTCACAATATTGAACTTCATCCAAACAAAGGCGGACAAATTGCAAGAGCAGCTGGAATGAGCGCTCAATTGATGGCTAAAGAGGGCAAATATGCAACTTTAAGAATGCCAAGCGGTGAAATGAGATTAATACCATTAATATGTCGCGCGACAATCGGACAGGTAGGAAACGTAGATCACGAAATAGTATCGCTTGGAAAAGCTGGAAAGAAACGTCATATGGGCGTTCGTCCAACAGTTCGTGGCGCAGTAATGAATCCTTGCGACCACCCACACGGCGGCGGCGAGGGCAAAGCGCCAGTCGGAAGACCAGGACCAGTTACGCCTTGGGGTAAACCGACACTCGGATATAAGACAAGAAAGAAGAAGAACACAACTAACAGGTTTATTATTAAACGTGTTAACTGACGGAGGATAGAGAATGAGTAGATCGGTAAAGAAAGGACCTTACGTCCACGAAAAGTTATTGAATCGTATACAAGAGATGAACAAAAAAGGCGAAAAGAAAGTAATAAAAACTTGGTCACGTTCATCAACCATCTTTCCGGATTTTGTTGGACACACAATAGCGGTGCACGATGGAAGGAAACACGTTCCTGTATATGTAACGGAAGAAATGGTAGGCATGAAACTCGGTGAATTTGCTCCGACAAGAACCTTTAGAGGACACAGCGGAAGCAAAACAACAGCAGCTAAGTAGGAGGCTCGTATGGCAACAAGAGTTAAAGAGAAAACAGAAGCCAGAAAGGCTAACAAGGATAAACGTCCATTCGCTATGGCGAAGTATATCAGGATTTCGTCAGGAAAAGTTGGAGTAGTTCTTGATTTAATAAGAGGCAAGAATTACAAACAAGCGTGCGGAATACTTGAGCACACACCCAAAGCCGCAAGCAGCGTGATTTTAAAATGTTTAAATTCAGCGGCAGCTAATGCGGAAGTAAATATGGGTAAAGACAAGGAAAGACTTTATGTAGCGGAATGCTATTCAATGGAAGGGCCGACACTAAAACGTGTACAGCCAAGAGCGCAAGGAAGAGCATTTCACATTATGAAGCGTACAAGTCACATTAAAGTTGTGCTTGATGAGATTGAGTAGGAGGCGTTATGGGACAAAAAGTTAATCCACACGGAATGAGGATTGGTATCATCCAAGGCTGGAACGCTAAATGGTACGCAGACAAGAAAGATATTGCTACAAACATCAAAGAAGATAAAGTAGTAAGAACGTTCGTAAAGAAAAAGTACTACGAAGCGGCGATATCTCAGATGATAATAGAAAGAAGCGACGATAAGTTTACGCTTGACATATATACGGGAAGACCGGGCGTGTTAATCGGAAAAGCTGGAGCAGGCGCAGAAGAGATAAAGAAAGAAGTGCAAGCTTTAATAAGAACGTCACTTAAAGCGAATATAAATATCATTGAAGTAAAGCGTCCTGATATGGAAGCGCAGCTTGTAGCTGAAGCAATTTCAGCGCAACTTGAAAAAAGAGTATCCTTTAGACGCGCAATGCGTCAAGTAATGGGACGCGCAATGCGTTCTGGCGCAAAGGGTATCAAAACAATGGTAAGCGGACGATTAGACGGTGCTGAAATTGCAAGAAGAGAACAGTATCACGAAGGAAGCATACCTCTGCACACATTGAGAGCAGATATAGATTATGGGTTTGCAGAAGCGAACACAACGTTCGGCAAAATCGGCGTAAAAGTATGGGTTTATAAGGGAGAAATACTTCCAAAAGCTAAACTTCAACCGAAGCCTGTAAATGAAGGAGGCAAATCGAATGTTAATGCCTAAAAGAGTAAAGCATCGTAGACAGATGCGAGGAAGAATGAAAGGTGCTGCGCATAAGGGCAACACAATAACATACGGAGATTATGCATTGATGGCATTAGAGCCATCTTGGATAAAATCCAACCAAATAGAAGCAGCGCGTATTGCAATGACAAGATTTATAAAACGTGGCGGAAATGTATGGATAAAGATATTCCCACATAAATCAGTAACAAAAAAGCCCGCAGAAACAAGAATGGGAAGCGGGAAAGGTTCGCCAGAATATTGGGTTGCAGTAGTTAAGCCGGGAACAGTAATGTTTGAAATGAATGGTATAACTGAAGAAACAGCGAAAGAAGCGTTAAGATTGGCATCATATAAATTGCCGATAAAATGTAAGTTTATAAAACGTTCGGGCGTAATATCGACAGTTGTAGAGAATAGAGAAGGCGGTGAAGTTTGATGCAAGCGAGTTATGTTCATAGTTTGACAACTGAAGAGTTGGAGAAGAAAATAGGTGAGTTAAAGAAAGAATTATTTAACCTTCGTTTGAGTCTTTCTTCAGGACAATTAACCAATCCAATGACATTGGTTACTTGTAAGAAAGATATAGCCAGAGTTAAGACCGTATTGCGTGAAAGAGAAATTTCATCACGCAAACAGGCATAGGAGGCGCGTGACAATGGAAAGAGCATTAAGAAAGACGAGAGTGGGATTGGTTACAAGCAACAAGATGGAAAAGACCATAGTTGTTTCCGTAATTGAGAAGTATAAACACCCGTTGTACAAAAAGACAGTCACACAGACAAAGAAATTCAAGGCGCACGATGAAAATAACCAATGCGGAATAGGCGATAAAGTATTAATAGCTGAAACGAGGAAGTTGTCTAAGGATAAGAATTGGCGTTTAGTTGAAATAATCGAAAAAGCTAAATAGAATAGGAGGAAAGTTATGGTACAACCGCAAACCAGATTAAAAGCAGCCGACAATAGCGGCGCAAAAGAACTGATGTGCATAAAAGTGCTTGGCGGATCCCTCCGCAAGTTTGGCAACATCGGTGATGTAATAGTAGCAAGCGTAAAGAGCGCTACTCCGGGTGGAGCAGTAAAGAAAGGCGAGGTAGTTAAAGCAGTAATAGTTAGAACAAATCAAGGCGTAGGCAGAAAAGATGGCACGTATATAAGATTTGACGATAACGCAGCAGTAATTATAGACGCTCAAAAGCAACCAAAGGGAACCCGTATCTTTGGGCCCGTTGCGAGAGAACTCAGAGAAAAGGACTATATGAAAATAGTTTCTTTGGCTCCGGAAGTGCTGTAAGGAGGCGTAACGATGAATAAGGTTCACGTAAAAAAAGGCGATATGGTACAAATTATGGTAGGAAAGAGCGATGGAGATAATGCTGCAAAAGGAAAGAGAGGAAAAGTAACCTTAGTTAATCCTGATGACAACACCGTAGTAATTGAAGGCCTTAATATAGTAAAGAAACACACGAAACCTAAGAAAGCAAATGAGCAAGGTGGAATAGTGAGCAGACCTCGTGCAATTGACGCAAGTAACGTATTGTTATATTGCGACGTATGCAAAACAGGCGTAAGATATGGCGTAGAAGAAGCTGAAGACGGAAAGAAAGTAAGATTATGCAAGAAATGCGCTCACAAAGGCGTACGGACTGTATTAGAATACAAAGATTCGCAAAAAGCTGAAAAGAAAGCAGTAAGAAGAACAGTAAAGAAAGAAAATAATTAAGGAGGTAAAGCATTATGGCAGATAAGGTTGAGAAAGTAGCAGTTGACAAAACAGCGAAAGTCAAGAAAGACAAAAAAGAAGTAACGGCAGCGCCAGTAGCGGCAGAAGTGAATTATAAGCCGAGTGAGCCGAACAGATTGTTTGTACATTATAAGACAAATGTTATACCTCAGATGGTAAAGCATTTTGGATATAAGAATATAAATCAAGTACCAAAAGTAGTAAAGATAGTAGTAAACACAGGACTTGGCGACGCAAAGGATAACAGCAAAAGCTTCCAGTTGTTTGTGGAGGAATTAAGGCAGATAACAGGACAAAAGCCAATAGTTACAAACGCTAAGAAATCAGTAGCGAACTTTAAAGTGCGTGAAGGAATGGCGGTAGGAGCTAAAGTAACATTGAGGAATTTAAGAATGTATGAATTTTTAGATAAATTGATGTCGGTAGCATTACCAAGAGTAAGAGACTTTAGAGGCGTACCAACAGGATCGTTTGACGGCAGAGGCAACTATACATTGGGCGTAAGAGAACAATTGATATTCCCAGAGATAGTATATGATCAAGTAGAAAAAACCAGAGGATTTGACATTTCGATAGTAACAACGGCAAAAACCGATGAAGAATCGAGAGAATTGTTAGCTCTAATGGGAATGCCCTTTAAGGCATAACGGAGGTAATTTATGGCAAAGAAAGCTATGATAAACAAACAACAAAAGACTCCGAAGTACAGCACAAGGGGATATACAAGATGTTCGCTGTGTGGTAGACCGCATGCGGTGCTTCGTAAATATGGCATTTGCAGAATATGCTTCAGAGAGCTTGCATACAAAGGCGAGATTCCTGGAGTAACTAAAGCAAGCTGGTAATAAGGTAGGAGGTAGATTATGGTAATAACTGATCCCATTGCGGATATGCTTACACGCATAAGAAACGCTTTGACTGCAAAGCACCCTGCCGTAGAAATTCCGGCATCGAATATGAAAAAAGCGATAGCGCAAATACTATGCGAAGAAGGATACGTGTCAAGTTTTGAAGTAAAAGACGACGGTATTCAAGGAATTATAGTGATTACGTTAAAATATGTAGATAAACAAAAAGTAGTAACAGGGCTTAAAAGAATAAGCAAACCGGGACTAAGAGTATATGCAAAAAGTACCGACGTACCAAAAGTACTCAATGGTTTGGGCATTGCAATACTTAGCACAAGCAAAGGCGTAATGACAGATAAAAAAGCGCGCACATTAAACCAAGGCGGAGAAGTCTTGGCTTACGTATGGTAAGGAGGGTATTATGTCAAGAATAGGAAGACTGCCCATCACATTACCAGCGGGCGTAATAGTAAATATAGACGGTAGTGATATCACAGTAAAAGGGCCGAAAGGTACTTTAAGCAGAAGTATATGCGATGATAATATTATATGTGAATTACAAGGAAACGTATTACACTTTACACGTAAAAATGAAGAAAGTTACGTAAAAGCGCAACACGGATTGTATAGAACATTAATAAATAATATGGTAGTAGGCGTAACAGCAGGCTATACAAAAGCATTGGTTATAAATGGCGTAGGCTATAAAGCAGCAGTAAACAGTAAAAAGTTAGTGCTTAATATTGGATACTCGCACACTGTGGAAATAGACCCACCAGAAGGAATAAGCTTTGAATGTCCGACTTTAACAGATGTTATCGTAAAAGGGATAGACAAAGAATTAGTTGGACAAACCGCAGCAAACATCAGAGCAAAACGTGTTGTTGAGCCTTACCACTCATACGGTATAAGATATAAAGACGAAACCGTAGTGATTAAGGAAGGCAAGACCAACAAGTAAAGGAGTGAGTTATGATAGCAAAAAAAGATAAGAACGCAGACAGAAGGATTCGTCATGAAAGAGTACGAGAAAAGGTATTCGGAACGGGTAGTCGTCCACGTCTTAACGTATATAGAAGTACAGTATATATATATGCTCAAGTTATCGATGATGTACAAGGTATCACGCTTGCTTCGGCGTCAAGTTTAGCTTTAAATAAAGAGCTGACTGGAAAGACTAAGACAGAGGCTGCAAAGGCAGTAGGTAATGCAGTAGCAAAAGTCGCAATCGAGAAAGGCATAACAGAAGTTGTGTTTGACAGAGGCGGGTATATCTACACTGGCAGAGTGAAGGCAGTTGCGGATGGCGCAAGAGAAGCCGGATTAAAGTTTTAGGAGGTAGCGAAGGTGACAAACGTTGAAGAAGTAGTAACTAATGCAAATGTTGTAACAACCGAACAACCAGCTCAAACGGCTCAAGTAGATAAGCCGCAAGGGCAACGCAGATTCGATAACAATAACAGGGGCAATAATAACAACAATCGACCACAGTTTGGCGGAAACGCAGGACAGGGCGATGATAAAAGGTTTGGAGATAGAAGACCACGTCGAGATAACCGTGACCAAAGAGAACAAGACGATTTAATCAAAAAGACCGTATCAATCAACCGAGTAACAAAGGTTGTAAAAGGCGGACGAACGATGAGATTTTCAGCGTTAGTAGTAGTAGGCGACGGAAAAGGAAAAGTAGGCGTAGGTATGGGCAAAGCGGGCGAAGTACCGCAAGCGATAGAAAAAGCGCAACAAGCAGCGAAAAGAAATATGATAGACATATCCTTAGTAGGCACAACAATACCACACGAAACAATAGGAAGATTTGGACGTGGAAACGTATTGATGTTACCAGCAGCGCCAGGAACAGGCGTAATAGCAGGCGGACCAGTCAGAAATGTGCTTGAAGCTGTTGGAATAAAAGATATTTTGACAAAATCCTATGGTTCAAATAATCCTGTAAACTGCGTAAAGGCAACAATTGAAGGATTGAGATGCCTAAGAACTATCGAGCAGGTTGCGACTTTAAGAGGCAAAACCGTCGAAGAGATTAGAGGATAGAGGTGCAAAATGGCAAGATATGTGATAGAGGCTAAAAAGCCGTTATGTAAGAAAAAGCTTGAGAAAGGCGAAATGCCTTATGTAATAACAGGCAAGAAAGTGAAAGTGACATTGATAAAAAGCACCATCGCTTGCTTAGACGACCAACAAGCAACAGTAGAAGCATTGGGACTTCATAAAATCCGCCAAAGTAACGTTTTTGAAATAAACGATGCAATAGCAGGAATGCTTTTCAAGGTAAGACACCTTGTAAAAGTTGAAGAAGTAACAGAATAAAACTTTAAAGTAACCGCATCGGTATGGGTAAGCGAGAGTTTAACCTATACCAAAAAAAGCGGTACAAAATAGAACGGAGGTTAAGTTTTTATGAATATTCACACAATCGCTCCTGCTCCGGGAGCAAAAACGGCTACGAAAAGACTTGGACGAGGCATAGGCAGCGGACTTGGCAAAACGAGCGGTAAGGGTCACAAAGGGCAATGGGCAAGAAGCGGCGGCGGAGTACGTCCGGGTTTTGAAGGCGGCACAATGCCATTAGCGCGACGCTTGCCTAAACGTGGTTTCTATAACCAGTTTGAAAAAGTGTACGCTACAATAAACGTTGGCTTACTTGAAAACTTTGATAATGGAGTGGAAGTAACACCAGAATTATTAATCGAAATGCGTTTAGTCACGATTAAACATTTTTACGGACTAAAAGTGTTGGGCGACGGAACGTTGTCAAAGAGCTTGACTGTGTACGCACACAAGTTCTCACAGTCGGCAGTAAAAGCGATTGAGTCGGCAGGTGGCAAGGCAATAGTTTTAACTAATGCGTGCAATGATGCAGAGGTAGCCGAATAATGATTGATACACTGAAGAATTCGTTTAAGATTCCAGAAGTAAGGAAAAAGATATTGATAACCCTCTTGTTTGTATTAATTTACAGATTAGGTTCGTTTATCCCAGTACCGGGAATATCTACGTTAGCGTTTGAAGCATTAACAAAAGACCAAACAAGCTTGTTTGGTATTATGAACGCCATAACAGGCGGAGCTTTAAGCCAAGGAACACTATTTGCAATAGGTATATCCCCTTACATCAATGCGTCTATCATTATTCAGTTATTAACAGTAGCAATTCCAGCTCTCGAAAGAATGAGCAAGGAAGGAGAAGAAGGACGTAATAAAATAAACAAAATTACTCGTTATTCAACATTAGGCTTAGCGTTAGCGCAATCACTTGGAATTTTATTTACATTTAAAGCGCAAACAACAGCTGATTTACCATTATTCAACTTAAATTTGTTTGGAACAGGCAATTTGCCTGAATGGGTAGTATTTATATTCGTTACATTAATATTTACAGCAGGTTCATCACTTTGTATGTGGATAGGCGAAAGAATTACCGAACACGGCATTTCAAACGGTATATCAATGTTAATTTTCGTTGGTATTATCGCAAGCGGCGGGCAAGCTATTATTAAAATGATAGAAGATATCATCACAAAAGGCTTTATCGCAGGTAACGGATGGCAATTATTCGTATTCCTTGGCGTATTAGTATTAGTATTCGGCTTCATCGTCTTAGTTGACGGCGGAGAAAGAAAAATACCAGTCCAATATGCTAAACAAGTCAAAGGTAACAAAATGTACGGCGGACAATCAACGTATATTCCTCTTAAAGTTAACGCTTCTGGCGTTTTACCATTGATTTTTGCCTTCGCTATATTGAGTTTACCTTCGATTATCGGCGAAACATTCTTTAGAGGCAGCGGCTTTGCAGAAGGCGTGAAAACATACTTACAAAGCGGCGGTTGGCTGTATAGCTTGCTTCTAAGCATATTGATTTTAGCTTTCGCATACTTTTATAGTATGATAACCTTTAATCCAGCTGATGTTAGCAAAAACTTACAACAAAACGGCGGGTTCGTTCCGGGCATTAGACCGGGTAGACAAACAGGCGATTACTTGGGCAGAGTCGTTAAGAGAATTACCCTTTATGGCGCAGTATTCTTAGCTATTATGGCTTTGGTTCCATCACTTATTTTTAGCTGGATTGGCGGACCAGAAAATTCAAACCTTCTTTTGTCTGCTTTCGGCGCAACAGGTATGCTAATCGTCGTAAGCGTTGCACTTGAATTTGATAAGGCTTTACAACAACAAATTATGATGAGACACTACAAAGGCTTTATGAAATAAAGAGCAATAAAATACACTATTAGATAAAAAATTGCTTTTATGGTTATACCGCTCAGCAAATTCGTTGAGCGGTATAATGTGTATAAATAACAGTAAAGAAATTACACATACAAAAATAAATATAATTTAATATAAATTATTATAATTATAATTTATTAAAATTATAATACAAAATTCAAAGATTTATTTAATAACATTAGAATAAAAAATATTAAAATTTAAAATTAGAATTTAATTTTAGAATTAAAAAGATAACTTTGGAATAAAATTAGAATTTAAATTTAGAATTAAAAAGATAACTTTGGAATAAAATTAGAATTTAAATTTAGAATTAA
>JAVVUQ010000007.1:0-38013 GCA_036653075.1 Clostridia bacterium | reverse complement strand
TTAAATCATTAGTAATCGCATTATCTTTTAAATCATTAGTAATCGCATTATCTTTGATATCATTACTATTCGCATTATCTTTTACATTTTTATTAATTGTGTTGGTTTTTACATTTTTGCTATGTTTTTTTAATTTTGCATCTTTTTTATTTGTATTATTATCGTTTAATTGTTTAAATTTCGAATAATCATATTCACAAAATATGGAAATGTGTGGAAATGCGCATCTTAAAACATATTTAATAAATCTATAATAGGGACGTTTTTTCATTAATACAGTTATCCTTTATTTTATATTGCTTTGAATTGGTGGTAATAGGCACTATGTAGTATTAGTAAAAACAGTGATGGTAATACTGTGGTATTTATATTGTTAACATATAATGTATAGCGTATAATATATTTAGACAAATATATAACATTAAATATTTTTCGAGAAATATACAAGGTCAAATTAGTTAGACAAATATATAACGTCAGATTATTTAGACAAATATATAACGTCAGATTATTTAGACAAAAAAAGCCACAACGATACCGTTGTAGCTAAGAATGTACCATTGTTTATTTTATTTTACTTTCAACAAAGTCTACTATTTCGCCGACAGTTTTTAGTTCGCTTGCTGCTTCGTCAGGAATGCTAATATTAAATTCTTCTTCAAGGTTCATAAGCATTTCAACAACGTCAAGTGAATCAGCGTTTAAATCTTTAATTATATTGCATTCACGAGTGACGAGTTTTTCATCTACTTGTAATTGTTCAACAATAATTTCTTTTAATTTATCATATACCATCTCAATAACCTCCATTTCAATAATGACATACTATATAATACAATATATTTAAAAAAAACTCAACCGTTTGACACACATTAATTATTTGTGACTTTTATGTGTAATGTATATGGAAAGTTGGTGTCGCTATATGTACATATCAATTATAAAAATTATTTAAAAATAAGTAATAGATGAGGGGTATAAATAATATGAAAAAATTTGTAAATCAATGGATGTACGAAAATACGGTAAATAATTGCGATTGTAAAAAAATCAATATTGGAACCTGTCCGCCTAAAAAAGCTGAGGGGTGTAGTTTAAGTTGCTCTAAAGGCGATATTGATTTCAATATTAAATGTAATGAAAAGTGCAAGCAATTTGATGTTACGGTTCGCAAATAGGTAAATAATATTTGTCTATTTGAATTTGTAATTCAATTTGCAATTCAATTTGCGATTCAATTAATAAATTAATTTATATTATTCAATTTACAATTCAATTTTCAATTTAATAAAAAGGCTGAAGTATTCTTCAGCCTATAAAATAATGCGATTATATAGTAAAAATATTTCAATGCGCAACATTTTTATTTTCTTTATTTTTCATATTTTCTTTATTTTTCATATTTTCTTTGATTTTATATTTCTTTGATTTTATATTTTTTTGATTTTATATTTTCTTTTTAATGTAAAGTTTAGCAAGTCCGCCAGTAGAAGTTTCACGATAAATTTGTGATAAATCTCTGCCTGTTTCGTACATAGTTTTAATAATTAAGTCAAGTGAAATTTCACGAGTATCAGAGAGGAAGTTTGCTAAGCTTAGGGCGTTTAGCGCTCTCATTGCAGCAACAGCGTTGCGTTCTATGCAAGGAATTTGTACTAAACCGCAAACTGGGTCGCAAGTAAGTCCCAAATGGTGTTCGATAGCGATTTCGGCTGCGTATTCAATTTGTTCGATTTTCATAGAAAAAAGTTCGCCAAGCGCCGCTGAAGCCATTGAGCAAGCGCTTCCAATTTCGGCTTGGCAGCCACATTCTGCGCCGCTAATTGATGCGTTTGTTTTGATAAGATTGCCAACTATGCCGCCTACGGCGAGAGCGCGAATAATTACGCTATCGGGGAAGTTATGCCGTTTACTCATATAATATAAAGTAGCTGGAAGCACGCCGCTTGCGCCGCAAGTGGGAGCTGTGACTATTATGCCGCCAGCAGCATTTTCTTCGGCAACGGCGAAAGCGTAGGAGCAAACAAGGCGATGTTCTCGAGTTTCGGGAGATTCGTCTATATGAGTTTGGCTATACAAATATTTAGCTTTACGTTGTATATTCAAGCCGCCTGGGAGGATTCCTGTGGATTTAAGCCCACGTTTTACCGAATCTTTCATATGCGTCCAAATATCTTCCAAAAAATCTATAATTTCTGTTCCTTCAAATTTTATGACATAATCATAAAGGCTCATATCATTATCATTGCAATAGGATTTTATTTCATCAAATGAATTATGCGGATAGATTTTAGCGGGAGATAGTTCTGGTTCTCCTTGAATCTTGATTGCTCCGCCGCCAACGCTTAAAATTCGTCGACAATCGATGACATTGCCATCTTTAATGACGGAAATATCAAAAGTGTTAGGATGTGGAAGATTGGTTTCGGTAGTATTAAATATAATCGGAGTATTTCGTCCAAGAATACTTTTTAATACTACGTCAGTGCCGTGTCCTTTGCCTGTTAAAGCAAGTGAGCCGAATAATGTGACTGAAAATGAGTCAGCGTCCGGATACTTAGACAAAATGAATTTGGCGGCAAATTCAGGCCCCATAGTATGTGAGCTGGAAGGGCCTCTGCCGATGCGATACAATTCTTTTAGTGATTGCATATAGTTATCTATTTAACCTCTGTTTGTTGATATACATATCTGAATCCGCTCTATTATATAGCGCGAATATGTCTGGAATATCCTCATCGTGAGGATAACGTATGGCAAATCCCGTAGAAACGCTAAAAGGAGATTTACCTTTTAAATTCAAATCTTCTATATATTGATGAAATTTTTCAATACAACCTAAAACGTTGTCATAGGTAGAATTTTTAATAATAACTGCAAATTCATCTCCGCCCGTCCGAAATGAAATTCCAATAGGTGAAAATGCGCGTTGAAGGCAATCAGCAATATTAAATAATTGGTTATCTCCTTCAAGATGTCCATATGTGTCATTAATGCTTTTAAGTTTATTTAAATCGGCGACTACGATTGATAAGGTAGAAAAAGAGTCAATATTGTGGCTTATATCGTCGATAGTTTGTTTATATGCCGCTCTGTTTCCGATATGCGTGAGCAAATCCGTAAAAGCAAGGCGTTTATACAAGGCTACTTCAACCTTAGTGTTTATTGATAAGACTGAATGTCGAATTATTACGATTAAAAGCATAGTAGTAAATATTAAAGCTCCAATAATAAAAATCAACATATATAATGACGAAAGTGACAGATAATAAACGATTATGCCTATTAAAGAAAGGGAACAAAGCGCTATTATGCCAATAAAAATGTTACGAGCTTCGCCATTGTGGTATTTAAATGTTTCAATTGAAAGTGTTGTTATTGTTAACGCTATTGTCGCAATTATTAATATGTGCAATACTCGCAAAAATAAAATTGCATCAACGATCATAGTTATATAGACAAAAGTCACAACAATAAAGTTGCAGCCAAAGATAATGGCAGTTATATCATAGATTTTAACAAAATGCGTGCAAATATATCGCATAAATAATGAAATAGGTATGGGCATTAACATTAAACAGGCATTTGATAGGCAAAATTGCCCCGCTCTACTATAAACAAAAAACTGTAAAATGTTACTATCCGATAATATCCATAGTCCTGACAAAAAAATAAAAATTCCGAAATACGTATACATTTTAAAACTATGCTGAACATCTTTGTTGCTCATAATTAAACCGATAAGAGCGAATATTATTCCGCCGATTATCATAACAATGGATGACACCAAACTAATCATATTGTGTCCTATTATATAAAACACAATGGAGCTTTTAGTGCCAAGTAACGATTTAGTAATGTTTATTTCGTCAGTTTTATGTATGTTTTCTATTGTAACAGCTATCGTTTTTCCTATATCAGCTTTACTTATAGTTACAATATTACAGACTTTTCCTAAGTTTGCGCCATATGCCGCCTTGTAATCTTTACCATATTCATATATTACTTTGCCATCTATCTCAACAGTAATGTTTTGGTCTTTGGATAAATAATAGAATACGCATCGCTCACCTATACAATCAGGAATTTTATTGTATAACTTAACAATACCATTTTTATGTATTATATTTTTAGGAATTGTTAAATTTTGTATACCATCTTCCGATTCATAATACCAACCTTTACTAAAATCAATTACATCTTCATTGTCTATAACTGCGCTGTTAGACGAAGAATAACTTACAAATGAAATAATTGTCGTAGTAATTGCCAAAATGGCTATAAATATATATAAAATCCTTGTAATTACTTTATGTTTCATCGTGTCACCTATTATATATAAAGTTTTTTAATTTATTGAGGTATTAGCGTTTTTAAGCATAAATAAAATTACTTAAGTATTATATTGAATTACCTTAAGCCTTTATTGCTAATTTTAACAATTAGAGTTGATAAAAATTAAATTCATACAGTGTTTTTATATAAAATATATATAAGTTTATATATAATTTTTTATATAAAGTTTTTATATTAGTTTTTATATTAGTTTATATATAATTTTATATAAAGTCTTTTATATACTTTCATATATGTTATTGCATAGATACATAATTTATACATAAAAAAAGCTGCTCAAGAAGAATCTTCTACAAATACATTATATCATAAAGAAAAATTGATAGCAAGTGAATAATACTCAAGTTGGGTATATCTAATAGTACAACGCTAAAGCGTATAAAAATTATAAGAATTTATAAAATAGAAAAATAAAAGGTCAATTAAATATGATTAATTATAATTATGTTTTATCAATGATGTAATCATAATATGCTTTCTTTTTTAGGGCAATAGTATCTTTAGGAACAGGTATAACGCTGTTATTTTTCATAAAAAATTTATTATCCCTTATTTCTTTGACTTGGTCCATATTTATCAAATAGCTTTTGTGACATCTTAAAAAATTAGGAAATTGATTCATCATTAAATTATAATCGTCTAATTTTGCATATGTATCTAATGTTGTGGAATCGGTTAAATAAAAAAACAATTTTTTATCTCGACTTTCAATATACAAAATTTTATCAATAGGAATACGAATGTTCACGCCTTCGCTTCTAATATGTATATTTTTTTCGTCGTCAGCTGTAAATGAAGCTAAAAATTTATCTAAAATTGAAAGCAGTTGTTTTTCGCTAAAGGGTTTGACAAGATAACTTAAAGCGTTGACATTATACCCTTCAACAGCAAATTCACGACTACTTGAAATAAAAATTATGCAAACTTTGGAATTATTAAATCGTATTTTTTCAGCGACGGTAATTCCACTGACATCACCTAATATAATATCTAAAAAAATCAAATCAAATTGTTTGTGTTTACAAGCTTCCAAAAAAGGTTTTCCACAGTCATATGATTCTGTAACAAAACTTTCTCCAGTTTTACTGAAGTAATTGTTTACCTGTTCGTATAGATTTATTCTATCTGTAAGCGAATCATCGCAAATGGCGATATTTATCATAATTTGCTCCTTGTTTATAGTTAAGCTTGCGCTTTTATATCAAAACCTTTATTATAATGATATAATTAACCTTACTTATATATTTTAACATATTTTCTTGTATTTTTCAATAGATTTTCAATAATAAATATAAAACAAAAATATCAATATAAATTTAATTGTTATACTATTTAATCGCTTATTTTGCTCGGTTTTTTAACTTTAAACTAAATTTGACGTTTGTTTGCGATTTTTTCATAATTATAAGTTTGTATAATTAAGTAATATGTTTATATAAAAAAATTATAATAAAATGAACAAAATATAATTAGTTATCAAAATATATTAAAATGAATAATTACAGCAAATTTATTTTGTTGCAACTAATACAGATTAAAGCAAAATTGAAGTTAAGCATTGACAAATAAGTTGCGATATGTTATAATAATAATGTATAATTTAAGAATTTAGATGATTATACTATTGATTATTGGTGTATTGTTTACATCATTTGACCTATGAGAATTAAATTATTAGAAGGATTGAATAAAAAAAGCGGCTTTTTCGTTGTTTTTAAGTTTTTAAGGTAGTAAATATATGGCAAGACAAGCAAGAGAAATATTAAAAGGAAAGTACTTTCACGTTTTAGTGGCGGGTATTTCAGAACTATCAATTTTTGCCGAACATAAAAATAAGATGTTTTATATAGAGTTACTTAAAAGCGTAGAAAATGTGACTTTGCTGGCATATAGCATTATGGATAATCACGCTCATTTAGTTTTTTCATCTGCGGGTATTTCTCCAATTGCCGATGTTATGAAAAAAATAGACACAACATTTGCGTTATTTTTTAACAAAAACAAAAAACGTAGCGGATATGTTTTCAATGGTCGATTTAAATGCCAAGTTTTACAAAACGAAGCTGAAACAGCGGCGTGTATAGGATTTGTGCATAATAATCCACTTTTTGATAATCCTCGTTTTTCAATTAAAACATATCCATACTCAAGTTATAAAATGTATAGCGGTAAAAATGAAAGTTTGCAGGAATTTGCTGTTAATGCAGGTCAAACTTTGGATACATTGGAACAGTATATAATTACAATGTCGGACAATCATTCAATATTTGGTTGGTTAGATGTTAGAAGTTTTGTATTAAAAGAAGATTATAATACTGTGCTAAACGACTTAGCGGATAAATTAGAAGTGAGCAATTATAGCGACGTCGCTTTAGATAAGGCAAAAATGGGCGCTTTTGCATATGAATTAAATAAACGCACAGGCGCTTCATTATTATATATATGTCAAGAAATGGGTGTCAATAGAGAAACATTGAGAAGGGCTGTTAAACAATTTGAAAAAAATATGGTTGAAAAAGATAATGCGTGATTTTTTTCTATATAACCATACAATACTTATAAAAAATAAGGGATTATACAACGGAGGAAGGGAATATGAAAATAAGAGGCGCTACGGCAAGACCGCAGAGCATAAAGGGAGAAGAAATTTCCGCTAAACAACAGGTACTGTTATTGCAAAAAAGCAAATTGGAAAAACGATTAAAAGAAAAAGAAAACAATGATAAAATTACATTGAATAAAAATTTAAATAATGTAAAAACAGAATTAGCGCAAGATTTAAAACCAAATATTTACGCAAATAGTAAGGGAGCAAAAAGCAAAGCTGTTGCAGCGTATACGGATAAAAACTATCGAAAAAAAATAGTTAAATCTACAAACGCAGTTAAAAAAATCAATGTAAATAACGACTCAAAGAATATAGAAAACTCAAACAAGATTAAAACAATAAATGATATTAATAATAATGCTATTAATGAAATAAATAATGATACTAATAATGCTATTAATGATATAAAAAATGATATTAATAATGTTATGAATAATGAAATTAATAATGATATAAATAATAATGGCATTAAAGATAATAAAGCAATAAAAGAGCAAGTTAGTGAAACTGCAAATAATGTAAATGATATTGTAGATGCGTCATTATCAAAAACAATAGGGGAAAAGTTTGAAAATGCGACTATAATTGCGCCATTATCCGATGAAGATGGTTTGTATCCTTATAGATTAGTGGAATTAGATATGACGGTTAGAGCGAGATATAATTTAATTAAAAATTATATTATGCAATTTGAGAATATTAAGTATTTAATGTTTAAAGAGTGTGAGATTGTGGAGCATAATGGGAAAGCGGTTTTACTTATAGATACTTATATGCAAACTATAAGAATTTTTGGATTACAGCATAAAAACAAATTTGATAATCTTAAAATTGTTGAAAATGCAACATCTTTAAATTTGCCTTTTAAATCAATGTTAAGCATAGATACTGAAAGTGAAATTGGTTTAGCGATACGATTTATTTTACGTTGTATGAACGATTGTGATATAACAATAAGCAATAAATATGACTCGTGTAATTATATAGAAAAAATCAAAAAAGATGGAGTTACCGATGCTTTACCAAAATAATCATAAAACATAACGTATAAATTTAAACATAAGTTATTACGTATAAATTTAAACATAAGTTATTACGTATAATGATTAAAATTCATAATTCATAATTTTAATAATTGAAAAATTTTAAATTATTAAAACATAAATTAATTATTAACTGCAATGAATTATTATTAATAAGTTAATAATAGTTTTTAATAATTAAATATGCAATGATTGTAAAAGGTAAAAATCAATAATTAGTATGTAATATCATAAAATATGCAGACTTTTTGTCGGAGGATTTAAAAATGAAATTTAAAAAGGTTATAGCTTTAGTATCGGTTGTGGTAATGCTATTGACATTATCGGCGTGTAGCGATGAAATGTTAAAGAAGATATTTGGTATTGTAATGGATGGCTTAGGGTTCAAACCGATTGCTTTGACAGTTGAGAATATTGATTTAGTTAAAACTGAAGAAGCTTTTATTGGCGCAGAATTAAAAATTGCAAAACTTAAAGGTGATGAAATTAAGTTACCAGAAACTTGTAAAATGCCTATACCTATTTCTTTAATGACAGCTTTACCTGAAGTTGAAGGGGAAATAAAAAATTTGCCTATTGAAAAGCTATTAAAAATGCAAATTGCCCTTGTTGTCGAATACGAAAAAGATGAAGATGCGTCACAAATGGCTATTTATGTAAAGGAACAATTAGAAGCCATAAATAATGAGAACGCTAAAGAAATATTGGGACAATTTGGCATTGATGAAAGTCTAAGCTCGACTATATTATTATTTAAAGATTATATCAACTTTCAAACCATAGGCAATATATTTGTAGTTTATTCATCGCCAGCGGCAGAATTAATTAAACCGAATTAATAGTTTTACATAATTAAAAATTTTAGCTTAGAATCCTATGACATTAATTATCTACAAATATTACCTATGTTGTAAATTTTAATTAAGGATTTATCTTAATTTTAGAATAATTTTTAATTTGCATAAGATACTTTATTTACAAAAGACACTTGTATTTACAAAAGATACTGGGTTTGCAAAAAAGTTTATATAAAGTTGCTATTTAATTATTGATGTGATATACTTAAATATATGGAGATTTATAATTTTTTTAGCGGTAGCAGTGGTAACTGTACTTTTATAAAAACGGAAAGTAGCAATTTGCTTATTGATTGTGGAAAGTCAAAAAAGCAAGTAGAATTGGCTATGAAAGATATTGGCGTATGTGGCAGTGAAATCGATGGCATACTTATAACGCACGAACATTCCGACCATATTGCAGGTTTAGCAAATTTAAGCAATGCCTATAATATACCTATTTACGTACACGAAATGGGCGCGCAAGCGGTAATTCAAAAAGGTAAAGCAGACGCAGATTTAATACATACGTTCAATAAGACATTTTGCATTAAAGATGTAGAAGTAAAATATATTAAATGTTCGCATGATGCGGCTTACTGTTGCGCTTATCGATTAGATGACGGATTTAGTTCCTTTGCTTCGGTAACAGACACTGGGGTAATGCCTACATTATTTAATTCATTTATTAAAAACACTCAGTTGTTGTTACTTGAAAGCAACTATGATTTAAATATGCTAAGAAACGGATTGTATCCGCATTATTTAAAGGAACGAATTGAAAGTAATTTAGGACATTTATCTAACTTTCAAGCGGCAGATGTAATTAAGCAGATGATAGAATTGAGCGTTAAATCGGTGTGGTTAGGGCATTTATCAGAAAATAACAACAGCGTAGAGTTAGCCTATAAGACAACAAAAGACTCTTTAGCAAAAATTGGCGCAATAATAGGCAAAGACATTGAAATCAATGTGATTGAGCATGGAAAAGGAGCGCAAGCGAATGTTAGAAAAAGGGCTATATAAAACCATTAAAATTGGACAAAGACGCAATCATTTTGATAAATATGATGCGATGTATATTTTCGGCGGCAGCTTCTTAGCAAGTCAAGTGGTAGGCACAATCGTGTTACTTTTAACTAATATGCAAATGGTCGCCATCGTATTTATGCAGGCGGCTATGTTTTTAATGGTTTATTTTTATACAAAAGATAAACGTGTAAATATAGAAGAAGCTATACGATTTAAAAAATTCAAAAGCATTAATATACCTTTTTTATTTTTACTTGCGCCTTGTATGATTTTTGTAATGTTACCAATTCAAAACGCGTGGGCTAACTTACTTGAGTACTTAGGTTTGAATATCGGTTCGGTGAATTTTGACTATGGCTCAAACACTATTGCTCAAATTCTATCCGTTTTAGTCATAAGCGTCGGGCCAATGATAGGCGAAGAAACAGTCTTTAGAGGGGGCATTGCAAATGGATTTGCCACTGATTATGGTAAAGTAAAAGCTATAGTTTTTAGCGCTTTATTATTTACAATTATGCACTCAAATCCTATGCAGATATGGAACCCGCTTGTTATGGGACTTATCTTGGGCTACGTAATGTTTAAAACAGGTAGTGTATTTGCTGCCGCAATCGTTCATTTTTGCAATAATTTTATCGTTTGTTTGCTTGATTTATTAGGTGGCGAAACCTTTATGCAATTTTATGACAAATCTTGGTGGTGGCTGATGCTCATAGGCTTAGCTGTCGGCGCAGGCGTAATTGTCGCAATTTATTTTATCAATAAGGAAAACAAAATTATAGAAAAACCATTAGCGCAAATAGAAAGTGAAAATACGCCTTTAACTCAAATTCCACAAAATATGACATATAACGAAACTTTAACTTATAGAGTTGTTAGCGACGGACTACGTTCTCGTCGATTTCAAAGTAAGCTATTGATGTTTATTTCCATAGCTTCGTGTTCAATTTCAATTATTGCAATCTTATTGGGCGTTATTTAAATCAATAATATTTAAATCAATATTAACAAACACCTATTATAAAACAATAATTATAAATGAAATATGAAATAAAAAGTATGAAATATGAAATTAAGATTATAAAATATGAAATAAAAAGTATGAAATATGAAATAAAAAATATGAAAATATATAAACAATAAGAAATTAGGATAAGTTCAAATGTACAAAATTAATATTATCGCAGTAGGGAACATAAAGGAGAAATATTTTATTTCAGCAATTGACGAATATAAAAAGCGGTTAAATGGATTTTGTAAGTTTAGCATTATTGAGATAGAAGAAAGAACGCCTAATGGAAGCGCAGATACGGCATTAAAGCAAGCGTTGGTATTAGAGGGAAAGGATATTTTTTCAAAAATGCAAAACGCATATAATATCGCATTAGATATTGATGGAGAGATGGTTAATAGCGAGCAATTTAAAGATGCAATTATAACCGCAGCTGATAAGGGTGAAGTTAATTTTATAATAGGAAGTTCTTATGGATTAAGCAATGAAATCAAGCAAAAATCCGATATGAGAGTATCATTTGGGAAGATGACGTTACCGCATAGACTTATGCGTGTGGTGTTAGTTGAGCAAATTTACCGAGCGTTTATGTTGCATAATAATAGAAGTTATCACAAATAGATGTTTTAATATAACTAATATGACTGTGATATAGTATGTATATTAAATATAAAAGCAAGCGGAAAAAGGGTATTATTGAAAGATATAATTTAAAAGTGTTATTGCGGTGCATTATCGCAAGTAAAGCGGTTTAAAAACCGTTAAATTGTAATTCTTTCTTGACAAAGAAAATTGATTATGTTATAATTGCAACAATATTATGAAAACCGTATAATAATTGTCCATACGGAAAGGAAAACTATGGCTAAGAAAGAGATTGTTTATCGTGATTACAATACGTATAAGCAAAAATCACAACAAAAAATAAAAATTAACGTTGAAAAGCCACTTATGCAAACTATTATATTTTTATGCGCATTGGCAGTGCTTATATGTATGTTTTTTCCTATATTTAAAGCGTATATATGGAGTGATACGATGAATTGGCCGCAAAGTAAAGGTTTGACCTATTCGGCTAATACTTATAATATTATAAGAATGTTTTTATCAAATCAAGATTTTTTTACTCCGCCAAGTAGCAGCGGAAGCGGAGATTCGCTTGTGGATTCAATTAAAGGGAATCCTATTGTAGATATGATATTAAATGGTTCAACAGCATTTGATAATATTATTGTTATTATAATAGCGGCGACCATTGTAGGCGCAGTTTTGTTATTATTGGCTTTAGCGCAATTTATACTTGGAATGTGCGGGTTAGTTGGATTAAAGAAATTAGACACTCCGATTAGGATTATGTCGATAGCGATTTTTGTTGTTAATGTTGCATTGCTTATATTAGCTACGCAAATACACATATCAAGCGGATTGTTTTTTGAATCTGTGTCTATGACAGTTACATTTGGGTTTGGAACGCCGATAGTACTGTTTTTTTCAACGCTTGGTTTAATTTCAAACATTGTGATAAACAAATAGGTAGCTTATGAGTACGATTTTAACTCCGTTTTTATTATGGAAAGATTACGACACGCCCGAAAGGAGTCTAAATGTGCGTGTTGTTTTGTCTTACATTGAAAACGATTTAGAATACACTGAGTTGTATTTTGATGGCAGGTGCGTGGACAACAAGTATGTTAGAGTTTTCGCTATAACCGCTATACCTGTTGGCGCTAAAAATTTGCCTGTTATGGTATTGATTGACGGTATTGAACGAGATATCGATAAAGAAAAAATAACCTATTGGGCAAACAATGGATACGCTGCTGTTGGAGTGGATTATTGTGGTGGCGCTGGAATCAAAACGGTATATCCAGACAGTTTAGACTATTGCAATTATTCGCAATCGGGTAGGCATTACAGTCACGTGGACACTACTGCGGACGAAACTGTTTGGTATAATTGGGCTTATTGCGTGCGTCGAGCAATAACTTATATGTTATCGCTTTCTTGCGTTAATGGCAAAATTAATTTATACAGTTTGCGTGAAGCAAGTAAAATTGCAATGATGGTGTTGGGCGTAGATAAAAGAATACGAGCGGGCGCTGTATTATTTGGAAGTTGTTGGGAACAAACTGAATTTAAGAGTTTTCAAGCGGAAGAATTATCCGATATGGAAAGCGCTATTGATTTTAGAATTAAAAACGAAGAAGAAAAAGAGAGAATGTTAGCGGGCGTGTCGCCACAAACATACGCCGCTTTAATAGAAATTCCAATGCTTATCGTGCAAGGCACTAATAGCACTATTACCGATATGACAACAGTTTATGACGCTGTTAATAGAATGAAAAATAACGGAAATAGCACAGTTTTGCATATTCCTCGAATGATGGATACTTTTGACAGCAAAGATCGTGAAATGCTTAAAATGTGGTTTGAAAATCCCGAACCTCCGAAATTAGTCAATATGTCAGCAACGCAAAGAGAGGGAAAACTTATTTTAAAAGCAGATTTAAAAGAGCTTAGAGGCGTAAGTGACGTTAAAATCTACTATTCAAGAGGCATAATGTCGCAATCAGTGCGTAATTGGGTTCTTGCTAAAAACGGTACTTTTTTGTTTGACGAATACGAAGCTGAAGCGGAGATAGTAGACTTAAATATGCCTATAACTGTAATTTGTAATTTGATTAATATGGGACGTACTTTATCAAGTCATCCAATGACTATCATTCCCTCATCTATCGGCGTATTAGAAACAGTAGAACGCACAAAACTTATATATAAAGGCAAACAAGGATTAGCAGAATTTGTTCCAATGAATCCGTCGCAACCGCAAACTTTGGGATTTGTACTTAAAAATACGCTTGCTGAAGCAGTAGGCGCATATGACGTTAGCGGTGTTAGCGGAAAAAATATCGCCACTTACTGTTTAAACGATCCAATGTATATATTTGACGCTCAAAGCGCGCTAACTTTTGACGTATATTCAGCGCATACGTGTGATCTTACGGTTTACTTAGCTACCGCTTGGGGCACGCCGAATATGACGTTATTTAGAACTGTTCATAAATTAGTTGGCGGACAACTTTGGCAAAAAGTTTCTACTACTATGGACGATTTCAAATCTGTTTCTGGAAAATTTGCAAAAGATAACCTTAGTAGTTTGATTTTGGCTTTTTCCGCCGAACAAGATATTGTGTTAAATAATATATTATTTACCTAAATGTCATAAAATATCAATATGTAATAGTTACATTATAAAAATATTTGTGACGATTTAAGTTTTATGTTAGGAATTTGATTTTTTACAAAGTAATATTATTATACTTTAAACATAAAAATGGAACTGTTTGCTAATAAAGGGGATAATATGGATAATAATGAACAAAATTCGAACAATGATATAAAAAACGAGGATAATATTGAAGAAAGTCCGTTATATAATGGAGAAAATAGGGTAAAACAAAATACTACTAATAATAAAATATTGAATATAATATCTTGGGTTGCATTGTCGATATTAGCTATTATTTGTATTGTTATGATATGCGGACGTATTGCATACGATAAAGTTTATATTATTAGCGGCGATTCAATGACCATTATGTGGGAAGATAAAGACGAAAATGGAAAAGTAACAGTGAAAAAATCCTTATACCTAAATGACAAGGTTGTATATATAAAACAATTACCACTACAAAGAGGAAACGTTATTATTGTCAATGCTCAAGCTAATATTTCGCATCCGCTTATTAAAAGAATTGTAGGTTTACAAGGCGATAAAATTTGGATAGAAAACGGTTATGTTTGCGTATGGCAAGAGGGCGCCGAAGATTATGATGTTATTAAAAAAGTAGACGATGCGCCACTATATAAGATAGTGTCGTCAAAATATGGAAATTTAGAAGGAAAAAATAGAAATAATCCTTATGTTGTTCCAAACGGTTGCGTATATTATATGGGTGATAATCGCAATAACAGTACAGATTGCAGAGATACAGGCGCTATTGCGACAAGTAATATACTTGGCACTGTCAAAGGGTTTGTACCACAATGGTATATACTCATTTTAAAAATAAAAGGATTAGATAGCTTAGCAAATCTTGAACATAGCTGTATAAATTATTGCCATATGTATAAAAGCAACTGATATAATCATATAAAATTAAATATGTTATTATAAATAATATAGCGTTAATATAAGGTAATAATTAAAAACAAATAATTATAGATAATTGATAAGAATTATTATAATACAAAATACGTATAAAAATTAAAAGGTGTTTATGAATAAATTTATTATTTCGTGTGATACTACGTGTGATATTCCGCAAGAAGTAAAGGATAGAGTATCCGTTGAAAGTATGATATATTCCGTTGACAAAGAGGAGTTTGGCGGAAATACGGGAAACGATATGGACATAGAGATGTTCTATAATAAAATGAGAGAGGGGAAACCGACTTATACGTCGCAGATTTCTCAATTAGATGCCGAAGAATATTTCGACAAATTAGTATCAAAAGGATTTGATGTATTGCATATACCGCTTGCTGCAGCATTGAGCGCAACAAGCGATAATCATATTAAAGCTGCTGAGGCGATTAACAAAAAGTATGGCAGAAAATGTGTGTATTCGGTAGATAGTTTATCGCAAGCGGGCGGATTAGGGTTACTTGCTACTTTGGCGTTAGAGAAAGCGGATAGTGGCGCAACTATTGAGGAAACGTACAATTATGTAAACGAAATAAAAGGGCATATATGTCATTATTTCGTAGTTGACGATTTAATATATTTACATCGTGGCGGACGGGTGAGTAAAGCGAGCGCTGTTATAGGCACGTGGATAAGAATAAAGCCAGTTTTGCATACCAATGAAATAGGACAACTTATTCCACTTCAAAAAGTGCTGAGTAGAAAAAAATCTTTGCAACGCTTAGTAGAAAAAATGAAAGAACGTTACAATGGCGAAAGCAAACATATTTATATATCACACGGCGATTGTATAGAAGACGCTAATTACGTCGCGCATTTAGTTAAGGAAGGATTTGGACTTGATTGTAAGATTATGCAATTATGCAGAGTCGTAGGCTGTCATAGCGGGCCGGGAACGGTCGCATTATTTTTTACAGCGGATAGTAGAAAGGAAAATTGATATAATGAAAATAGTATATAATAGTATATTTGTTATATTTTACTATTTTTAATAAAATAATATATCGTTTTGTTTTAATAGTTTAACTATAACGTTGATTTTACAGTAAAAAAAGTAGAAATTATAATGTTTTTACTTTTTTTGCATACGTCAATGTTGGTATATTGCAATTAAAACTATCGGGAGATTAATGAAAAACACAGTTAAAATGAATAAAAGAACAAAAATAATGATTGCGATATGTATTGCAATATTAGCTTTGAGCTTGATTACTATCCTAATGATTTTGATATTATCGCCTAACGTAAAAGCGGTAAAAGTTATAGATTGTCCGAAATTTGTTGTTTCGGGCAAATTTTTTGATATTGGATTAAAGGCGGAGATTTTATATACTAATGGCAAAACATTGGAAATATTTATTGATTCTTCAATGTTTGATAATACAAATAAAATAAAACTATCTACAATAGGGGAACAAAATATTAATTTTACTTTTGATAAATGCGTAGGTAGCTTTACTGTTACAATTTTAAGTAGCGAGGAGTTAATTCCAACAGATTCAAAGTTAAGCAATTACAAATTAAGGTATATTGACGGGCAAACAGTAGCCATTACGTCATATGTATACAATAGCGAAAGCGAAGCGAATGTTATATTGCCGCAGTTTATTGATGGATTTTCTGTAACAAAGATAGGAGATAATGCCTTTAAAGGGCAAGATATTATAAGCGTATACCTACCTACGAGCATAACGGAAATAGGCGATTATGCCTTTGCTAATTGTAAAAGATTAGAATATTTTTATATTCCAAGTAGCGTTAAAAAGATAGGAAAAGGAGTTTGGGCGGTTGAATCGGGCTTTTCTGCATTAAATTGTCTGCATTTTGGCGGAGCTAATGCCGAATTTGATTTGCAAATGCTGACAAAAACGCCTTTTACATCAATTCGTATACTTATAGATGATGTTTCTGGGAACATTTTCCAAAAATTATCGCAAGAAATAACTATTGAAAATGATAAAAAAATAAAACTTAACATCAACGGCGACCTTACTAATGATTCAAGCGAGAAAAAAAGAGAACAACAAATTGATAGCAAACATAAAGATTTATCAATGAATAACGATAGACCCCTTGCTGTGGATAATTGGCAAAAATCGCAATTAGTTACTAATAGCGAAATGTTGCTTTGGGCTTTAAGGCTTTCATTGAAACCTACATTTAACGCTGGTTCAAAAATTGAAAATTTATACAATTCAATTAAACACGCAATATGTAAAATTACAAGTGAAAATATGACGCAATACGAAAAAGTGCACGCATATTATGATTATATATGCAAAATCACGACTTATGATTATGCGACAGCAGAGAATAAAGAAACAAATGATGCGTTTAACACAGCGTTTAGCTTAGAGGGCGTGTTTGAATTAGGCGTAGCGGTATGTGATAGTTATGCAAAAGCAATGGAAACAATGTGCCTTATTAGCGGTATCAACGCAATTAGAACAACAGGCAAAGTCAAAACGGGAATTTTAGGCAGCCCTTGGGCGCAACACGCTTGGAATAAAGTTATGATTGACAACAATTGGTATAATGTGGATTGCACTAACGGCGATTGCAAGATAAATGATAAATTTGACATAACTTCTCACTATTTTTTGCTTTGTTCAAATGAGGCGCTTAACGGACGCATAGAAGATGTGGAAACTTATTCTTGCGAGAATAACTATACAGAAAATGGAAAAGGCGTATACGAAATAGGCGACTACATTGGCGTGAATTATGACCATAAAATTGATAGTCAAGAAGAATTAAATAGTTTAATTTTAGATTATAGAGCGGATTTATTTAAAGGAAACGGAGCGGAATTTTATTTTGCTTACAAAAAAGGTATGCAATCAGTTGTATATACTATGATTGAAAAGGCCTTTAGAGAAGCGCAGATTTGGACAAATCCTGTTTTAATTGTTTTGACAAATGATAGCAATGGCAACGGCTTAGTCTTTTACGTCAAGAAAACTGTTTAATAAAAATTATTATGCAAATCTATTTTTGTTTTAACAGCGAAAAACTACAAGGAGATTAATGAGAGCTGACTTACATTTACATACAAACAAATCTGATGGAGCTAAAACTCCTCAAGAAATTGTGGATATAGCGATAGAAAAGGGAATTGAAATGCTTTCAATAACAGACCATGATACAATTGAAGGAAGTATTGAAGCAGATATTTACGCAAGAGGAAAAGATATTTTGATATTGAGCGGAATTGAACTTTCCGCATATATTGATGAAACACAAGTGCATATTTTAGGTTACGGATTTAATTTAAATAATAACAAATTAATAGAAGCGTTGAAATTACAAAGAGAACGAAGACACGAACGAAATATTAAAATAATACATAAACTTAACGATTTTAATGTGGATATATCTTATGATGAAGTACTTGAATATGCGGCGGGCGAAAGCGTAGGTAGAAAGCATATAGCAGATTTAATGGTTCAAAAAGGATTATGCTCAAGTGTGCAAGAGGCGTTCAATGGATATTTAGCCGAAGGCGCGCAAGCTTTTTTAACAGGCGATAGATTGACTCCTAAAGAAGCGGTGAAATTACTTGTTGAAAATGGCGCTATCGCTGTTTTAGCTCATCCTATGAAAATTAGAATGGATGATGATGAAATTCGATTGTTAATAAATTCCTTAAAAGAAGTAGGGCTAAAAGGTATTGAAGCGGACTATTTTGCACAAACTGTTAGTAAAAGGCGTGAGATGAGAGCGTTAGCCACAAAGTATCATCTAATTGTAACTGGCGGAAGCGATTATCATTCAGACGGAAGCGCAATAAAAATAGGCGAAAAATTTTATCGTCCTAATAAATACGTTCTTAAACTCTTAACTAAACAGATATTAAATCGTAGAACGTAAATTTTATTTTTATTGGCAGTTATTTCGTAATAAAAAAGTAAAGGTAATTTAATGTCAAATTCAAAAACTAAGATTATAATAATTATAATGTTAATAAGCGCACTTGTTACAGGTGCGTTTTATTTTACACAATTGCCAAAAAATGTATATGCTAATTTTGAAAAGATTGAGTGTGAAAAGATTGAGTTTGTATATGAAAAGAATAAATTTGTGTTTATCGCAAACTATACAAATTTAACAGAAGCTGAAAAAGTAAAGCGAAACGTATACTTATCTATGGCAGATAAGTTGCAGTTAGTCAATGAAATTTATGAGTTAGGCTTTAATCGCGCGCAAGCGATGGATTACGTATTTTGCGGGTATAATGAGTTACTAAATAAAATACAAAAAACCATAAACTGTAAACCTAAAAGCGCAGTTGCGCAGTTTAAAAATATAAATGGGCGAGCGATGTTTACATTTACAAAAGAACAATTTGGGCGAAAGGTGGATACTGAAGCTTTAAGCGAATTATTTTATATTAAATTACTAAGTAATGTATCATTTCCGATAAAAATACCAGTTACATTACTTTCGCCTGAAACGACTCAAACAAAATTAAAAAATGAAACATTTGAACGGGGCAACTTTACTACTCATTGTAACAACGAAAATACAAATCGAACGCATAATATAGTTTTAGCTTTAAAATCTTTAGACGGTTATATTATTAAGCGTGGAGATTTTATGTCCTTTAATGAGGTCGTTGGACAACGCACTGAACGGCGTGGTTATAAAATAGCTGCTATTATTGCCAACGGAAAGTACTCTATTGGTGTAGGCGGAGGGGTTTGTCAAGTATCTACTACTCTATATAATGCGGCTCTTTTATCCGATTTAACGGTAACTGAACGCCATCGCCATACTTTAAAAAGCGGATATATTGAAACGGGATTTGACGCTATGGTATCTGATAGCGGCGCAGACTTAAAATTAAAAAATAACACTAATGGTAACATCTATTTGATATGTAACTATAACAATGGCGAAATAACAATACGCTTTTATGGACTATATAACCCTTACAAAATTGTGCGTCGTAGCGTAATTGAGGAGGAATATCCACTTGGAAGTTCTCTTAGCACAAGTTACTTAAACTACTTCTTAGACGGAAAAACAGTGAAAGATATTATGCTGCATAAAGATTTTTATTACCCTAATCATAGCTATGAAGAATAATATGTATAAATCATAATTGCTATTATAATAATTTACTTTTGTATATTTATAACTATTAGGTTACAACTTGATTTTTGATTTTATACAAAGAGATTTCTCATCGATTTTCATCGATTTCAATTGTTTTTTACTATATTTTAACGGAGAAATAATGAATATTTAATAATATGTAAATATTAAACGTTTACTTTACAATAGGAAAAAATTGGTGTATAATAATTATGAGTATATTATTGCTTGTTAATTAATAAAATTATTTATTAATGATATCAAGTTAAAAAACAAGGGTAAAAATGTATAGTTTCTTTTCATTTGTAAATCGTATGAAGTATATCAACCGATGGAGTTTGATGAAAAACTCTGAAACGGAAAATCTTGCGATGCATTCGCAGCAAGTGGCTATTATAGCGCACGCATTGTGTGTTATAGGCAACGTATATTTTGGTAAGAATTTAGATGCGGGTAAAGCGGCAGCGATGGCGCTTTATCACGACAGCGCCGAGGTAATGACGGGGGATATGCCTACGCCCATTAAGTATAGCAATGAAGAAATTAAGATAGCGTATAAAGCGATAGAGCGAGCGTCGGAAGAAAAAATAAGAATGATGTTGCCACAAGAATTGAGGCAAACATATTTGCCGTTGATATCTGGCGATGATAGTTACGAACATAGATTAGTAAAACAAGCGGACAAGCTATCGGCGTATTTAAAGTGTATTGACGAGCGTAAATCAGGTAATCGGGAGTTTTTAAAGGCGGAAAAATCTATAAAGGCAGAATTGGTTGCATTAGCCGGAGACGAATTGGAGTATTTTATGGAACATTTTCTTGCGGCGTACGAGTTATCGTTAGATGAGATTTAAATGGATAATATAACTGATGAAATTTTAACATTTAAAAATGTCACAATGCGTTATCCGTATGAAAAGTACGATGTAATTACGGATATTAGTTTTGGCGTCAATGTTGAAGGCAATACAATTTTGAATTGGGATAAGCAAAGTGGAAAAACTACTGTGGTAAAGCTTATAAGTGGGATTATTAAAAAGACGAGCGGTGAAATTTTATATAAAGGTGTTCCTATTGAGCAAATACCTATTGAAAAACGAAATATAGCAGTTATTTTTTCAGATTTTGCGATATTAAATAGGAAAGTGGATTATAATATAACCTATGGTTTAAAAGCAAGAGGAAAAAGCAAAAAAGAATGTAAAATTGCGTTAAACAAAATGGCAAGTTATTATGAATTGTGTGATATAATAAATAAAAACGCTAAAAAAGTTGACGCATTTACTCAATTTAAGATTGCTTTAGCAAGAGCCGATTGCAGAAAAATCGATTTACTTATTTTGGACGATGCTTTTATAAAATTGAAAGCGAATGAAATTTTAAAAGCCGAATTGTTAATTGAGAGATTAAAAGAAAAACAAAAATGCGCAGTTTTGCGTTTAATTACAAAGGAAGATTTAATTATAGCGAAGGGTGATTAAAGTTGTTAAATGAGAATTAAGCGGTTAAATTGTTTAATTAAAGGTAATCGAAATAGAAAAGGACAATAAATACAAAAAACGAGAATTTAAGCAATTATTAAATATCAATACGGAGGAATATAATATGAACGATAAACGTGATTTTTTTGATGAGGAATTTGATAAAGAATCCAAAAATATTAGCGAGCAAAACGAGCAAAAAAGAATGGAAGAAAAGGATAAGCTTGAAATTCAATCAGAAAATCGACTAAATATTAAAGATTCCAATAACGTTCAAATTACAGAAGGATATAACGAGTATAAACGCGCAGATAACGAATCGGCTAAACCAATTAAGCCACGCAGTAAAGGATTGACCGTACTATTAATAGTAGTTATGTTAGTGGCGGTATTTGCTTTAGGCATAGGTTGTCAAGCTTATATATTGCCGCAAAGAGCGTTATATGATAAAGTAGCCTCCATTATCGAAAACAAATACTTATTCAATTATGATAAAAACCAATTTGAATTCAATGCAGCAGCGGGCGCAGTGAGTGGATTAGACGCATACACAAGAGTACTTGACCCGTATTCATACTATGAATTAATAAATGCGGTAGATACCGAACTTTACGGAGTGGGATATACTCCTAACACTTTGCAAAACAGATGGGAAATCACTTCGATTGTTTTGGATAGTCCTGCCGATTATGCTATAAGTTCCGACGGATTAAACGTTGGATTAAGAAAGGGCGACCTTTTAATTAGCATAAATGGAACAGTTATAACAGCGCAAACTCCAGCTACTGAAATAAAATCATTGTTATCGGGCGGAGATGCTGTTTTTGTTGTATCAAGAGATAACAAAACAATTACCTTTAATCCGATAAAAAAACGTTTAATTGTTTCAAGGTATGTCGAATACTTTTTTTATGATAAAAATGGACTAATTGTAACAAATATGAAATATTATTTTCAATCGGGCGGAGTTGTTTATTCTAATATGTTCAACGATACGATGAAATTAGATGAAAATTATGTAAATAATAATCCGTCTATATATCCGCATTATGAAGCGTACAAATTGAAAAATATAGATTTTAAAGAAATAGGGTATATAAAGTTACACGAATTTAGTTTTACTGAAAGTGAAATGACAAGCGCAACAATTACGGATTTTAACCAAGCGATGCAAATGTTTAAAACATCATACAACGAAAAGGGAAAATTAATCTTAGATTTAAACGATAATCCAGGCGGATATAATGTCTATTGCGAACAAGTGGCAAGATATTTTATCTATAAAGGAAAGGCGAACGAAACTTTAAAAGTCTATAAAATGATAGATAAGAATAAAAAAGAAATTCCTATTGGAAATAATGGCGTAAAGTCATTATATGCAGATTATTTTGATGAAAAAGCGGAAGGCAAGCAATTTGTAATTTTAACAAGTGGAAATAGCGCAAGCGCAAGCGAAATGTTGACGGGCGCAGTGTTAGCTTATGATACAGGATTGCAAATAGGCACTCAAACTTATGGCAAAGGAATATCGCAAACAGTTGAGCCTATTAAGGCGGTTACCATTAAAATTAACAATAAAGATGTGCAATCGGCATATGCGCTTTATTATACCTTTGCATTTTTCTATACGCCAACAGTAGAAGGCAGCAACAGTATCTACAACAATTATTGTAACCAAAGCGATATGAACGGGAATGGGAAAATTGACGGAGAGGAAAAAGCAAGAGGATATTTGCCGTTAACAGAAAATTATATAGCGGAAATTGGAGCGCAGTTAGCGCGCGCAAACGAAGTGCTTTAAAATTATGTTAGCTTTTATTGATATTGTTAATTGTAGTAATATTGTTAATTCAGTTAATTATTGTTAATACAGTTAATTATTATTAATACTATTAATACTGTTAATATTGTTAATTATTAATAATTAAATGTTTAAATAAGCTGTTTCAATTTAAAAAATAGGTAAGGTTATAAAGCGAATATGGAAAAGATAGCAATTTTCGGCGGGACTTTTGACCCTCCGCATAAAGCGCATTTACAGATAATAAAATTAGCGTTATCGCAATTGAAAGCGGATAGATTTATAGTATTGCCATCAGGCGTTCCGCCGCACAAAAATATAGTTACAAAAAAAGAGCAAAGGTATGATATGGCGCAAATTGCGTTTGGAAAGTATGCGCAAGTAAGCGATTATGAAATAAAAATGCAATGTAAAAATTATACCGTAGATACAGTCAAGTATTTTCATAATTTATATGGTGAAAAGCCTTATTTTATTATGGGAGCGGATAGCTTAAACGATTTGTCAAAATGGTATAATCCTAAAATCATTGTGGCAAATGCGGATATAGCCGTGTTTGATAGATATAAATTTGATACAGAAAAAATTATAAATAAAGCAAATGAAACCTTTGACGCTAACTTTATACATTTAAAAGGACAAATTGACGATATAAGCTCATTGGAAATACGATTAAAATTGAGTTTTGGAATAGACGTAAGTGATTATGTAGACAAAGACGTATTAAAGTATATTACACAAAATGAAATGTATAGTAATTATAAAGAGTATATCGACAAACTTAAGAAATCATTGACTATTCAAAGATTTGAACATACTTATTATACCATAAAAAAAGGATTAGAACTCAATAAGTATATAAAAGAAGATGAAGATAGAGTTTTTATTGCTTGTTTGTTACACGATTGCGCTAAATACATCCAACCAAGCGAATATAGTAAGTATGGATATATTCCTCAAGAATATGTTCCTCAAGAGGTAACCCACGCTTTTTTAGGTAGATATGTGGCAAAAAAAGATTACGGGATTGATGACGAAGAAATTTTATCAGCAATTGAATTTCATACAACGGCTAAACCAAATATGTCTAATTTAGAAAAAGCTGTTTATATGGCAGATTTTATGGAGGACAGTAGAGGCGAATATGCAGAATTTGCAAGAAAAAAACTTGCAGAAAATGGCTTTGATAACGCTTTTATAGAAATTTTAAAATATAATTATGACTATAATTTAAATAAGCGCAATGGTGATTTATGCAATTTAACAAAAAAAGCCTTAGAATACTATTGCGCTACATAATAATTAAAAATATTATAAGTAATAAAAGTAATAATTAAAAAGTAATAAAATTAATAAAATTAATAAAAATAATAATTAAAAATTAATAAAATTATTAAATATATAATTTAAGGAGAATATAATGACTTCAAAAGAAACAGCATTAGAGATTTGCAAGATTTTGGATAGTAAAAAAGGCGCAGATATAGGCATAATCGGGGTAAAAAGCGTTAGTGATATTACTGATTATTTTGTAATATGTTCAGGACGTTCTTCAACGCAAGTTAAAGCTTTAGGTGAAGAATTGGAATTTCAAATGGAAAAGCAAGGCGTTTTTGCTATGCATAAAGATGGACTTTCAGAGGGGCGATGGATTGCAGTTGATTACGGCGATGTAATTGTGCATATTTTCCACGAAGAAATGCGGTCTTTTTACCAATTAGAAAAATTATGGAATAATGGTAGCAACTATGAAACGTATACATCGGAATTAAATTGATTCTATACGATTAAATTGTTTTGGTTTAAAGCGTAAAAAAGACGTGGACGATATAAATTAAAGGTAACTATAAAGGAAAAAATAATGCGCATTTTAGGTATAGAAAGTTCTTGTGATGAAACAGCTGCTGCGGTAGTGGAAGATGGTAGAAATATTTTAAGCAATATTATTGTTAGTCAAATTGATATTCATAAACTCTATGGCGGAGTAGTGCCAGAAATAGCAGGACGTAACCATATTGAAGCGATAGATTTAGTAGTTGCGGAAGCGTTAAAACAAGCGAAGGTTGAGTTATGCGATATAGACGCAATTGCAGTTACGTATGGAGCGGGATTAGTTGGAGCTTTGTTAGTAGGCGTTTGTTATGCAAAAGCGTTAGCTCAAGCTTCAAATATTCCGTTGTATGCGGTAAACCATATAGAAGGACATATTTGCGCTAATTATATTACTAATAAAGATTTAACGCCTCCGTACATCTGTGTGTTAGCAAGCGGCGGACATACGGCGATAACTAAAGTAAATGGTTATAATGACATAACAGTGCTGTGTTCAACAATAGATGACGCTGTGGGCGAAGCTTTTGATAAGGTTGCGAGAGTTATGGGCTTGAGCTATCCAGGCGGCGTAAAAATAGATGCGCTAAGCAAAAATGGACAAGCTCTATATCCTTTTCATACTGTTGTAGTGGATAATGGCAATTTTTCTTACAGCGGTCTTAAAACAGGCGTTATCAACTTTTTGCATAACGAAACGCAAAAAGGTAAAATGCTAAAATATAATAATGAAAGCGATGAAAACGATATCGCCATTGAAGATGTTTGCGCATCTTTTACAAAAGTGGCAATTGACGGACTTATAGTGCGAGCGGTTGAAGAACTTAAATTGAGCGGATTAAATAAAATTGCAGTGGCGGGAGGCGTAGGCGCAAATAGTTATTTACGCAGTCAGCTATTGCAGTTACAATCGCAAAATATCCAAGTATTTTTGCCCGAACTTAAACTTTGCACCGACAACGCAGCAATGATAGCAAGTAATGGCTATTTTCAAATTATCAGCGGTCAATCGTCAGCAGATGATACGCTTAACGCAACACCTACATTAAAACTTAGAGGCGAACGCCCTAAACACTAAAATATATAAAATATAAAAAGATATATAAAAGACATAGAAATATATAAAAGATATAGAAATATATAAAAATATATAAGAATATATAAAAACTTATTGAATTAAAGTTTTGAATCTTAATTTAAAGTTTTGAATCTTAATTTAATGATTATACTTATGAAAATGGGAGCAAAGCGAGTGACGGAATAATCGCAATTATAATACATACGCACTTATGCGACAAGCGAGCGATAGCCGTAGGCTGAGCGAGCGAAGCAAGCATTAGATTGATTATTTAATTCATTGTATACTTTTAATATGATATTAATCTGTGTTATATTTTTAATTTATAATTTTATGGTATATTATTATCAATTTGTGTTGTTTATTTATGTTTAATTTAAAAGAATTTTGTATATTGTTGTTAAATTGTGATTTATATTTAATTTAGGATATTTGAATATATTATTGTTGATTTGTCTTTTATATTGTTGTTAAATTGTGAGTTATGTTTAATTTAAAAGAATTTTGTATATTGTTGTTAAATTGTGATTTATATTTAATTTAGGATATTTGAATATATTTATTTTTTATTAAAAGATTTTTAATATATTTATTTTTAAAATATTAATTATTAGCGATTAAACAAAATTAGTAAAAAGCATAGCGCTTTACTGAAAATATGAGTTAAAATTAAATTAATTACATTCCGCTTTGTTTTGCTTCTTCTTCAGTTTCGGTAAGTTTTGGATTGAGTAATTTATACGCTTCTTCTACTGCCAAGCTTAATTTTGCTGCCATTAGTCCATCTTCCAATTCAAATCTATATACCGTGCTATGAGAAGAAAACTCTACGCTTTCTCCGCCTTTGAAGCTAAGGGTATACATTTCGCTATTATTGAAAGTAAGCATTACGGTTTTGCCGTCCATTGTTCCGTTATAAATAAAAGCATCTTTGTCGTGTGAAAAGTTGCCTTTTCCCGATAATTTATAGCCTTTATTATCTGGTAAAGTCATAAGTTTGCATTTACCTTCGAGAGTGTAAGTTCCCTCTTGCAGCTGTCGTTTAACAGATTTCTTTTGATAAAAGTTCCAAGCAGGGACGCTGTCAAATGGAGTGGTGTTGTTATTGCCAACAATTATGCCATATCTGCCAATAGACCATTGCGCGCCGCAAGCCGAGCATTTTAGAGTATCTTTATCAGATGAAATAACAAATTCTTTTTGGCATAGAGGGCACTTATATAGTATTGTATGAAGACCTACGGCGCTATTTTTATTTTTTAGCATTATTCTATTTTCACGTTGGTATTCATACTCATCATATTTAAAGGCGTCAAAAACCACCGTATAAATTTCATCTGCTGAATAAAGTTTAACCTGTTGTAAACTCAATAGGTTAATAAGTTTAGCGGAAGCAATAGCGCCTCTACGAATGTTAGAATATCTTGGTTTATCTAAATATAATCCCGATAATTGTAGCATTGCAACGGGGACGTTCAAGTATTTTATAAGTTTGCCGATACTTGGACGAATTATACCTTCAGTGCCATCAACCGAATATTTTTCTTCAGGGTACAAAGCAACAACGCCGTTCATTTTTATAACTTCAAAGATATTATTTACGGTATCCACTTCAATATTAAATTGGCGTTTTTTTATTACGCCCATTAAGTCCATAAGAAATTTGCGTCGAATGAAGCGATTGCCTGACGCTACGAAGTTTAGTGGTTGTGGATACATAACGGTCATAGCAACTTCAAAATCTTCTGTTGAGCAGTGGTTTATAAGCAACAAATAAGGAGGCTTTAATTTCATAAAGCCAGTTTTGTCAACTTTTAACTTTAATTTAGAGCATAGTGATTTTCCGATAAGCCCTACAAAAAGCGTATTTAATATTTCACTTGGTAAAGACTGTTTCATAAATCTATTATAACAAACATTGTCAAATTTTGCAACCATATAGTATTAAATTACTTTTATTATGCTGTATTTTTCTTTGCTTTTTATGATTTTATGTGATAGAATATTGAAAATTAGTCATATCAACCTCTGCTTGATATTAGATTTGTATTCTATTATATGATTGCATAGCAGAATACAAAACTTTAAAACGCTATTTACACATAGCGATGGCAATGGTTGCAGAAATATTGCGATTATGTATTTAGATACAATAGATTGGTTCAAACCATTAGGCGTCCTAAAAAATTATGAACGCTTACAAGTTTACTACATTTATATGGTTGTTTTGTATGGTTATGCTGTTACGCGCGCATAATTAAATGACCTTATATATAAACGCAATTTTAGTATCATACTGCAACTATAAGACATACACTAAGTAAGACTTTAAAACTAATTTTAATATGTTTGAGGCAATAGTGTTTACGTCACCAAAACAATGTGTAACGTGACCTAAGTGTGTGGTAAAATGAAATCTGTGGTATCATTTATAAAAAATAACCTTATGCCGATAATCGCTTGGGCTTTGGCAATTGTATCAATGGCGATTATTCCGATTGATAAAAAATATGCAGATTATTTTAATATTAAAACGCTTGCTTGTTTATTTCTTATAATGTTATGTATTGGCGCATTTAAGAATTTAGATATATTTACGCGTATGGCAAAAACGATGATTAAGAGTTTAAAAAACACCAAATCGCTTTTTGCCGCTTTAATATTTATAACGTATATTAGTTCAATTTTTATTGCAAACGATATAGCGTTGCTCACGTTTTTGCCATTAACGCTTGCTGTTTTTCAAAATTGCAAGAAAGAATCATACATTCCATTAACAATAATTATGCAAACTGTGGCGGCTAATCTTGGCGGTATGATTATGCCTTTTGGAAATCCCCAATCGCTCTATATATTTAGTTTTTTTAAATTAACTTTACCTCAGTACGTTTCAGTAATGGCGCCTCCGTTTGTATTATCATTAATAATAATCGCTGGTATATGTTTATTTGTAAAAAAAGAGGAGGTAAGTGTTTTAAATGAGCTTCAACCGCAAATATCTCGATTTAGGATAGTTTTTTATCTATTATTATCTATTGTAGCGTTGCTTACTGTTTTTGATGTAATTACTTACATTGTGGCTGGTATAATAGTTGTTGTAGGAATTCTAATTTTCGATGTTAAAGCATTTTTAAAGGTAGATTTTGGATTATTGCTTACGTTTGTAGCGTTTTTTATATTTGCTAATAATATGGCGCGTATTGACGCTGTAAATAGTTTTGTTTCAAAACTTGTTAACCAAAACACATTGCTTGTTTCAGTAATATCTTGTCAACTGATTTCAAATGTGCCATCAGGCATTTTTTTATCTAATTTTACGACTAATTGGAAAGGATTACTGTTAGGAGTTAATATTGGAGGAATTGGTACGATTATTTCTTCGCTTGCCAGTTTAATTACGTTAAAGACATATATTAAAGCATACCCGAATAAGTTACTACATTATTTTGGACTGTTTTCAATAGTAAATTTTTCAATATTAGCAATACTATTAGCGTTTGGCTTATTGCTTGTAACGCTAATATAACAATGGCTAATGAAATATTAAATCAATTATAAAAATTGTGAAACCGATAGGGGTGATAAATTGCTTAAGAATAAAACTATACTAATTGAAAAGTTGAAAGAATCGCTTTCTTCCGTGTTGCCTATTACGATAATAGTATTTGTATTATGTTTTTTTATTGTGCCTATACCGAATTCGGCATTGATGGCATTTATTATTGGCGCTTGTATGTTAGTAATAGGAATGGGACTGTTTACGCTTGGAGCAGATATGTCTTTGACGCCTATTGGCGAAAGCATAGGAGCGTCTGTTATAAAATCTAAAAAATTATGGATAATAGTTGTACTTGGATTCATAATGGGCGCTATTGTGACTATTTCAGAACCAGATTTGCAAGTGCTTGCAACCCAAATTCAAGAAATACCATACACGACAATGATTTATACGGTAGCTATTGGAGTTGGATTATTTTTAGTAATTGCGTTACTTAGAATTTTCTTTCATATAAATTTATCGCATATCTTAATAGGATTTTACTTTATAACCTTTATTTTAGCGATATTTGTTCCAAAAGAATTTTTATCAGTAGCTTTTGATTCAGGCGGAGTAACCACTGGACCTATGACAGTGCCATTCATTATGGCGTTAGGCGTTGGCGTTTCTTCAACACGTGTGGACAAAAATGCCGATAACGATAGCTTTGGACTTGTTTCTTTATGTTCTGTTGGCCCGATTATAGCAGTATTAATTTTAGGATTACTATTTAAGCCAAGCAGCAGTTCATATAAGCCTATTACTATGCCTGATATTGCCACATCTACGGAGCTATGGAAAACATTTACTACGGCGTTACCAACTTATTTTAAGGAAATGGGAATGGCTTTATTACCTATTGTTATATTCTTTTTAATATACCAAATTTTCAAACTTAAAATGAAATTTCAACCGCTAATGCGTATTGTTATCGGGATTATATATACCTACTTAGGATTGGTTTTGTTTATGACAGGCGTAAATGTTGGATTTATGCCAGTAGGTAATTACTTGGGCGCTCAGTTAGCGGCAATGCCTAACAATTGGATAATCGTACCTATCGGTATGCTAATTGGTTATTTTATTGTTGTTGCCGAACCAGCCGTCCACGTACTTAATAATACGGTTTTTGAAATTACATCGGGAGCTGTTCCAAAAAAAGCTATGAGTATAAGCTTGTCAATCGGCGTGGCGTTTTCTGTGGGAGCCGCAATGCTAAGAATAATTACACATATGCCAATTATGTATATATTGCTACCTTGTTACCTATTCGCAGCCATCTTAACCTTTTTCGTACCACCTATTTTCACAGCAATTGCCTTTGACTCGGGCGGCGTCGCTTCAGGCCCTATGACCTCAACCTTTTTGTTACCCCTTGCGTTGGGCGCTTGCTCGGCAGTTGACGGAAATATTATGACAGACGCTTTTGGCATCGTCGCATTAGTTGCAATGACACCGCTTATTACAGTGCAACTACTTGGACTGTATTTTAAAATAAAATCTAAACGCTCGAAAACTAAACAAACTACCGAAAAAGAATCTATTATTGAAATGGAGGATAAATAATGTCAGATTTACGCTATTTAATAACTATTATAAAACGTGAAAGTCATCAATCGTATATAGACTTTTTAAAAAATTATGGCGTTGATTGCGTGTTTGAAACTTTATGCAACGGAACAGCAGGACAGAATATTCTTTCATATTTTGGATTAGAGAAAATTGAAAAAATTATGCTTGCAGCTGTGGTTACTCCAACAAACGCAATTAAAATTTTAAAAGATTCAGTTAGCCTAATGGGCATAAATTTAAAAGGCAACGGCATAGCTTTAACGATTCCTATTGGTAGTATGGGCGGCAATTCTTCTATGAATTACTTAATCGGATCACAAAATTTATTAGAAAAAGAGGTTGTTATGAATAACGAATTTAATTATGCTCTTATTGTCATAATCGCAAACAAAGGATACACTGATTTAATTATGGAAACAGCTCGCAACGTTGGAGCTAATGGCGGAACGGTAATCCACGGCAAAGGCACAGGCGCAGAATATAATCGCAAATTTTTCGGAATTTCTATCGCTGATGAAAAAGAACTTATTTATATTGTATCAAAAAAATCCGACAAAGATAAAATAATGATGGCAATAATGGAAAATGCAGGCGTTAATACAGATGCGCACGCAATCGTATTCTCTCTCCCCGTCGACAACGTAGCAGGTTTATTGAGCATTCAAGATAAATACAAAGAATCATAATATGTATTTACTATACTAATATACTTATATAGTATAAATTAATATATGTACAATAATATAAATTGAATATGTATATAGAAATATATTTAATTTTTATATGATATTTTTATAGCTACATTTTATTTAATTGAGTTTTATGACTTTATCCTTAGAATCTATAATTATAATAAAATGTAAGCTTAAATAATATGATTTTCTCATTAATTCTAATGTTTATTACGTGATTATATATGGTTATTATATCACTGCTATTATTTATAATAATTGATAGCGCTGACGTCGCATAGTACATTATTGATTTTAACCCACCTATTACCTTTAATTACTTCTTTTTTAAAAAACTTTTACAAGTTAATATGTTAAATCGTGTTTTAAATATATAAAATAATTGCAAAAAAATCACTTATGTGTTATAATATATAGGTGATGTATAAATATACATTGAATTTATAATTATGCATCAAATTTATTATAATAGATAGGTAGGAAAGGGACGAAAGTAGCTGAAAACGCAATTAAACAATAAAAACGTTGGAGTTGCTTAGGTTTTGATGGTGAAATGATATGGAACTAAAGGAAATTAAACGTACGTATGTTGAAATAAATTTAGACAATATTGCGCACAACATCAATGTATTAAAGAAAAAATTGTATGATACTACGGGGATAATGGCGGTGGTTAAAGCTAACTGTTATGGTCACGGCGCAACGGTAGTATCAACGTTTGTTCAACCATTGGTTTCTATGTTTGCGGTGTCAAATATTATTGAAGCGGTTAATTTGCGAAAAGCGGGAATAATCAAGCCTATATTAATACTTGGATACACTCCAAGTGAATATGTTGAGACGCTATCTGAATATTCAATTATACAAACAATATACGATTATGATTATGGCAAAGAAATGAATGAAGCGGCGATAAGCTGTGGGGTGAGGTTAGAGGCTCATTTTAAAGTTGATACTGGAATGACAAGAATAGGGTTTAATGCTTGTGATGCGGACAGTTTCGATAAAATGATGGAATTATATTACTGTGAAGGAATTTATTTTACGGGAATATTCACACACTTTGCTGTTGCAGATTCACATAAGAAGGAAGATGAAGCGTATACAAAGATGCAGTTGGAGCGTTTTTCTAATATTGTAAAAACCTTAAAAGAGCGAGGCGCAATGTTTAATTATGTTCACTGTTGCAATTCGGCTGCGGCGATGAAGTATAGAGAGTATCATTTTGATATGGTTAGGTACGGAATTTCAATGTACGGATTGACGCCCGATAATAGTGAAAGTTGTGAGTTACCTTTAAAAGAAGCTATGACGTTAAAGACGGTTGTAACTATGGTTAAGCGTGTAAAAGCAGGTACAAAGGTTAGTTATGGTTGCACGTTTACAGCTTTAAAAGACACAACGTTAGTTACGGTGGCAATGGGATATGCTGATGGTTATCCACGTACAATGTCTAATAAAGGTATAATGTACATAAATGGAAAACCTCTTAAAATTGCTGGGCGAGTGTGTATGGATCAAATTATTCTGGAAACAGATGAAACTGATATTAAAAGGGGAGACGAAGTCAGTGTCTTTGGATATGGAACTAATCAAAGTATTAGCAGTTTTTCAGCCCAAGCTGGAACAATTAACTATGAAACGGTATGTTTAATAACTCCACGAGTACAACGAAGATATATACTTGATGGAAAAATCGTAGCAATTATTGATTCAACGCCACAATAACATATGTTTTTATATCAAAAAAATCAATATGATTAAATCAAACAAAACGAACATTTTCGAAATAAAATGATAATAATTATATTAAATATATATTGAAAAAAAGTATAGATAAAATAAACCACAAAAATGGTATAAATAAATATAAAAAAATGTAATAGGAGAAAAAGATGAATATTGTAAACATTCCGTCGGAGGTTAGGAAACTCAAAAGAATGATTGTGCATCGGCCTGGAGAAGAATTGAACAATTTAGTCCCTAATTTTTTGGAGATGCAATTATTTGATGATACGCCATATCTTAGCGTAGCGCAACGGGAACACGATGAATACGTGCGTATTTTGCAAGGTTTAGGTATTGATGTTTTATATATTAGAGATTTAATCGCCGAAAGCGTAAGTACGCAATCGCTCAAAGATGAATTGGTTGAGCGTTTTGTTGAAGAAGCGAATATATATGGCGACAATAAGAAGCAAGCGATAAAAGAGTATTTGCTTAGTTTAGAAAATAAAAAAATGGTAGACGTAATGATTAGCGGGTTAAGAAAGTCTGATTTAAAATTCGAGCGCAAGCATTTATCGGATTTTATGACAGACGAATATCCATTTATACTTGACCCTATGCCGAATATGTATTTTACAAGAGATCCTTTTTCTTTTGTTGGCAAAGGCGTTATAATAAGTAAAATGTTTAAAAGAGCAAGAAGTAGAGAAACCTTATTTGGCGCATTTGTAATGGAACACCATTCACTATTTAAAGATGTACCTATCTATTACAATAGAAATGATAGTTTTTCCATTGAAGGCGGAGATATTATGATGCTTAAAGAGGATACTTTGGCAATAGGCGTATCTCAACGCACTAATGTAAACGCTGTTGAAGAAGTGGCTAAACGTTTGCTTTTTGACGAAGAAAGCGGATTTAAAAAGATTTTAGCAATAGAAGTTCCTAAAACTCGAAGTTATATGCACTTAGACACCGTATTTACTATGGTGGATTATGGAAAGTTTACAATTCACCCAAGCATAGAAAATGAAATGAAAATTTATGCGATTGAGAAAAAAGAGGGTAAATTATCCGTAAATGTTGAGAATCTTCCCTTTAAAGAAGCGCTTAAAAAACAGCTTGAATTGGATAAAATTACTTTAATTAATTGCGGCGGCAATAGCTACGTTGACAGCGCTCGTGAACAATGGAACGATGGCGCTAACACCTTAGCGGTTGCTCCTAATGAAATTATAGTCTATACTCGTAATGTCTGCACAAACAAACTCCTTGTAGATAACGGCATCAAAATTCACGAAATTCCTTGTTCTGAATTATCAAGAGGTAGGGGCGGCCCTCATTGTATGAGTATGGCGGTTACAAGAATATAATCTATTGCTGTATAATAAAAATTAAACATCAATAGCAAAAATCATCAAAATCTATATGTGAAAATAATATGAATGAATTATTGATTTAAAAAATGAACAATTTGAATGAATTATTGATTTAAAGAATTAACAATTTGAATAAATGAATGATTTAAAAAATAAACAATTTGAATGAATTAATGATTTAAAAAAATAAACAATTTGAATGAATTAATAATTTAAATATCATTAAAAAATTAAATATCAAGAAATATAAAGAGTTTATAATAATATGGAGGCTAATATATGAAAAATGTTAAAGTGTGTCTATGGGGTTTCGGAGCGATGGGTTCTGGAATAGCTAAAGTGTTGCTCAATAAAAAGGGCATTGATATAATTGGCGTATGCGATTTACACCCAAAACGTGTAGGAAAGAGCATATTTGAATTATTAGGTGTAGAAAGAGGCAATCGTGAGGATATAGTTATAAATCCTAACATTAAAGAAGTTGTTCATAATAAAAATTGCGATGTATGTTTACTTGCAACGGATAGTTTTACAGTTAAGGCGTACGATAAAATTGTTTATTTATTAAATGAAGGTGTAAACGTTATTTCAACAGCGGAAGAAATGTCCTATTCAAAAGCGAACAATCCAGAATTAACAGTAAAAATGAATGAAATTGCAAAAAAGAATAATGTTACCGTACTTGGCACAGGAATAAATCCAGGATTGATTATGGATTTACTTGTAGTATGTTTGACTGGTTGTATGACAGACGTTGAGTCAATACTTGCAAAAAGAGTTAATAGTTTATCGCCATTTGGACCAGCTGTTATGGAAGAACAGGGCGTTGGTTTAACTGTTAAGGAATTTAACGATGGCGTTGAAAGTGGAAAGCTTGCAGGACACGTTGGATTTAGAGAAAGCGTAAATATGATAGCGGACGCTATTGGTTGGAAAGTTGAGAAGTTTACGCAACAAATGAAACCGATTATAACGACAGTGGATAGAAAGAGCGAATATGGAGAAGCAAAAGCAGGCGATGTAGCTGGCGTTAATATGACAGGACAAGGATATGTTGATGGCGTTGTTAAAATTGATATGGTTCACCCTCAACAAATTGAGCCAGAAATGGAAGGAACATATACGGGCGATTATATCGTATTAAAAGGCACTCCAGAAGTTAATATGAGCATAAAACCAGAAGTAAATGGCGGAATTGGCACAATTGCTATGGTTATCAATATGATTCCTGCTGTTATCAACGCAAAAGCTGGTTTAGTAACTATGATAGATTTACCTGTTCCACGCGCGATTATGGGCGATTATAGAGATTTTATTGATGTTGATAAGAAAATAGTACAATAATAATTGTATACTCATTTTGCAAAATTTGAAATTTTAAAAATAAAGAGGTTTAATTGCAAAATAAATGATTAACTTATATTTATGAACGAATTAGATATAAATGATTAACTTATATTTATGAACGAATTAGATATAAATAATTAACTTATAATTATGAGAGAATTAAAATTAATTTTTAATATAAAAAATATTATAAATAAGTGAGGCAATGATAATGGTTAATAAAGGTAGTTGGGTGCAAATTCATTATATAGCTTTGCAGCCAGAAGATAGGTCTGCATCGCTTCCAGAAGACACAAAAAAAGTGCCACTTGAAGTGTGGGTAAAAGGAAGGCTTAATAACGATGCAAAGATGGGCGAAATAGTTGAAATTACGACACGTACGGGCAGAAAAGAAAAAGGCGAGTTGATTGATGTTAATCCTTGTTACAAGCACAATTTTGGTGAGTTTGTACCTGAGTTATTAGAGATTGGCGATGGGCTTAGGGCAATTTTGTTTGGAGGTGACAACAAATGACATTATACGATGAAGTAATGGCGAGAAAAAATGAGATTATGAAAAGCTCAATTGGAATTGATTACAATGAATTTGAGAGTGGTTCAATCGCCTTTGATTATGAAGCAATGATGACAAAAAGCGGATACACCTTAGAAAGAGTAGCTGAAATTCAAGCTATGACGTCAGTTGGAAACACGCCTATTATAGAGTTAAAGAATTTTACAAAGCTTGCAAAAAAGCTTGCTCCAAAAGGAAAGGGCGCAAGAATATTTATAAAAGATGAAGCGGCTAATCCATCGGGAAGTTTTAAAGCAAGACGCGCTGCGTTGTCAGTGTATCACGCAAAAATGTTAGGTTATAAAGGCGTTATATCCGCAACAAGCGGAAACTATGGCGCTGCTGTTGCAAGTCAAGCGGCTATGCAAGGGCTTAAGTGCATTATTGTCCAAGAATGTTTTGATTCTAACGGAAAGGGACAACCTGAGATTATTGAAAAAGCTCGTAAATGCGAAGCTTTTGGCGCTGAAGTGGTACAATTAACGGTAGGGCCAGAATTATTCTTTGTATTTTTGCAATTACTTGAGCAAACAGGCTATTTTAATGCGTCGTTATACTCGCCTTTTGGAATTACGGGAATTGAAACGTTAGGTTCGGAAATTGCTGATCAGATGACTGCTAAGTATGGCAAAGGACCAGACGTTGTTGTTTGTTCAAACGCAGGCGGCGGTAATTTAACAGGTACGGCGAGAGGACTATTAAAACGTGGGTGCGATGCGCAAGTAGTTGCAGCGAGCGTTAACCTATCGGGTTTGCATATGGCAAGCGATAGACAGTTTAACTTAAAGAGTTTTACAACAGGGCATACGGGATTTGGAATGCC
>JAVVUQ010000006.1:0-38536 GCA_036653075.1 Clostridia bacterium | reverse complement strand
GTTAATATATAAAAGTAGTAGAAAAATTTAATATTAAAATTTAAAAGCAATATAAAGTTTTTTGTTTTTAAAGCGCAAAGTTAGTAAAATTATTTTTTCTTATTTAATTAATATATATAGGGAAAAATTTATTACTGTAAGTATAACAAATGATGAAGATGGTAGAGGCATATGAGTTATAAATTAAGAATAAATTATTTTTTTCGTAAGAATGTAATTAAGTCGCTGAAAGGACAATATATTTAGGTTTTGATTCATATGAAAAAACGAATATAAAAAGGAGAAAGCAATGAAGGGAAAAAAGAAAGGATTCACCTTAGTTGAACTTATGATTGTCATAGTTATAATAGGTATATTAGCGGCGATAATCGTGCCAACTGTAACAGGCGCTATACAAAAAGGAAAAATTGCAAAAGACCAAGCTGATGTTAAGACTATGAATATGTTTATAGCGATGTACAAAGCAGAAATCGGAGCAACTTCGATTGATATTCACGATGCATACAATGCAATAACTTCCAATAATATTATCCCCAAAGCAACGTCAAATGACAATACATTTTGGTTCGATACAGTTAGTGAACAAGTTGTTTTAGCAAACACAAAAAATGCGATAGTTGGAAATGTTAATTTAAATAAAGGTAAAGCTATTGCAAACAATACTTTTGCAGCGACTACGCCACACAAAAATGATAACGAAGTGGAAGCGTTGTCAACAAACAAAGATTTTCTTTATTTTGATTTTGGCAACAATCCAATATCCAACGCTATAAAAGGCATTAGGGGCTATGCAAATCATATTAATACACTATTTGCCGAAGTAATTAAAGGAATAAATGAACAAGCAGTAAAAACGCATTTAGAACAATTCAACCCAGCAGAAAATGCAATTATATTTATATCTGAAACAAATAATGTTTTATCTAAAGCAGCGGAAACAGCAAGAAGCGCAACAAAAATAGTCTTTGATTTAGGCGTTAGTGTAATTCCACAAGCAAATTATGTAAAAGATACTCCGCTTGCAATAATTGTAACAACATCAGGCACTGAGGATATTACCCTTTTACCTATAAATTTACCAAATAGCGTAAGAGTTGTTAGAAGCGGCGCATTTTCAAAAATAACGGGTTTCAATACAATAAATGCGTCAGGTAACATTTTCTTTGAATCGGGTTCATTGACAGACGATTTAAAACATAAAAATAATATTCAAGAAAATGTAGCGAAAGGCTATAATTGTCAAACAACAATAGCCACTATAAAAGATGGCGAAAAATACGCTGAAATATTACCAACCTTAACAACAGGCGATGCAATTCCTAAAGATGCCGCTTCAGTGATTTTTAGAAGAATTTTAGTTCGAGATTGCGTTGTGTATTACGGAGAATTGTATGACGCAAAAAATAGAGTGGTTGGATTGATAAATAAAATAGGATATTTCACTTCAGTCAAAATTGACAAAAGTAGCGTTACAAGTGGTACTACTACAATAAATGGTATTACAGTTACCTTACCAGAATATGTAAAGAATTTAACAAACATAAATGATTATACAAAATATACAGTTACATTAGAAAAAGATAGCGCATCGCCAATTACTATTAAAGCAAATTCAGACTTCAGTTTTGTAGTTACGGGGCAAACAGATTTAACAGGATATACTTTAAAAATCACATACAATACAGCTACAAACGGCGCAACTGCTGAAAATACGCCTATTTATAAAGAAACATTATAATCATAGATGTTTATACGCTTATTTATCAAGAAACAATGAAGTAACTTTAATATTATAAATTATTGAAATTGAAGTTGAAATTGAAATTAAAAATGAATGAGAATTAGAATTGAAATTGAAATTAAAAATGAATGAGAATTAGAATTGAAATTATAAATGAAATTAGAATTGAAATTAAATAATACAAAAACAAAAGGAGAAAATTATGAAAACAAGAAAAATATTGAGTTTAATTGTGTGCGCAATAATGATGTTCTCAATTGTCGGATGCACGTTTTTGCAAGATGTTGAAAGTATTGAAATTACAAGCGCTCCACAAATTAAATATGTATTAAATGCAGATAGAGCTGCTGCGCTTACTGCAATTAAAGTAAGCGTAAAAATGAGAGGAGATACTCAAGCTACAACCTATAATGCATCAAATGATTTATTGACAGTAGAGAATTTTGATTTATCGAAAGTAGGTTCAAGAACAGCTGTAATATACGTGACTTCCAGTCCGTTATTTAAAGTGTATTTTGACTATCAAGTTGTTGGTAATGCTGAGGCTGATTTTGCCGGTGGTAATGGCGCTGAGGCAACCCCATATTTAATTACAAATACTCAACAATTTTATAATATTTCAAAAATTGAAGATGCTAAAACACAAACATTTTATAAATTGGCAAACGACATTGATTTTACATTTGAAGGCGGAAACATTGCATTACCAATGGTTGTAAATGCCGATATTGATTTAGGCACATTTACAATCAAAGGACTTAAAACACATTTAGTTAGTTGTGCAGATACTATCAAGATACATAACGGTACAATTATTTTAGGCGGAGACGCTTCAATAGTATGTAATGGTAAACCAGTTAGTGCAACAGACACAAGTTCAGCATTTACGTTTAGTAAATTAAAGGTGTTTGGTGATGTTATGACATCGGAAACTTGGTATAGTGTTTTCAATTGTTATTCCGCTGCAGCAGATAAGGGAAAAGCAGATGATATAACAGAATTTTCATTTGATAATATATCTTCAAGCGTAAATATAAGTTCAACTGGCGTCAATGTTGGAGAACTTATTGGACATCCGGAAAAATCAAAAATAACATACACAAAAGACACAATCAAATTATCTAATGTAATACAAGCGGCAAAGGATATATTTTTAGTTGGAAATAATGGAGAATGGATGACTGTAAGTGTGTTTGAAAAAATAGGGGAAACAAGTACAGAAATACCAACAGGAACAAACCCAGAAAAAAACACAGAAGATAAGCTTGCAAATATAACAAGTAAAAGTACAAGTACAAGAAAAAAAGCGCCAAAAATTGAAAACGCAGAGGGTTCTACTAAGGTTGATATTGCAAATATTAGTATAAATGATAGCATTGTCTTTAATCATACGGATACCACTGTTGTAAAGTATATTTTCCAAATTTCAGTAAGTGTACATAAATTAGTGGAGGGTAGTTATAGTGGAAATTATCCAAGGATAATTCAAAAAACTGTTTATGTTACAAATACAAATACATCGCAAAACATAGACACTGGATTTAAAAAATTAATGGTTTATGAAGCAAAATATAAAGATTTAGGATCGCAATTTACAATTCCAACAGATTCAACAATAACAGAATTCAATTCGGGATTCGGAATTGCAAAGTTGACAGATAAAGGCGTTGTATCAGAAGTTTATTATTATGATGGAGGCGCTACGCATAGATTGTTACAAGGAGCGCAAACTCTTACAAGCGATACAACAATAAAGGTTACATTAAGCGTTTTTTCATATGACGTTTTAGGAAATCTTAAGGGCGCGGGCAAATTTTCTTATGACCAAAAGTATACAATTCCAACACCATAAAAACTAATTGACCCCAATGTAATGCGGAAAAAGATTACACTTTAACCGCAACCTAATATTCATTGCGCAATTACCCTTTGCGCAATGATTTTTTATATATTTTATCGTTATTTTACACTTTTAACGTTAATGATTATTTTTTTAACGTTAATTTTACACTTTTATATAATTTTACACTTTTATCGTTAATTTTACACTTTTAACGTTAATAATTATTTTTTTAACGTTGGTTTTTATATATTAGAACGTTATTTTTATTATTATGTAGTATGTGATTTAGCGATAAATATAAAATTTGATTTTTTTGTAAGTTTGGTTAGATAATTGGTTAGAAGTTTTTTTAAATAGTTCCATAAGTTCTTGCAATTTGGTAAACAATGGTGTATAATATATTACACTTATAAATATAGGTGAAGTTTTATATAAAAACAAGCATTTGTTATAGTTTATGAGGTTGAATATTAACAGTTATTTTATTGAAGGAGTAAAATTTATGGAAAAAAACCCAATTGTTACGATTACTATGGATAGCGGAAAGACGATTGAAATTGAACTTTATCCCGAATACGCGCCTAATACAGTTTATAATTTTTTATCGCTTATAAATGAGAATTTTTACAACGGACTAATATTTCATCGAGTTATTAAAGGATTTATGATACAAGGTGGCGACCCAACGGGTACTGGTAGCGGCGGGCCAGATTATTCTATTAAAGGCGAATTTAAAACTAACGGCGTTCTAAATCCGCTTAGTCATACTGAAGGCGTTATTAGTATGGCGCGCGCTAATCATCCTGACAGCGCTGGGAGTCAATTTTTCATTATGCATAGAATCGCTCCGCATCTTGACGGCGCTTACGCTGCTTTTGGCAAAGTTATAAATGGTATGGACGTTGTAAACGAAATCGCTTGCGTGGACGTTAGTCGCAATGATAAACCTATTAAACCGCAAATTATGAAAACTGTAAAGGCGGAAACTTTTGGCGTTGCATATCCTCAACCTAAGAAAATAAAATAATATTTAAATTATATCGCTATATAATAATACTTTTTGGTTTATTATATAATAATACCTTTTGAATACTATATAATCTTGAATTTTAAATTATAACGATTTGAATACTATATAATCTTGAATTTTAAATTATAACGATATAATACATTCACAAATAACTATCAAAAAGGTGTGATTATGGTGGACATAGTTTTGGCTACGGGGTCTTTGAGGCGTATTGAACTTATTAAACAAGTCGTCGATGTTTCAAAGATAATAAAACCGCTCAATGATGAAAAAAGCGAACAACAAGATCCTTATTATATGGTAATGGATTTAGCGGAACATAAAGCGGCTGAAGTTGCTAAAATTGAACCTAATGCCGTTATTATTGGCGCTGATACTGTCGTTGTTATGGAGGGCAAAGTTTTAGGAAAGCCTAAAAATCCTTCTCAAGCGACAAGTATGCTTAAATTACTTTCGGGGCGTTCGCATTTGGTCTATACTGGAATTTGCCTTTTATATAAGGATAAAAAACGTAATTTCGTGGATGAAAGCAGAGTTACTTTTTATGAATTGACAGATACGCAAATCGCTGATTATATTAAAACCGGTTCGCCCTTTGATAAAGCTGGCGGTTATGGCGTACAAGATAGCGGATTTGTGCAAGATATTGAAGGCAGTTATCATAATGTTATGGGACTACCTACTAAAAGATTAAAAGTCGAATTAGATGAGTTTTTATACAATTTATAAACAAACATATGATTATAACAACAATTTAAATATTTATTATTTAATAAAATTCAATTATTATAGCTATAACTGCGTTTTATCCATTAAAAATGCGGTGGCGCTATAACATTTTTTACCATTAAAATGCAAAATTGCAAGAACAAGGAGCTATTATATGGCGTTTTATGAAATTGCGGTAGATTTAGGGTCTAAATATATTTATATGGGCATTAAAGGTACGGATAGAGTGCTTAAAGAACCGTCTGTTGTGGCTGTTTCTAATTATAGCGAAAAAGTTGTCGCTTATGGTTATGAAGCCGAGCGAATGTTTTGTAGCGATAAAACCGCTGCGCGTTTGGTCTATCCGATAGTTTGCGGCGCAATTGCCGATAAAAACGCCGCTGTTGAACTTATTAAAAGAATGTGCAAGGCTTTACTGCCGCAAGCCGTTTACGAACCGCAGATTAAAGCTGATGTCGCTGTCGCTATCGGAGTTTCTAATTCCGATTTAAAAGCTATTGAAAATGCCTTCTCTGCCGCTGGCGTTGCGCCTATAGAATTTATTGAAAGCGCCTATGCCGCCGCTAAATATGTATTTAAACAATTTAAAACTAATTGCGGAATTATTATGAATATTGGTCACGAGAAATCAGAGATCGCCGCTGTCGAAAACAACAAAATTATTGATGGCTGTTGTTTGTTTTTAGGCGGTAAATATATCGATATGGGTATTTTGTATGTTATTGAAAACAAATTTAAGATTTGCGTCGACTGTGACACCGCTTCTAAAATTAAAGAAAAATGCGTGAGTTTTAATAATAAAGATGTTACTACAACCATCGCTAAGGGCGTAGGCGTTACTTCTCAAGCTATTAGTGAAGTTAGAGTCGCCGCAAGAGATTTTATTGAAGCCGCTATTGAAAACGTCGAACGTATTGTTATCGCCGCTAATAGCTTGCTTAACACTATTGGCGATTTGCGTGATATAAAATCATCAGGCGTCTTTATTGTCGGCGGCGGCGCAAAAATGTACGGCATCGACGTGTTTGTTAACAACATCTTAAATATTCCCGTGCGTATTCCAAAAGAACCAGAAAATGCTGTCGTATTAGGAATGATGTAATTATTAAAAAACATTATAAATAAATTCGCTATATGCAATTATAAAAATATTGTTACAATATATAATTAATACATTGTATAATTCATACAAGGAGATACGCTTTTGAAAATTAAGAATAAAAACAAATTTATGTTAGACAAAAAAGAGATGGTATTCGTTATATTTGTAACGTTGTTATTTTGCTTGCTTTTTTGCTTAGTATGTGAGTTTGCGTATTTTAATAAAACAGACATAGGCAAAATAAGCTTGGGTAAAATGCTGAGTTTTTGTGGGCTTGTGTTAATTTTGTTTATGATGCTTGTCCTTTATATATACTTTTCTGATTCGGAAGTACTTAAAAGTAGACGTAAATTATTGGCGTTATACACAGCGATGTTGTTAAGTTTTGGCGTTATAATATTAGTCACTAATATTTCGCAGATACATTTTAGCGTCTATGCTGCTCCGTTCGCATTATGCGCGCTGTTGGTAGCGTTACTTATTGGAGTTAAATGCAGCTTTTTTGCTAATTTTATCGTTATTATGATATTCTTTTTAGCTGAAATACAGTTTTCGACGGTAGTGGACGCTCAAAAATATTTTCCACTTTTTTGCGGCATAACAACGGGTATTATTGGAACTTATTCGATAAGTAAATTTAACCGCAGAACACAATACCTTTTGGGCGGTATGTTTATTGGACTTATCGCTTTTGCTTTGGCAGTCGTTACGTTTTTCTTGTTTGGAGAAAAAGTTAAAGATTTTACTGAATTTTGGGGAATGTGTTTGTTTTCGTTATTGTCAGGATTAGTAAATATTGGATTGTTTTTTGTTGTTGTACCGTTAATGGAGCGTGTCTTTAATTTAGTAACAGACTTTAGATTGGCAGAATTAGCGTCGGCAAATCAGCCGCTGATTAAAAGATTGATGGTTGAAGCGCCTGGAACGTTCAATCACAGTATGTTAGTTGCAAGTTATGCGGAAGCGTGCGCAGGCGCAATTGGAGCGGATACGTTTATCGCTCGAGCGGCGGGATATTATCACGATATCGGCAAACTTAAAGACCCGCAATATTTCGTCGAAAATCAGATAAGCGGACACAATCCGCACGACGATATCTCAGCGGAGTTATCCGTTATGTTTATTAAAAAGCATACTATGAACGGACTTGCGCTTGCTATCGAATATAAATTACCGGTAGAGATAAAAAGAGCTATTACCGAACATCACGGTACTTTGCCTATTCGGTATTTTTACGCTAAAGCAAAACGAATAACTGAAGGCGGAGATTTAAATATTAAAGAATACAGTTATGACGGACCTAAGCCAACGGATAAAATTAGCGCAATTATAATGATTGCAGATGCCAGCGAAGCGGCGCTTAGAGCGTCTAACGATAAATCAAGAGCCGCTGCAATTGTAGACGATATTGTTAAAGAACGATTTGATTTAGGACAGTTTACCGATTGCGACATAACTATGAGCGACCTCGAAACTATAAAACGTACGATTTTAACCACTTATTTGGGAATTAAACACGAAAGAATTAAGTATCCAGACGCAAAAGTTAATTCTTAATGAAATTTTCTTTTAGATAACGTAATCTAATTAATCAAAATAATATTAAATAAAAAATTAAAAAAAGGATAATTTATGAAATTAAATACATTTAATATAGGGAAAGAGGACAAGCTTTTAATTTTGCAAGTATATGAATGCGCAATGAAATATTTAAAACAAACTGCGCCTATGGAAGTGGAGTTGAGTTTTATTGGTAAAGATACTATTAAAGATATTAATATGCAAGAACGTGGTAAAGATTGCGTTACCGACGTTTTAAGCTTTCCTTATTTAAGTGGTATAAAGGGACGTATTTTAAAAGTTGCGCAACAAGAAGAAGATGTGAATTTTGATACGGGCAACATTATGTTAGGCGAAATACTTATTTGTAAATTGAAAGCTAAAATGCAGGCGGCAGAATACGGACATTCTTATAAAAGAGAAGTTGCGTTTTTAGCGTTGCACGGATTACTGCATTTATTGGGTTATGACCATATAACCGATGAAGATAGAATTGAGATGGACGGCATAGCGAATGCTGTTTTAGAAGAATTGGAGATTACAAGATGACGATGACAAATACAATGGACGTTAACAACGCAAACGAAGGATTTCATTCGGGTTATATAGCAATAATAGGACGCGCAAATGCGGGAAAATCCACCTTATTAAATAGCATAATTGAACAAAAAGTGTCTATCGTTTCTCCTAAACCGCAAACGACACGCAACAAAATATTAGGAATTTGGACGGAAGATAATACGCAAATGATTTTCGTCGATACGCCTGGGATGCTACGTCCTAACAATCGGTTAGGCGAATTTATGGTAAAAAGCATAGATACAGCCGTTAAAGACGTAAATTGTATTTTAGTTGTTATTGACGGGCACAACGGAATTAAAGAGGAAGACATCGCTATGCTTAGCCGATATAGCAGTTTAGATACCCCTACTATCGCTGTTGTTACTAAAACGGATATTAGCCAAGCGGAAACACTTATGCTGCAACTAAATAAACTAAACGGATTACAAAAAATTGATAGCGTTTGGGCAGTATCAGCAAGACAAGGCAAAAATATAAAACAGTTACGTGACTATTTAAAAAAATTTATGACCGATACCATAGCTTACTTTGAAGATGACTTTGTTACCGACAGAAGCCAAAGGTTTTTAGTTTGCGAACTTATACGTGAAAAGATTTTACTATTACTCAACGAAGAAGTACCACACGGCGTGGGCGTACAACTCAATAAAATGGAGTACGATACAGAACGCAAATTATGGGATATCGACGCTAATATAATTATTGAAAAACAATCGCATAAACCTATTATCATAGGCAAAAATGGCAGTATGATTAAAGATATTGGAATTTATGCTCGTAAAAGTATAGAGAAAATGTTAGACGGCAGAGTTTATTTGTCACTTTGGATTAAAGTCAAAGAAGATTGGAGAAATAGCGACTTTTTAATGAAAGACATTGGCTATGACAAAAACGAAGAAAATTAACAAAAAAATTATAATTAAATTTTATTGATATAATTTAAACTTTACGAAAATTCCACTTTAAAATCGACTACGTCGTATATAAAAAAATGAAAAAACTATTTGATTTTAATGGCAAACGCAAATAATTGTTTGATGTTGCATTGTTATAAAATTTCATTATACAATTGACATTAACAAAATGTATATTTTTCTCCTTGTATGCGCAATTTACATATGTACATATATATACAATAGGAGGACACTATGAAATCGCACGAAATTGCTTGGGAATTGTTCGTAAAAACAGGAAATATCGGATATTATACTCTATATAAACGGTTGAAAAATGAAACAAACAGTAATAACCATAAATTGCGCTTTTAAGTGGCATAATTTTATTTTTTACGCAACGTAGTATAATTATATTATATTATTTACTTTACGTCAAAAAAATAATTTATTTTAATTTAGGGTTTTATAGCGGTATTTTTAAATAAAAAAATATAGAAGGACGAATTAATGGATAATATTGTCAATGCTTTAGCGCTTAAATCGGCGGATTATAAAGAAAATGATAAAATGGTTACTTTATTTACCGCAGATTATGGAAAAGTGACAGCAATTATGCGTGGTGTAAAGAAAAAAGGCGCAAAATTAAAATTTGCCACTCAAGTGTTTAACTATGGAGAATACGAGTTTGCAACTATTGGAAACACTAATATCGTGACAGGTTGCAATCAACTTGAAAGTTTTTTTAAAATTACTAAAGACGTTGAATCGTTTTATGCCGCAAGCGTTGCAACAGAACTTTTGTTAAACTTGAGCGTTACCGAAAAAGATAGCAAAGATTATTTTAGCGAAACATTAAAATTTTTTACCTTACTTAAATGCGATGGCGTAAACAATAGAACATTACTTGGTAAATATTTATACAATATCGCTCAATTAGAGGGGTATGCAGTAACAGATATTTCGATTTTATCACAAAATACCTTGCCTGTTGCGGTAATTGAACTATTTGATATGTTTAGATTTAATACCTACATAGAAATTGCGCAAATACGAGATGAATACGCTCCTCAAAAAGTAATGCTTAAATTGTTTTACAATTTTTATGTCCAACACATTATTGAAGTTAAGGCTTTAGAGCAAATGATAAAATTATAGCATCGTTAAGGCATAGGAAAATCTATGTTATAATTAGATAAAGCGAGGTTGGAAAATATGCGGTATATTTTAGCGTTAGATGAAGGGACAACGAGTGCAAGAGCGGTAGTTTATGATACATTTGAGGATAAAATTATAGCGCAAGCGCATCAAGAATTTAAGCTTATTTACAAACAGTCGGGGTGGGTTGAAGCAGACGCTGTGCAAATTTACGCTGCGCAAGTTGCCGCTTTAAATGAAGTAATAGCGCAAAGCGATATAGATTTAAAAAATGTATATGGAATAGGGGTTACAAACCAGCGTGAAACAGTAGTTGTTTGGGATAGGGTGACGGGAGCGCCACTTTATAACGCTATTATATGGCAATGTAGGCGTACGGCAAAATATTGCGAAACGCTTAGCGAGGACAAACAATTATGCGAAAGCATACAGCTCAAAACGGGTTTAAGAATCGACGCCTATTTTTCTGCTACTAAGATAAAATGGTTACTTGATAATGTTAGCGGATTAAAGATGCGCGCCGAGCGTGGCGAAGTACTTATTGGCACAATTGATAGTTATATTATTTATCGTCTAAGCAGAGGAAAATGTTTTGTTACGGATATGAGCAACGCAAGTAGAACAATGCTCTTTAATATTCATACGAAGATGTGGGATAAAGACCTTTTACAATTATTTGGCATACCTTTATGCGCATTGCCAAGAGTTATTGGAAGCGACGAAAAAGCAGGTAAAACGGCTATATTAAATAGAGATATTGATATTTGTGGGATAGCGGGCGACCAGCAAGCAGCTTTATTTGGACAAACTTGTTTTAAAGAGGGAGATGCGAAAAACACGTATGGAACGGGCTGCTTTATATTGATTAATAGTGGAAAAATTCCTAAAGTTTCCGTTAATTCTCTTTTAACTACGATTGCGTGGAAAATAAAAGGAGAAGTAACATACGCTTATGAGGGAAGTGTGTTCAACGCAGGCAGCGCAGTACAATGGCTTAGAGATAAAATGGATTTTTTTAAACAAAGTAGCGACAGCGAAGTTTTAGCGTTACAGGCAAAAAATGGCGATGGCACAAGCGGAACGGACGGCGTATACGTAGTACCAGCATTTACAGGCTTAGGAGCGCCATATTGGAACCAAAACGCTCGAGGCATAATTACAGGTATTACAAGAAACACCGATAGAAATCATATTATACGCGCAACGTTAGAGAGCTTAGCGTATTCTACTAAAGATGTGCTTATATGTATGGAAAAAGAAGGTTTGAAATTAAACGAACTCAATGTTGACGGCGGAGCTGGCAATAATAACTTCTTAATGCAATTTCAAGCGGATATATTAGGTTGTAAAATTATTCGACCAGTTGTAACAGAAAGTACAGTTATGGGCGCAGTTTACTTGTGCGGGTTAGGTACGGGCGCTTGGAAATCAATAGAGGAAATTAAAAAACATAGAAAAACCGATAGAGTGTTTAGTAGGCAAATTAGCGAAATTGACGCTGAAAATCTTTATATTGGTTGGCAAAACGCAGTAAAGCAATGCACTTTTATAAAATAGCATTATATTGATTTAATAAATGATAATAAAGCTTAAAGTATTAATTAAGCTTAAATATAGAAAAAATAGACAAGAGTCAAAAGAAGTCTTTTTAAAGATATTCTTAAAAAAGGAGTAAAAAGATGAAAAATAAGGATTGTGTAGCGATGATACTTGCTGGTGGGCAAGGTAGCAGATTAGGAACTCTTACAAAAGATGTGGCAAAACCTGCGGTTAAATTTGGCGCAAAATACAGAATTATTGATTTTACTTTGACAAACTGTGCGCATTCTGGAATAGATACCGTGGGAGTTTTGACTCAATATAAGCCACTTATATTAAACACATACATAAGTAGTGGTAAATCTTGGGATTTAGACAGATTAAATGGCGGAGTTTATGTATTGCCGCCGTATATGCAAGAAGATAGCGGAGAGTGGTATAAAGGTACGGCGAATGCTATTTATCAAAATATGAGTTTTATTGACCAGTTTAATCCGAAATATGTATTAGTCTTGTCGGGTGACCACATATACAAAATGGATTACAGCAAAATGGTAAAACAGCACGAAGCAACAGGAGCGGACATAACGATAGCGTACATAACAGTACCTATTGAGGAAGCGAGTCGATTTGGAATTTTGTCAGTAGATGCAGAGGATAGGATTACGGCGTTTGACGAAAAGCCAAAAGAACCTAAAAGCACATCGGCGTCGATGGGAATATATGTATTTAACTGGTCTGAATTAAAAGCGCAGTTAATAGCCGATGAAGCGGACAAGCGTAGCAGTAATGATTTTGGAAAAAATATTATACCGACTATGCTAAAAACTGACAAGAAGATGTATGGATATTCTTTTAATGGGTATTGGAAAGATGTGGGGACGATTTATAGTTTATGGGAAGCGCATATGGATATGCTTGACAGTAATGAGCTTAAGTTGTATGATGAAGAATGGCCAATATACAGTAAAAGCGCATTAAAGCCGCCGCATTTTATGGATAAGCACGCAAATGTTAAAAATAGTTTTGTAACTGAGGGATGTTATGTTGATGGTACGGTTGTACATTCAATAATTAGTGATGGAGCTAAGATATGCGAAGGTAGCGTAATTGAAGATTGCGTAATAATGACCGATGCGGTAATAGGTAAAGGCGCTAAGTTAAAAAAGGTTATCGTTGGGCAGGGCGCTATAATAGGTGAAAACACAGTTATTGGATATAATGATGCGGACGAATATAAATCAGCGTATTGTGGCGGCGGAGTGTCGCTTATTTCAGGTGGTATAAATATAGGCAAAAATAGACATATAGGCAAGAACTGTATGGTAAATTGTAATTTATCTGATGAGCAAGGAGGCGAAAACTAATGCTTGATACGATGGGAATTATATTTGCGCAAAGCGAAGGTATAAGGTTAGGAGAATTAACAAGAGAACGTTCGTTGTCGGCGTTGCCTGTTGCGGGAAGGTATCGATTAATCGATTTTATTTTAAGCAACATGGTAAACAGTGGTATTTCAAATGTAGGAGTTACGACAAGTTACAATTTTCAGTCGTTAATGGATCACGTGGGTGGTGGATTGCCATGGGATTTAGGACGCAAAAAGTATGGATTATTCATATTACCGCCTTTTTATAAGCAAAATGATAAGGTGCTTTCTGCAGGGGATAATAAAATTGAAATATTGCACGGAATTATGCATTATATTAAGCGTAGTCGTCAGCGTTACGTATTGCTTGCAGACAGCAATGTCGTTTGCAATATGACTTTTGATGAAATGATGAATTTGCATCAAGAAAATAGAGCAGATATTACAGTGGTTTATAATGAGTTGGCAGAAAATGAAGTTCGCAGTCCAAATGATGTTTACCTTGAAACAGATGATAAAAACAGAATTACTAAAATTGAGCCGTATAGCTCTATTACAACATTAAAAAAACGAGCGATTGGGTTTTATTTAATGGATTGCGATTTGCTTGAAAATATAGTTGAAAATTGTATGGCTCGTGGCAATATTGATTTGATTAAAGATTCTCTTATGAAAAATACGGCTAAACTGAAGATTATGGGATACAAATACGACGGGTATGTTAAAATCATAAACGATATAAACGGATTTTATAATTTTAATATGGATTTGCTTACCGCTGATGTTAGAGCCGAATTGTTTGAAGCGAAGGATAAGATTTATACTAAAGTTAAAGATAGAGTACCAGCGAGATATTTAGAAGATTCTAATGTTAAAAATAGTTTTATCGCTGACGGTTGTATCATCAACGGAGAAGTAGAAGGTAGTATTCTTTTTAGAGGCGTCGAAATACAGAAAGGTTGTAGCGTTAAAAATTGTGTTATAATGCAAGATAGTAAAATAATGGAAAATAGCAAAGTTAACCATATTATTATGGATAAACAAGTAATCATTGATAGAAACAAAAATTTATGCGGAGACGCTTCCTTTCCGATAGTTATTGGAAAAAATAGGCGCATATATTGATTGGTTTAAATAAAAAAATGGAGGCAAAAATATGAAGATTTATTATGTATCTGCAGAGGTAGAACCGTTTGCAAAAAGTGGCGGATTAGGCGATGTGCTTGGAGCGCTTCCTAAAGCAATGGCGGCAAAGGGCAATGATGTGCGTGTAATAATGCCTCGTTACAAGATTATCAACGAAAAGTATATGTCGCAAATGCGGCTTGTATCAAGTATGGAAGTATGGCTTGGTTGGCGAAAACAAGCTTGTCATTTATATGAATTGCGTAGCGACGCAGTAATTTATTATTTTATAGATAATCCATTTTATTATAGTGGAGATACAATTTATGACGAATATGATTTAGAGCGATTTAGTTTCTTTTGTAAAGCGGCTTTAGAGGTGCTAACAAAGATAGATTTTTGCCCTGATGTGATACACTGTAATGATTGGACGACGGCTTTATTACCGATAATGTTAAATTATTTTTATAAACGCACACATTTTTATGGAAAGATAAAGACTGTTTTTACTATACATAACCTTAAATTTCAAGGAATATATGATATTGGCGATGTTATAGACAAAACGGGATTGAGCGGTGCTTGTACGGAATCTAAGAATATGGAACTTGATGGTAAATGTAATCTACTTAAGGGCGCAATAGGAATATGCGACGCAATAACAACCGTTTCTCCGACGTACGCCGAAGAAATTAAGACGGTGGAATATGGCGAAGGACTAAACGATTTTATAAAATTGCATAGCGATAAGTTATGCGGGATACTCAATGGCGTAGATTATAACATATACAATCCTGAAACAGATTCGTTGATTTTTAAAAAATATAATTTACGTAGCCATAAAGGCGGAAAAGCGGCTAATAAAATGCAATTATTAAAGCAAGTAGGGTTGCCGCAAAGTAAAGTGCCATTATTATCAATGGTTACAAGACTGTACGACCAAAAGGGATTAGACCTTGTGTTATGTGATATTGATAACTTGATGCGAGAAGACATTCAATTAATCGTATTAGGAACGGGCGATAAGGGAATTGAGGGAAAACTTAAGTATTACGAAAATGAATATCCCGATAAAATGGCAGTTGTTACGGCATTTGATAATGCGTTGGCGCATAACATCTACGCCGCTTCTGATTTGTTTATAATGCCTTCAAAATTTGAACCTTGCGGATTAAGTCAAATTATTAGTATGAAATATGGTACGTTACCTGTCGTTAGAAGAACTGGCGGATTGAAAGATACGGTAAGAAATTTTGACATCGTAACAGGCGAAGGAAACGGGTTTAGCTTTGACGATTACAATGCGCAGAAATTGCTTTCAACTATTATGGATGCGCTAAACCTAATCAACCTTGATGAAGAAAATTATAAAAAAATTGTAAAAAATGCGATGTGCTCTGATTTTTCGTGGGAACAAAGCTCAAATAAATATATGGAATTATATAAAAAGATTGTTGAATAATTAAAATAAACGGCACGCCCATTCGGCAATTTAATTATTTAATGTGCCGAGTGAGGAATTATGGTAAAGGTTAAACGAAATAAATTATGGACAAAGGATTTTACTATTACTATCGTAGGTAGCTTTATCTCTATGTTGGGATTTGCAGTTACTGGATATGCGTTTGGATTGATGGTTTATGAACAAACTCAATCTACGTTTTTATACGCCTTAATGACAATAGTAAGCATACTTCCACAACTTGCCGCTCCTGTTTTTGCTGGCGCTTTCTTTGATAGACGCTCAAGACGCAAAGCTATTTATACAATAGATTTTATTTATACAGCAATTTACTTAATTATTACACTCGTTTTAAATAAATTCGGCGAAATCAATTATTTTCTTTATCTTGCTGTATTATTCCTTTTTGGTATTCTTAATAGCTACTATATGGTGGCTTATGATAGCTTTTATCCTAATATTATTAGCCCAGGTAATTACTCTAAAGCTTATTCTATTGGTAGCTTACTTTATCCTATCGCTAACGTAATTATGGTGCCTGTCGCAGGATTTATTTATTCGTCTGTCGGCCCTGTTCCTTTATTTGCTGGCGCTACGGTATTGTTTTTAATCACGGCTATCGTCGAAACTCAAATTAAAGCTCACGAACCTCATCTTGATATGTCAAATGAAGAATTAAGTAATCGCCCTAAATTATCGGCGTCAAAACAATTCGCAATCGACTTAAAAACAGGTATAGATTATCTCAAAAAAGAAAAAGGATTGTTTACCATTACCGCATACTTTTTTTGCACTATGGGAGCAGGCGCCGTTATGTCAACACTATTCTTGCCTTATACACAATCGCACTTGGAAATATTTAAATTTGAAATTTTTGAAAAAAGCGTTGTTTGGGACGCCACTATTTTGTATTCGCTAATTATGGCAGCTAATACATTAGGCAGAATCATCGGCGGCGTTTTTCACTATAAACGTAAAATTAAACCAGAAAAAAAATTCAATACGGCGCTTTTTGTGTATATTGCGCTGAGCTTTTTAGACGGAGCAGTTTTGTTTATGCCAACTTGGTATTTTATGGCGCTATTACAACTTGTTTCGGGCGCTCTTGCTGTAACAAGCTTCAATATCCGCATTTCCGCTACGCAAAACTACGTTCCCGATAACATTAGAGCAAGATTTAACGCAACATTTCAACTTCTCAACGCAGTCGGTATGATTATCGGACAACTTATAGGCGGCGCCTTAGGCGAAATCTTCGACCCACGCTTTATTGTAATGTTTTCAATGGTGTTTAACTTAATAGCTATTTTTGCAATTATGTACTCTCGACGTAAATATGTTAAAGCAATTTATAACTGCGATATCTAATATAATAAATAAAAGACAGAATCTAAACAATTCTGTCTTTTTTTATAATATTATTTAATTACCTATTTATCTATTTAATATATTTGTTTATTTAATATATTTGTTTATTTAATGCTATCGTTTATATAATATTATTATTTTATAATATTATTATTTATATAACATTATTATTTATATAATATTATTTATTATATTTGTTATATTTTTTGCAATTTGCGAAGTATTTTAATACATTCCGCCGCCCATATCTGGCGCTGCTATCGGTGGTGTAGGTTCTGGTAAGTCGCAAACTACTGATTCAGTAGTGAGTAATGTGCTTGCTACGCTTGCTGCATTTTGAAGTGCGCATCTTGTAACTTTTGTTGGGTCAATGATGCCTTGTTCCACCATATCTACATAAGATTCAGTGAGCACGTCATAGCCGTAATTGAGTTTATTTGCGCCATCTTGTAACACACGATAAATAATTACGCTACCGTCTTGCCCAGCGTTCTTTGCAATTTGCATAATAGGAGCTTTAACAGCGTGAGCAATAACTTCTGCGCCTGTGCGTTCGTCGCCGAAAAGTGTTTTAGCAAGCTTTTCGATTTCTTTTATAGCGCTAAGTAAAGCTACTCCGCCGCCTGGAACGATACCTTCTTCAACAGCTGCGCGAGTAGCCGCTAAAGCGTCTTCGATACGTAATTTCTTTTCTTTAAGTTCAATTTCAGTAGCTGCGCCAACGCTAATTACGGCAACGCCACCTGATAATTTAGCTAAACGTTCTTGAAGTTTTTCTTTGTCATATTCGCTTGTAGTTACTGTAATTTGGTTTTTAATTTGTCTAATACGATCGTTTATAGCGTTCTTATCTCCTGCGCCGTCAACGATAGTTGTATTATCTTTATCAACACGTACAGATTTTGCTTGTCCAAGCATTTCTAATGTCGCTTCTTTTATATCTAAACCAAGTTCATCTGTTATTACAGTTGCGCCAGTTAAAGATGCGATATCCTCTAACATAGCTTTACGTCTATCGCCAAAGCCAGGCGCTTTAACTGCCACGCAGTTAAATGTTCCACGTAATTTATTGAGTACAAGTGTTGTTAAAGCTTCGCCCTCAACATCTTCTGCAATAATCAATAGTTTGCGTCCAGATTTTACTATTTGTTCAAGAAGGGGTAAAAGGTCTTGAATTACGCTTATCTTTTTATCAGTAATCAATATAAGAGGATTGTCTAATTCCGCTTCCATCTTTTCAAGATTTGTTGCCATATAAGGCGAAGCGTATCCACGGTCAAATTGCATTCCTTCTACAACCGTAAGTTCGGTTTTCATTGTTTTGCTTTCTTCAACTGTTATAACTCCGTCAGTTCCTACTTTTTCCATAGCTTCGCTTATGAGCGTTCCGACTGTGTCATCGCCAGCTGAAATTCCAGCAACTTGACTGATTGCTTTTTTTCCTTCAATTTGCTTGCTTATTAAATGCAAATGCTCAACTGCAACAGCAACAGCTTTATCAATTCCCTTTTTCAAAATAATCGGGTTTGCTCCAGCAGCAACGTTTTTGCTTCCTTCAGCAATTATCTCTTGCGCAAGTACAACAGCAGTAGTTGTTCCATCACCAGCGACATCGTTCGTCTTTGTCGATACTTCTTTAACTATTTGAGCTCCCATATTTTCAAAAGCATCTACTAATTCAATTTCCTTTGCAATAGTAACACCATCGTTAGTTATTAACGGAGAACCAAATTTGCGTCCCAATACCACGTTACGTCCCTTAGGCCCGAGTGTGATTTTTACTGTATCTGCAAGTGAATTTACGCCTCTTTCAAGCGCTTGCCTTGCCTCTAATCCATATTTTATTTGCTTTGCCATATTATTTTTGCCTCCTATTCATTTACAATAGCTAATATATCGCTAACTTTTATTATCGTGACTTCTTTTCCATCTAACTTAAATTGGCTTCCCGCATACTTTGAGTATAATACCTTATCTCCAACTTTTACTGTCATCTCAACTTGCTTGCCTTCTACCAATCCTCCTGGCCCAACTGCTAAAACTTCAGCAATTTCTGGCTTTTCTTTTGCTGCCGATGGTATAATCAACCCACCCTTTACAGTTTCCTCACCTTCGTGAGCTTTTACAACAACTTTATCCAACAATGGTTTTAATGTCATTTTGTTATATACCTCCATAATATTTTTTATCTTTTTTACCTTTTAACCACAATTTCAATAACTTATACATTTTAATTGTTTTGTTACCGATTCTTGTAGTTCTTCATTTCACCCAATGTTCATTTTAAAATAAAAATGTCACTTAGGCGTACGATGTGTTAGCAGTCGTATTGATTGATTGCTAACAAGGGATATTATAGTCATAAAAAAAGATTTGTCAATCAAATAAAGCATATTTTAAAAAAAAATTTTTGTCGAAAAATATACCTAATGTGATTATTAATACAAATCAAGATAATAACAATACAAATGAATATAATAGCGATAATATTTCTTTAAATTTACAATAATTCTTTATTTTTTATGTATTTTTTTTAAATGCTTATATAATTCTCCAATTACTTATATATTTTTTTAAATGCTTATATATTTCTTTAAATTTACAGTAATTCTCTAATTACTTACATATTTAAATAACTTTAATATTTTGCAATAATATAAGGTTATAATTGATATTTAAATTGTTTTGTATGCACAAAAGATTAAATTGTTTCATATATATGATTATAACATTTTTGCAACGCTAAAAAAAGGTGAATAAATTGAAATAATTTATTCAATTAAATCATCTTAATCGTCGAAATAAAAGCGTTGAAAGGGTTGGAGGTGTAAATGAAAAAACGTATCTTATTTTTGCTTGCCGTAGTAATGGCAGTTGTTTGTTTTTGTTTGGTTGGATGTATTGACGAACCTATAAAAACACGGGATAAAATAGTATTAAACGAGGTAACTCATTCCATATTTTATGCTCCGCAATATCTTGCAATTGCGCTCAAATATTTTGAGGAGGAAAATATTGAAATAACGCTTGTCAATGGTGGTGGAGCGGATAAAAGTATGACCGCATTAATTACGGGGGAAGCGGATATTGGATTAATGGGGCCAGAGGCTGCTATTTATGTTTATTTAGAGGGAAAGGTGGATCACGCAGTAGTTTTTGGACAGCTTACAAAACGTGATGGCAGTTTTTTAGTAGGGCGTAATGAAGAAAAAGGGTTTGATTATAGCAATTTAGCTGGAAAGCACATTATAATGGGACGAAAAGGCGGTGTTCCAGCGATGACATTGCAATATGTGTTAAATAAGCACGGATATACTGACGGAGTAAATATTACTATGGATTATTCCGTTCAGTTCAATATGTTAGCGCCTGCATTTTCAAGCGGAACGGGTGATTATGTGCCATTATTTGAACCAACCGCAAGTACGATTGTTAAACAAGGTAAAGGATTTATCGTATCATCAATAGGAGCCGAGAGCGGCGAAGTTCCTTATACAGCGTATATGGCGACAAAGAGTTACGTAACTAAAAATGCTGTCAAATTGGAAAGATTTTTACGCGCTGTCAACAAAGCTACTACATACCTTAACAATAACGACAACGAAAAAATAGCTGAATTATTAATGCCATTTTTTGATGGCACATCAAAAGCCGAAATTGTGGCAACGTTAATTAGCTACAAAGCAAACGATACTTGGATGAAAACGCCTTCTATGACAAAGGATAGCTTTGAACGATTGCAAGACATTATGCAAAACGCAAATGAATTGCCTAAACGTTCGCCCTTTGAAAAAGTTGTAGATAATAGTATAGCTAATAAAATAGCGGGTTAAATTTATAGGTAATATAAACTTTTATTGATAAATCAAATTAGGTAAATTTTAAATAATCACCATATATAATTATCAAAAAAACGGGAGCAAAAATTGAAATGCTTCCGCTTTTTATTATACAAACTCTATACATTTTTATCTATAACTTTCTATTTCTTAATTATCTAATGTGTAATTTTAATTTATTACGTAATCACTTAATAATCCAATGTGTAATTTTAATCTATTTATTATAAGTATAGTTATATATTATAGAATTATTAATTATATGATTAGTTGTTTATTTTTCAGCTCAGAAAAAGTAATTAATTTTTTATATTTAATTTTCTCATAAATTAAGGCAAATATAAAGATAATTATCAACATTAATAAAGCGATAGTATAGCAATTGAGTATTGGAAGGTCTTCAATAGGTGGTTTTTGCAAATACATTGCATTTCGAGGAGAAACGCCCGTTGCTGCAAAAAGATAGTTCTCAAAAAATCCGATTACTCCGCAGCAAAGTAGTCCAGTTGCGTATGGAATTATATTTGTTATTTTAATCTTTACATAACCGCCAGTGAAAAGGTACAAACAGCCAATAAGCATAGCGCTATGGCTGAGCATACTTTTAAGTACGCCCCAATTAGCGAGGTCGGGTATTTGTAAATAATAATCAGGATAGAATAATGAAATTAAAGCTCCAAAAGTTCCGCCATAAGCGGTAAATATTGCTGTCCATTTAAAAAACTTGCTTTCTTTATTAATACAAGAAACAAACATCAACATATACATACATAGGTTGCAAAAGTAAATAGGAAAAAGAATATTATCAGGCGCTGAAGCGCTTCCTTTATTTGTAAAAAATTCCCACCACATATAACTTATATGTAATCCAAAAGTTAAAACTCCACTTATAAGTAGCACCATATCTTTGTATTTTTGCTTTTTAATTTTTGTGCATAGTATCAATATTCCAACAGTGATTGCTAACGAAATGACTATGTAAAGACAATGAGTAACATCAAATAACATAATTTCTCCTATTTATTTCAGCTTTTTTCTTTTGTAAAACTTTTTTCTTTTGTAAAACCTTTTTTTAAGCTCAAATAATATTTTTAAGCTTTACTTTATTTATTTTAACAAATATATTTGTTTTGTCAAGCGCATTTATATGTTTTTTTAAACTTTGTGTAAATTAGGTGATAATAATGTGAAATATTAAATATAATCTTTTTAAATTCAGATAAAAAATAAAAATATTCTTATTTATGTATTAGATAAATAATTGTAATATGTATTAAATATGTATTAGATAAAGTATTGATTAATGTATTAGATAAAGTATTAATTAATGTATTAGATGAAGTATTAAAAATAGATACATAATTATAAAAGCCAAGTAGCAGGAATATTAAATTTTGCATATACTTAGTATGTCAATTTTAATATATGATAGTGGAGTTGGAGGAATTAGCGTATTAAGCGAGGCGGTGAAGTTATTAGATAAAGCTAAGTTTATATATTTTGCTGATACTTTAAATATGCCATACGGAAGCAAGGGAGATAGAGAGCTGTATATAATAGCGGAAAAAAATCTTTTGTATCTTATTGAAAAATATTCGGTAGATATAGTAGTGATTGCGTGTAATACGTTGACTGCGGCGGCTGTGACGCAGTTGAGATATAGGTTTAGCGATGTGGAATTTATTGGAATCGAGCCTGCTATTAAGGTAGCGGCAAGAGATTTTGAAAGTGGTTTAATTTATGTGTTAGCGACGGTGTCTACGGTAAAATCGGGGCGAATAAGCGAACGTTTTGCGCAATACAGTCAACGATTAAGATTAATAGCTATGGATAAATTGGCAGAGCTTATCGAAGCGAGAGTTGCAAGTAGTAAGCTAATCGAGTATTTGCAAAATCAAAGTTTGTGTATTCGTAGCGGAGATGATATAATATCACAAAATAAACCATATCCAATAGTATTAGGTTGCACTCATTACTCATTAATAAAGGAAGAAATATCAAAAGTTTTCAAAGGCGCAGTAATTTATGATGGAAATAAGGGAACGGCAAAACGTATTTGTGTTGTTGCAAAAGAGAGAAAATGCGATGAAAATAAAGAATTTGGGGTAGTTGTGGTGACAAGTTGCGGTAAAAATGAAGAAATTCAAAAAATAAACGAATTATTTGATTCATATTCTTGCAAGAATTAAAATAATAATGTATAATAAATATTGTGCGTGAGTTTTACATTAAAAAACTTAAAATAATATGGTAAATTATTATATTGTTTATATAAAGCGGTAAGATTATTATATTGTTTATATAAAGCGGTAAAATTATTATATTGTATAAATTTTGCAATATGGTTATTAAGTAAGCGAGAAAATAAGTATAGGTTAATTTTGTGAAGTACGGTAATTGTACCGAATTAATAAATAAAAAAATTTTCAAAAATAGAGGTAAATATGGCAGAGTTTTTAGCAGAACAAATTAGAAACATAGCATTTATCGGCCACGGTGGCGAAGGAAAGACCACGCTTGCCGAAGCAATGTTGTTTAACACGAAAGTGATAGACAGACAAGGTAGAGTAGACGACGGCAATACCGTTATGGACTATGATCCCGAAGAAATAAACAAAAAGATTTCTATATCTTTATCGATGGCGAATTGTGTATACAATGGCGTTAAAATTAATATTATAGACACGCCGGGCTTTTTCGATTTTGAAGGTGAAAAAGTACAAGCAATGACAGTTGCAGGTAGCGCGTTAATTGTTACTGGCGCAAGCGGAGCTTTGACAGTTGGCACGGAAAAGGCAATGGATTTATGTATTAAAAATAATAAAGCTGCAATGATGTTTGTCAATGGAATGGACAAGGAAAATGCAAACTTTTATGATACTGTTGAAACAATAAAGGCAAAGTATGGCGCAAAAATTGTTCCATTGATGATGCCTATTATGGAAAGCGGAAAAATGGTAGGTTATGTTGATGTTGTGGCGTTAAAAGCATTTGACATAAATGGAAAGGCGTTGGAAAGCATACCATCAAATATGCAATCGAAGGTAGACGAAGTTCGTAGTGGTATTGTGGAGAGCGCAGCAGAAAATGATGAAGCTTTAATGGAAAAATACTTTGAACAGGGTGATTTATCTTCAGATGAAATTGTTATAGGTCTTAAAAAGGGCGTTGCATCAGCGTCAACTGTTCCTGTATTTGTTGGAAGCGCTTTAACTAATAAATGTATAAATGCCCTTATGGACAAACTTATTGCTTACGCTCCAAATCCTACGCAGGAAATGCCAAAAATTGCGGTTAATGACGATGAGAAAGAAATTAATGTTGTTTGCGCTGATAATGCGCCGCTTATTGTGCGTGTATTTAAGACAGTGACAGATAGATTCGTGGGTAGACTTTCTTTCTTTAAAGTGGAAAGCGGTACGCTTAAAGGCGGAATTCTTGCGCATAACGCTACTAAAGACGAAGATGAAAAAATAAGCGCTTTAACCTTTATTACAGGCAAAAAATTAGATAATACTGATGTTGTTCACGCTGGCGACATTGGCGCAATTGCTAAATTAAGCGTAACAACTACTGGCGATACATTATGTGATTTAGGTTCGACTTTTAAATTATCACCGATAAAAATGCCAAAACCTGTTCTTTCGATGGCGGTATACGCTTCTAAAAAAGGCGAAGAAGATAAGATTTTTAGCGGACTTAACAGTTTACAAGACGAAGATATTAGCTTTACAGTCACTAAAAATATTGAAACTGGCGAAATGCTTTTAAATGGCGTAGGCGAAACGCAAATAGATTTACTTTGCAGAAAACTTAGAAATAAATTCGGCGCTGAAGCGGTTTTGAAAGATCCTCGCATTGCGTATAGAGAAACAATTAAAAAAACAGTGGAAGCGGAAGGAAAGCATAAAAAGCAATCGGGCGGAGCGGGACAGTTTGGACAATGTAGTATTCGTTTTTCGCCAAATGTTGGTTTAGGCTTTGAATTCGTTGATGAAGTTGTAGGCGGCTCTGTTCCACGCCAATTTATTCCAGCTGTTGAAAAAGGTTTGAGAATTGCTATTAATGAAGGCGTTTTAGCGGGATATCCAATGGTTGATATACGCTGCGCTCTATTTGATGGTAAATATCACCCTGTTGATAGTAAGGAAATCGCTTTCGTACAAGCAGCTAAACTTGCTTATGCAGAAGGTTGCGCAAAAGCTAATCCAGTAATTTTGGAACCGATTTATTCGCTTAAAGTTACTGTTCCAACAAACTTTATGGGCGACGTTTACGGCGATATGAACAAACGTCGTGGTAGAATTATGGGTAGTGATACTGAAGGCGATGTTTCAGTTGTAACCGTTGAAGTTCCGCTTGGCGAAATAACAAAATATGCAACTGATTTACGCAGTATGACACAGGGCAGAGGTAGCTATGAAATGGAATTTATTCGCTATGACGAAGTACCTGCGCAACAAACAGCTAAAATTATAGAAGACGCTAAGAAATACGCAGAAGAAAAGAAAGACGCTTAATATTAATTTTTAATATATAATAGGGGGCTTTTGTGAAAAAGTCCCCTTTTTAGTTTTAATTGATTAAATTGAAATTAAATAAAACCACTTTTTTATTAGTAATAATTTAATTAAATAGAATAAAGCTATTTTGCTTGCCTAACCGTAAGAGGTGGTTAATATTCTTGACAAGTTTACTGTTATGTAATAGAATAATAAGAAGTGGCTATGCGATTGGAAAATAAAGAAATCAAACTTTATTCAAATATTGCAAAAGTGACCGCTTTTTAAGTTGAACGTCTTATGTTTGATAATTTTTACAGTTAGATATAAATTGGTTATATAAATTGTCAAGCTTGAATTTTGTGATTTAATAGAATAAATTATAGAATTTATATATGACCTTTAATTTATTTGCGTTTATTTAGTGATTGCCGCAGTTGGAGGTTACGGTAGATGGACGGACAGTACGATGGTGATAAAATAACTGTTTTAAAGTATGAAGGCAAGGATAAAAGAATTTGGGAATGTGAAAATCCTCGTCATTTAATACTTGAATACAAAGACTTAGCGATAACTGAGTCTGGCACAAAAGTTGGAATTATTCCGAATAAGGGTATTTATATTAATAAAATAAATAACCATTTATTTCAATATCTTGAAGAAAATGGCGTTCAAACGCATTTTGTGCGTGAATTAAACGACAGAGAAACTGTTGTTAAAAAAGTAGACATTATTCCTATTGAAATAATCGTTCGCAATGTTGCGGCTGGAACGTTAGTTCAACGCTTAGGATTAGCGGAAGGCACGAAGTTAAATTCGCCTGTTATTGAATATTATTTTAAAAGACCCGATATGCAAAATCCAATGATTAATGCAAGTCATATATTTGCTATGGACTTATGCACTCCAAAAGATTTAGATATTATGGAGTACAACGCTTTTAGAATAAATAAGATTTTAAGCCATTATCTTTCTGCGCAAAACATAACATTAGTAGATTTTAAAGTGGAATTTGGAAAATCGCAAAATAGAATTTTATTGGCTGATGAAATTTCACCCGATACTTGTCGCTTTTGGGACAGCGTAACAGGCGAAAAATTAGATAAAGACCGCTTTCGCCAAGACCTCGGAAATGTTTCGCAAGCTTATGAAGAAATTTGTCGCAGATTATTGAATATGTAATTTATATAACAATGTAAAAAACACATTTTTTAATATCGCAATACTAATTTTTCATTATCACCTTTATTTAAACTGTATATTTAATGAATTAGTATTAAAATAAAATGTAGCTACTTTAATGCGGCTATGTTTTTTGCATTAATTTTTTAATTAATAGTAGGATATACATATGTAACATTAGGCGCCATAACAATACAAAAATTGATTTATTGAATTAATAAATTATAAATTATAGATATAAATTATAAATTATAGATATAAATTATAGATTATAGATTATAAATTATAAATTATAAATTATATATAACTGATTATTTATTGTATATGAATTGTTTAGTTTTACATTGTTATTGCATTATATAATATAAATTGGAGAAGTTATGTTTTTACCAATATCGCATACAGAAGCGAAAAAGCCCGTTGATTTTATTATGGTGACTGCGGAAGCGTATGTTGATCACGCATCTTTTGGGCATGCTTTAGTTGCGCGGTTATTTGAAAGTTATGGATACAGTGTAGCTGTTATGTATAATCCTAAGAGCGCAGCTGATTATATTGAATTTGGCGAGCCAAACATTGCGTTTTTAGTGTCGGGCGGAGCAGTTGACAGTATGGTGAATAACTATACTGTTTCTAAGCATAGAAGAAAGATAGATATATACACGCCTGGTGGTATTTGCGAACGTCCTGATAGAGCTGTTACGGTATATTGTCAAGGTATTCGTCGGCAATATCCCGATGTTGCAATACTTATTGGCGGAGTTGAGGCAAGTTTAAGAAGGTTAGCGCATTATGATTATTGGAGCGATAGCGTTATGCCTTCTATTTTAGAAAGTAGCGGCGCAGATTTACTCATCTATGGAATGGGCGAGAAACCAATAGCAGATATTGTGGAACGGCTAAAAAAAGGAATTCCTATTAAAAGAATGAGAGATGTGCGTGGAACGGCGTATTACAGCGATTACGATGGTTTATCGGCAGCGATAAAAGCGATGATTGAAGAAAAGCAATTTGATAAGTTTGCAATGTTACCGGGGTTTACAGCCGTATCAACTGATAAAAAGCAGTATGCGCAAGCATTTAAAGTAGCATATATTAATACTGATTATGTAACGGGTAAAATGCTTATTGAAAAGCAGGTAAATGGTTATGTCGTAGTGAACGCTCCTCAAGCGCCGTTAACGGAAAAGGAAATGGATTATGTTTACGCATTGCCATTTGAACGTAATCCGCATCCAAGTTATTTAGCTAATGGAAAGAAAGTTGCGTCAATAGACGAAGTTAAGTTTAGTATTACCACTCATCGTGGTTGTTATGGCGGTTGCGGATTTTGTGCGTTAACTTTTCATCAAGGACGAATAATTCAAACACGTAGCAAACAATCGATTATAGATGAAGCGGAAAAACTAACACAAATGCCAGATTTTAAAGGTTATATTCACGATGTGGGAGGGCCAACGGCAAACTTTTATAAAGCGGCTTGTGATAAACAAAAAAAATACGGCGTATGCGCCGATAAAGAATGTATTGGTTTTCAGCCCTGTCCAAACTTAAAGGTTAGTCACGAAGCATACTTAGATTTACTTAGAACGCTTAGAGCGTTGCCAAAGGTAAAAAAAGTGTTTGTTCGAAGCGGTATTAGATTTGATTATTTATTAATGGATAAGGATAGAAGCTTTTTTAAAGAGTTAGTAAAATTTCATATAAGCGGACAACTGAAAGTTGCGCCTGAACATATAGATAATGGCGTGTTGGAATGTATGAACAAACCTCCTTTTGAAATATATGAACAGTTTGTTAAAGAGTATAATCAGCTAAACGCAAACGCAGGTAAAGAGCAGTATTTAGTTCCTTATTTGATTTCCAGTCACCCTGGCTGTGATATGAAAGCTGCTGTGAAACTTGCTGTCTACTTAAAATCGTTGGGATATATGCCAGAACAAGTTCAAGATTTTTATCCAACTCCATCTACACGTTCAACTACAATGTATTATACAGGTTATGATCCAATGACTATGAAACCTATATATACGGCAAAAACCGAAGAAGAAAAAGCAATGCAACGAGCGTTATTGCAGTACAAACTACCGCAAAATAGAGATTTGGTTATAAAAGCGCTGCATAGCATAAATCGACCAGATTTAATCTTGTTCCTACTTGGAAAAAATTCGCGCATAAATGGTTCAACATTACGCACTTTCGACGGCAAACCACGTCAAGATACAAAATTTAATTATAATGCAAAATTTAAACAAAATAAACCTAAAAATAGTATTACCAAAACTAATGAAGACTTTAAAAAATGAAGACATTAAAAAATAAATTATGAGATTTTTTATAAAAAACATTAAAAAACCATCTATTAATAGTTAAAAACACAAAATTTTATGAATAAAGGGATAATACTTTTCTCAAATTATCAATATAAGAGAAAAATGTATAGTAGTTAATTAAACAATGAAAAAATCACCATATATTATTATAGCAGTATCATTTGCAGCGGTTATACTTTTGGGTATGTTGCTACTTAAGTTGCCGTTTTCCGTTCAAGAGGGACAAAGTTTAGCTTGGGTAGATTCGCTATTTATCTCTACATCAGCTATTTGCGTGACGGGGTTGTCGCCAATTATGGACGTGGGAGCGACACTATCAATTTTTGGAAAGTTCGTGCTTGCTTTACTTATACAAATAGGCGGTTTGGGGTTCGTTACAATAGCAGTTTATATAATGGTGCTGCTTGGCGTAAAAATCGGAATTGAAGAACGCCAAATTGTCAAAGAGGCATTAAATCAAAATACCTTAAAAGGATTGATGCGCCTTGTTAAACAAATTGTATTTACTACTATTATAGTCGAATTGTCTGGTTTTGTAATGTATATGTTCGTATTTACTCAAGATTACGATTTTTGGACGTCCATTGGCTTTAGCGCATTTCACGCTATATCTGCTTTTAACAACTGCGGGTTTGACTTGCTTGGCGCTGAAAGCTTTATGATGTATAAAGATAATATTTTGCTTAATATCAACGTTATGATGTTGATAATGTTAGGCGGATTAGGATTTATTGTAATTTCTGATGTGTTTGCTAAAAAGTTTAATTTTAAAAAGTTCAATTTACACACAAGAACGGTGCTTATTATGTCCACTGCATTGTGGGTAGGCGGAATGTGCCTTTTAAAAATTACGGAAGGCGGGAATATTACTTGGTTGCAAGCTTTGTTTCAAAGCGTAGGCGCAAGAACAGCGGGCTTTGCTACAATGGATATGTCACAAATTAGCAACGGCGGAGCGCTTGTTATGATTGTGCTTATGATAATCGGCGCAGCTCCTTGTAGTACTGGCGGCGGTATTAAAATCACATCGGCTTACGCTATCATTAAATCTATAATCGGACACGCTCGTGGTAAACGTCCGATGATTAGCGGACGAGCCATTTCAGAGAAATCAATATATCGAGCTTACATTTTACTCGTAATGTCTATACTTGCTATCACTATGTCTACTTTTTTAATGTCTATTGTGGAGAAAGACGCAACCCTCGTTTCTTTGATTTTTGAATCAGCTTCAGCTTTCGGAACTGTCGGTTTTTCTATGGGCTTGACTCCATCACTACATACATTATCAAAATTAGTCTTAGTACCACTTATGTATATGGGTAGATTAGGCCCACTGACTCTTATGGCGCTTCTTGCTAAACGCTATGATATGTCAGGTAAAGTAGGTTATATAGAAGAACCACTCATTATTGGATAATATAGATAAAATATAATAAATAATAATATTGCATTAAATCATAGATATAAATTAATGTTAAAACAACTTGTAAAGTAGCATTAATATCATTAAAATAACCTGTGAAGTAGCGTAATAAGCGTTTAAAATAACAAATAACGTAAGGTTATAATCGTTGAGAATTAAGGTTGAAATTATTTTTGAAATTGGAGGAAAGAAACAAAAAATGAAAAAGAATATAGTCGCAGTAATAGGATTAGGACGATTTGGATTATCAATGGTGGAGGAACTGAGCAATTTAGGTTGCCAAGTGCTTGCTATGGATAAAAATGCCGAACACGTGGCGAAAGCGGCGGAATATGCGACGAGCGCAGTAATATGTGATAGTACTGATCAAGAGGCGCTTGTTGAAGCGGGGATAAAAGAGGTAGACCACGTAATAATAGCGTTTGGTTCAAATATGCACGATACTGTATTGACTACGGTTATAGTAAAAGAGATAGGAATAAACAATCTTACCGTTCGAGTAGACGACGAATATTTTAATAATATTATACTTAGGTTGGGAGCGACGGATATTATATCGCCACAAAAGTTAGCGGGTAAAAGTTTGGCAATGAAGGTAGCGAGTACAACGATAGTAGATTATTATAAATTAGTTGGAGATTACTGTACGGCGCAGATAGTCGCTAAGAGAAGTTCGAGCCAAAGTATTGTGGATATGGATTTAAGAAACAAATACGATGTTAATATTTTGCTTATTAGTAGAAACGGTAAAAACATAGTGGCGAAAGGCGCTGATATTATTACAGAGGGCGATTTAATTACTATATTTGGAACGTCGAAGTCAATCGCTCGGTTTGAATCGGCAATAAACGGAAAATAAATGTTAAATAAGCATAAAAATATATAAATTATTAAATTTATTTAATTAAATTGCTTGACAGAGGGAGTAGCTTATGGTAATATATATAAGCACTCTTGTGGGAGTGTAATTTTTTTGTTGCGCTTTGGCACAGCAAACGGAGGTAACAATAATGGCAAACGCAAAAGGTTCTCGTGTCAAGATTACGTTGGCGTGTTCAGAATGTAAGCAACGTAATTATGATAATATGAAGAACAAGAAAAACACAGTAGACAGGTTAGAATTAAAGAAATATTGTCCTTTCTGCAAAAAGCATACAGTTCATAAAGAGGCGAAATAGCATATACTGTCGTTGAAAAACGAATAAGGATGGGTAAATATGGCAAATTCAGTTGAAGAAAAGAAACCTAATATATTTAAGCGTATGGGAGCGTGGCTCAAGCGTAGTTGGTCTGAGTTCAAGAAAGTGTCTTGGCCTACATTCCCTGAAGTTATAAAGAATACGGGAGTTGTTTTGTTGGTAGTATTGTTATTTACAATTGTTGTAAGCGCAATGGATGCTGGTTTATTGGGACTTTTCCAATTATTAGTCGGGACGAAATGATGAGCGAAGAAGCAAAATGGTATCTACTGCATACATATGCAGGATATGAAAATATAGTAAAAGCCAATTTAGAGCAAATGGCTGAAAACAATAATTTACAGGATATAATTACTGATATTGTTATTCCAACCGAGCAGATTATCGAAGAAAAGAATGGTAAGCAGCGAGTGATTGAGAATAAGATATTCCCTTGTTATGTGTATGTAAAGTTAGTGTATTCGTCGCAGATATGGTTTTTATTGACCAATACTCGAGGTGTGACTGGATTTGTTGGACCAAGTGGTAAAGCGTGGCCTTTATCGGCTGAAGAAGTGAAGCGTTTGCATTTAGAAACAAAAGTAACCAATTTCACTATGGTTGTTGGCGACAAAGTTAAAGTTGTATCGGGGCCTTTTGAGGGAATGGTAGGTGAAATAAAGACTATCGATAAAGAACATCAAAAAGTTAACGTGGCTCTATTGTTTTTCGGAAGGGAAACAAATGTTGATATGGACTTTATACAAATAGAATCTATTGGCAATTTGGTATAAAAATATTTGGTTGGCAAATATAATAAATTAATGGAAATAGTAGTTATTATATAAATTTGATTTAAACTATATTTAAAAATCAATATATTTATTATGAAAAGATTGTTAAGTTGAGTTAGGAAATAATATTGGTAATAGCGTTAATTATAGCAAGCAAAGAAAATGTTTGTTATGAAAAAGCGTTTTTATATATGGCAGTTAATAGCGTACATTTTATTATGAAGTTAGTAAAAATGTATGACTTATTTAGTTGCAAAGTGGAAGGGAAAAATATTTAATTCCCGCAATACCACAGATTTGGAGGAAATTATGGCAAAGAAGATTACAGCAATTGTAAAGTTACAGTTGCCTGCCGGAAAAGCTACTCCAGCGCCACCGGTAGGAAGCGCGTTAGGTCCACACGGAATTAATATTCCGAGTTTTACTAAGGAGTTTAACGCAAAGACAAGCGATAAAGCAGGATTAATTATACCTGTAATAGTTACGGTTTATCAAGATCGTTCATTCACGTTTATTTTAAAGACGCCGCCAGCTTCAGTGCTTATTAAAAAGGCTTGCAAGATAGAGGCAGCATCAGCTCGTCCTAATAAGGATAAGGTAGCTAAAATTACAAAAGCGCAAATTGAAGAAATTGCAAAATTGAAAATGGTTGACTTAAATGCGGCAAGCGTAGAAGCTGCTTGTTCGATGGTAGCCGGTACTTGTAGAAGTATGGGCGTAGTAGTAGAGGGTTAGGAGGCAAATATGAAACACGGAAAAAATTATAATGATTCTCTTAAACTTTATGAAAGGTCCAAACAATATGAAACGGACGAAGCGATAAAGTTAGCACTTGAAACGGCGAAAGCTAAGTTTGACGAAACTATGGAAATCCATATAAGATTAGGCGTAGATCCAAGACACGCTGACCAACAAGTTAGAGGCGTAGTGGTACTTCCAAATGGAACGGGTAAAACTGTTAGAGTATTAGTAATCGCTAAAGGCGCTAAAGCAGATGAAGCGGTAAAAGCGGGCGCAGATTTTGTTGGCGCAGAAGATATGATAGCAAAGATTAAAGATACCAACTGGTTTGGATTTGACGTATGTATTACGACACCAGATATGATGGGACTCGTAGGAAGAATTGGTAAAGCGTTAGGTCCAAAAGGATTAATGCCTAACCCAAAGAGCGGAACAGTTACTATGGACGTAGCTAAAGCGATTAACGACGTTAAATCAGGTAAAGTTGAATATCGTGTAGATAAAACAGCGATATGCCACGTTATATTTGGTAAAAAGAGTTTCGGACAAGATAAGCTTGCTGAAAACTTTAGAGTTTTGATGGACGCTATTGTAAAAGCAAAACCAGCGGCATCAAAAGGCACATATATTAAGAGCGTATCAATTAGCGCTACAATGGGACCTGGACTTAGGATTAACTATAAAGGTTAATAATTAAGTTAATTGAAAGAAAAGCAAAGCTATTGGTATGTATTTATAATTAAATAAAAGCCCCTGTTCCGTAGACAGCAAGTCACAATAAATCTTGCCGAGGTACAAAGTGTGTAACAAGCGCCCTTGTACTATTTGGTATAAGGGCATTTTATATAATAGTCGAAAAGGACAAAAATATATAAAGGAGGAATAATCGTGAACGAAATTAAAAAACAGAAAGAGATAGTAATCGAAGATATTAAAGCTAAAATAGAAAAATGCGCATCAATGGTTGTAATAGACTATCGTGGATTAACAGTTGAGTTAGATACAGCTTTAAGAAAAGAGTTTAGAGAAAACGGAATCGAATATAAAGTTGTTAAAAACACAATGGTAAGAATTGCGTTAAACGAACTTGGATATACCGAATTTGACGAATTGTTACAAGGACCAACAGCGATAGCGTTTGGATATAGCGATTCAATTTTACCGATAAAGGTTGCAAACGACGCTATTACAAGACTTAACAAGATGTCAATTAAATGTGGATTAGTAGACAAATCATTTTGCAATGAAACCACAATGAAAGCGTTATCAAAAGTACCAAGCAAAATCACATTATTGTCAATGCTATGCAATGTATTACAAGCGCCGATACGCAACTTAGCAGTTGTTATTGACCAAGCAGCGCAAAAAGCGTCAGCTCCAGTAGAAGCTTAGTAGGAAATTTTAAATATAACAAAAAACAAATATGACCGTTTGGAAGATATTTGTAAAGGTAAAATAACATAATTAATATCGAAATTATCATAAGGAGAATAAAATAATGGCAGACATCAAGAAGTTTGTGGAAGAGGTAAAAACCTTAACCGTTTTAGAATTAAATGAATTAGTTAAAGCATTGGAAACCGAATTTGGCGTTTCCGCAGCGGCAGCTACAGTAGTAGCGGCAGAGGGTGGCGTAGCAGCTCCAGTTGTTGAAGAAAAGACAGAATTCAACGTAGTATTGAAAGAAGTTGGACCCAACAAGATTAGCGTTATCAAGGCTATTCGTGAAATTACAGCGTTAGGACTTATCGAAGCTAAAGCAATTGTAGATAAAGTTCCAAGCACAGTTAAAGAAGCTCAACCTAAAGAATTTGCTGAACAAATCGCTGAAAAGCTTAAAGCAGCAGGCGCAGTAGTAGAACTTCAATAATTTTAACCATTGAGTTAGTGAATTTTATATATTAGTGACATTACCTTGTATGTATTAACATATAACAACTGTGATGTTATGATAACATAATTAAGCTTTTATACACCCAAATCACGCTATTATTTATAGTGTTATTTAGGTGTATTTTATTTGCGCTTTTTTAATAATTAAAGATGCGTAGTATAACGATAATTATAGATGCGTATATAAAGATATTATATATGCAATTATAAATAGGATAATTCATAACAAAAAGAGCAAAGATAAAAATTGAATTATTGACAAAAAAAAGAAATTGCATAATGCGTATTGCGCGCAAAAAAACTTTATTAAAAAATATTTTATAAAAATCGGACAGAATCAAAAGAGCATACGTCTTTATAAGTGTAAAGGTTAACAAACAAAATGAATGAGTTACTTTAAAAATAAATAACATTTATAAAGGAGAATAGAAAAATGACAGAGATAAGAGATTTACCATATTATGATTTAAGAAAAGTTAGAAGCGTTAGCGAGGCTGCAAATATTAGAATAATAGAAGACGTCGCATTAGTTGTATTTCCAAAAGAGTGCGATGAAGAATTATTTCAAGCATTGCGCCAAATACCAATGGAAGAAGTAGCTGCGACAATAGAATTAGACAAAGATGATAAAATAAAAGTCTTTAACGGAATTACAGAATTGACAGATGATGACTTTAAGGATCAATGCACAGTGGTATGCGTTAACGGCGTTTGTTTTATAAAAGACGTTAAACCAACGACAAAAGGCATTGTAATAATGAATGGTATGTTGTTACTACAAGAATCTATGAAAGGAAATACAGCGTTAGAGTTTCCAATTATAAACGGAAAGCGTTATTACATTGATGCTGAAAGAATGTTGTCTTATGACAATAAAGTATGTATAAGCGAAAGGTTTTTAGATTATATAAAGCCAAAAACAGTTATCGTAGCAGGGAATAAAATACAAATTGAATCACGTGTAACTGTTGATGAAATAGAAAAAACTAAGGTTATATTAGTTGCGATGAACAAAATTGTTTGTTCCATAAAATTGGCTGGTTATATCTCAAACGTTGCGATATTTGGCAATAAAGTAGAAGTAGACGAAATAGACTAAATTTAAAAATAGGCTTTGATTTTACTTAATACTATAAATTAGATATTGAAATGATTAATAAATCCTGAAATCTACTAATTAAATAAATTCGATTTAATATTAAATTGAATGGTGAGTTCATAGTAATAGCTATTATAAGAACAAAAGTTGAGAAAACAATGAAAGAATTATTTGAAAGTTTATATGAAGAATATATGAAAAGCGTATACAGCTATTTTTGTGTGTGCTTTAACCGAGATATCGCTGAAGACTTAACACAACAAGTTTTCATAAAACTATATCGTCATTTATCGAACAATCATTACTTTGTGCCAAGTTCGTGGCGCGCTTGGATTTTCAAAATTACAGTAAACATCAAAAATGATTACCTCAGAAGCACAATGACAGCGCCTGTAACGGAAGAACTTTTTGAAACAACTGCGGTAACAACACAAAACGATGAAAAAAGCTTACAAACAATAACTATCAATAATGCTTTAAATAGTTTGTCAAAAGCAGATAAAGAAATTTTAATACTTAAAAACGCAGGATTTACAAGCGATGAAATAGGCAAAATTATTGGCGTAGGCGATTCAACAGCAAGAACTCGATTATCATCGGCTCGCTCAAGATTTGCGCAAGCGCTACAAAGCGAAGGCATAACAGTAAAAGATGGCGTTTAAAATATAAAAATATAAAATTATTATAAAACAATAAAAACAATAAGAACAATAAAAATATTAATAATAAATAAAAAGGAGAAAAATATATGAAAAACTTAGTGTCAGATAGAATTGATTATGAACAATTAGTACCGAATCTTCCAAAGAAAGATTATTCAAAAAAAATGTGGGAAGATAAAGCAGAAATCATCGATGATTATACGGCAAATGCAAAATATGATTATATAACCGCTGCAATTGCAGATCGTTATTTGTTGTAAAAAAACATTGATGTAAAAGACATTGATGTAAAAAACGAATTAAATATTAAATATTAAATAATGGAGGAAAAGAATATGAAAAATTTAGAATTAGAATTAGAATTAAATAACTTTAACTATGAGCAACCAATAATTAATTACTTAAATAAAGAAGATGTAAAAAAGGTATGGTCAGATAGAGTGGAAATAGTCGACGAATATACCACTACTAATCAATATTCCTATACAACATACAGTTTAGTACGTTGCTTAAAATGAGATTAATCCCTATTTTTATCAGGAAAATAGAACATTATATGAAGTTTGATTTGAATTTTTTTAATAGGGATTATAAAAACAAATAGAAAAAAATATGCGATATTATAATTATAAAATATAATTTATATAAAAATTGTTAAAATGCAAAAAACAATTATAAAAAGGTGATGAGAAATGAAAAAAAACAGTAGAGAATTTAATATCAATTTGAAAAATTTAGGAAGTAAAATTGATGATGCGTTAAATGATAAATTAAAAATCATAAAAAAAATCTCAAATATTGATTTGAATTTCAAATACAATAATTTTAATGTTAATCTTGAAAACCTTGATGAAGTGATTGAAAATGCCATAAATCTCTCCAATCTTGATGAAGTGATTGAAAATGCTATGAATCACTATACTCCAAGCGCTGAAGAAATGAGAAATATGCAACGCACGGTAAACGATTATATAAAATATACTCCGCAAGATTCCTTTAAAGAAAGAAATAGAATCAGCGCTATTTTTGATAATGCTTTTTCATCTGAGAAAAGAAATAATAAATTTTAATAAATAAGAAAAAATGCCAAAAATCAAAAGTAAGTAAAACTTAAAACAACACTAAATATAACTGCGATTTTTAAAAAACTTGATACTTAGATATCTTATAAATAATAAATATTATTAAATAAAAAATATTATAAATAATAAATATTATTAAATAATAAAGATTATATATAATGATATAGCTGTAATAGAAATATTACAATTAATGATATTATAAAAAATGATAGTATAAATAATGAAAGTATAAATAATGAAAGTATAAATAATTATATATTATAAATAATGATATTATAAATAATGATATTATAAATAATGATAT
>JAVVUQ010000005.1:15862-39640 GCA_036653075.1 Clostridia bacterium | reverse complement strand
TTCAGTAGTGCCTACAATTTGATATTCAGTTTTAACGCCAGTATCTATTCTTTTTAATGTAACATAACATCCAATTGTCGCTGTTCGTAAATCAGTTACATCTTCAATAATTCTCGCTGTTCTAAGTTTAGTTTCAAGTTCTAAAATTTCACCTTCGACAGTAGCTTGTTCTTCTTTTGCTGCGTCATATTCAGCGTTTTCTGATAAATCACCAAATCCGCGCGCTTCCTTAATTTTTTCGCTAACTTCTGCTCTACGAATTGATTTCAAAAAAGCTAATTTTTCTTCTAATTCGATTTTACCTTTTTCGGTTAAAAAAACGTCTGCCATTACATCCTCCTTGACGGTCAAGATTATCGCCTGCCGTACACATAACTTTATAATTATACCACATTAACTTTACAATGTCAATTTTTTCTTTCAGATAACTTATGCACTATTCCATATAATATCGGTTTATTGTATTTTACTGCATTTTTTGGGCAAAGTTCTTGACAACAATAACAACGAATACATTTGTTTTGATTTATATGAGCTTTTTTATTTTTAATTTCAATAGCTTTCCCTGGACAATGAAGTTTGCATTTTCCACAGCCTACGCATATTTTTTTGTTAATACTTACTTTGCGACTCATGCTACTTCTAAATAATGCTTTTATAAATTTTGGCATATCTTTAAATCCCGATGTCGCTAATTTAACATCTATTGCATTAAAATCTAAAGCTGCATATTCTTTTAAATCTTCTCTTAACGCTAATATTTCTTCTTTTTGTTCTGTTATAATTTCTCTATTAATAGCTGTCTGTATTATTGGATTCTCAAGCGGATCTCCAAATAAAGAAATTGCTGCCATATCAGCGTAGTAAGCATTTGATGACGCTATTAACACATCCATTTTTTTTGGCGCGCCATTTGTTGGCCCATTGCCATCCATTCCAATAATGCCATCAATTATGTGAAGTTTGATTTTTTCTGAGGCGATACGTTCAATATCTACAAGACAATTGCAAAAAGTGTCTAATGTATTAAATTTACTATGCATTTCGATTTTAACTAAACCTGGAATTAATCCATACAAATTTTTTACAGCGCCGCTATAACCAGTAAGTCCGTGAGTTTTTAATTTGCATACATTTATTACGACATCAGCAGTTAAAAACGAATTCGTTAATTGAGCGTTCTTTAAAACAGCGCTATTTTCATTAAATATAACACTTGAAGAAAAATCTTCGTTTAATAATGCGCCGCTATTTTTGCAAGCAATATCCATACCCGTGGTTTTATATATAGCAGTCATATACGCTAAATTATAAACGCCGCTACTACTATCGCCTACTATAACTTGAGCGCCTATTTCTTTAATCTTTTTACATAACGCTTCAATTATAGCGGGATGCGTTGTCGCAGCTTTATCTGGAGTCATTTCACGCACAAGATTAGCTTTAATAAAAACCTTCATATTAGGTTTAATGTATTTTTCAATTCCGCCAAGTAATTTTAAAAGAGTGTCTATTCCATTATCTACTTCCGTTTGATTGTAACTTTTAACTCTTACAATTTGAAAATCTATCATTTAACTATCCTTTATTTTTATAATAAATATATAATAATGCTGTAACAAGTTACTATGATATAATTAAAATTAATCATTACCTAATAAATCATACAATGATTATATTATAAGGTTTTATTAGCGTTTAATTTTACACATATATCAATTATTATAACATAAAGCTAAAGCTTTGTAAATTAATATTACATTGAATGTATAAATTATGAGCTACTGACTAACAATATTATTATAATCGCTAAATGCGAACTAAAAGGAGAATTATATGGTACGCAAAACATTTACTTGGATATCAGTTATTCTAATGATAATAGCTTCATTAAATTGGATGTCTATTGGAATTTTTAATTTTAATTTTGTTGAATGGATTGTAGGCGGCTCAAATGTAATAGCTACAATTATTTATATAGTTGTAGGCGTCGCTTCATTATGGATGATTGTCTATCTATCAACAATGGGCGCTGTCAATGAACGTAAAAACGTAACAGGCAGTAATAGCGGCGAACGCCACGAAACTTATGGACATCATAATCAAAGAGATGCTCACAACCAAAGACGTGATAAACGTGAGAATTATAATCGTTACAGTAATAAGGATAATAGTAATTACAGAAATTATTAAAGTTTATAACTTAAATGCTTAAGTTTATAATTACGAATAATATTTATCATTTTATTTTCTGAAAATTGAACTAAACATTTATTATATACTACATTTTATTGTGTATATTATCTAAATTTATCAAGTTTAAAGTAAATTTTCATAAATGCTAAGCGCAAATTCGATATTCGATGTTTGCGCTTGCTTTTATTTTAATATTATGTTATTATACTTAAATTCGGCAATATAATACCTAATATAAAATTATTTATTAAAAAATAAAATATATTTATTAAAAATAAGAGATGTATATATGAAAAAAACAACTATCAAACTAATTTGCATCAACGCAACCATAGCGTCGTTATACTTTGTCTTAACAGTTTTTACTCAAACAATTGCTTTTGGACCAATTCAACTACGACTTGGCGAAGCTTTAACTATTTTACCCTGCTTGATTCCGTCAAGTTATATAGGCTTAAGTATAGGTTGTTTAATTTCAAATATAATGTCGCCATATGGTATTTGGGATATGATTTTTGGTACGATAATAACATTCATTGCTGGCATTTTAACATCAAAAATTAAAGACCCTAAATTAGCCGCCTTACCGCCTATTTTACTAAACGCTTTCTTTTTGCCCATATTGTGGCTGTTTAATAGCGCTAACGCTATTTATATTATTAATGTACTTACTACCGCTTTGTCACAAGCAGTTATCCTATATCTTATTGGCGTTCCATTTTACTATTTAACAAAAAAAAGAATTTTACCCCTTATTAATTTGCCTAATAATATAACGCTAAAATAATCTATTTTATTTTCTTATTTTTTTATTCCACAGTTACAGATTTTGCTAAGTTACGTGGCTTATCAGGAAAATACCCTAATTTTTCGCAAGTATATAAGGCTAATAATTGCAAAGGAATTATAGATATAATAGGCATTGATTCGTAATCTGCCATAGGCAATAAAACTATTTTATCAACAATATCTCTAAATTCTTCAAATGGAGTAATTGCGATTATTTCCGCTCCTCTTGCTTTGGTTTCAGCGATAGCTAATTTCATTTTATCTTTAATAAGCTCATTTGTAATAATTGTTATAATTTTAACCCCTTTTGTTATTAACGCCAATGTACCGTGTTTCAACTCTCCTGCTGCTAACGCTTCACAATGAATATAAGCTATTTCTTTAAGCTTTAAAGCGCCTTCTCTTGCGGTTACATAATCTAATCCTCGTCCAATAAAAAATAGATTTTCATCTTGCTTTAATGACTTTGCAATCTCTTTAATTGTATGTTTATTGGACAGTATTTGTCTAATATAGAGTACTATGTCTGTAATAGTACTATATTTTTTTGATTTATCTATAAAATCAGCATCATTACGTAAGATAAATCGAAGTATTAATAACATCGCTGTAATTTGAGCGTTATACGCTTTAGTTGAAGCTACGGCGATTTCTCGACCGGCGTTTATATAGACATTAATATCGGAAATAAAGGTTATGCTGCTATTTTTTACGTTTGTTATCGCTATTGTTAAAGCATTTTGTGATTTTGCGTATTTTAAAGCGTTCAGCGTATCGGCGGTTTCGCCGCTTTGACTAATAAAGAAACAAACAGTTTGATTATCAATATACGGTGGACTATACAAGAATTCGCTTGCTAATACGCTTCTGCAAGCTTTTTTTAAATGATTTTCGTAAATATATGATGATGCTAAGGCGGCGTGAAAAGCTGTTCCGCATCCAACAAAAATTATACGTGATGATTTTTCAATAGACAAAGAAATTTTGTATAATAAATCTTTTTTGTTATTGATATCATTATATGTATTTATTATAGCGTTTGGAATATCATTTATTTCTTTATCCATAAAGCAAGAAAATCCATTGTAAGAGTTTTCTTGTTTTTCAGCAGTTACATTTATAGGATTTTTAACGATTATTTTATTATTTAAATAAAACATCAATTTTTTATTAGTTATTTTTGCAATTTCGTTTTCAGCCATTATGTATATTTCGGAGCATATTGAATTTAATGCAGGGATATCGCTGGAGATATAAAATCCCTCTTTATTACAGCCAATAACTAAAGGCGAGTTATGTTTTGCTACTATTATTGTATTTGGATTATATTTAGATATAACAGCAAAAGCAAATGAGCCTTTGAGTAATGTTATTGTTTTAACTACTGCATTATACAGAGAATTTTTATAATTTAACGCTATTAAATGCGCAATTATTTCGCTGTCTGTATCCCCTGTAACGTTAATGCCGTTACAGAGAATAAATTTTTTAAGTTCAATATAATTTTCAATAGTTCCGTTATGAACGATTGCGATAGCGTTATCAAAGGAAAGATGAGGATGACAATTTTCAAGCGTAACTTTTCCGTGCGTAGCCCAGCGTGTATGTCCAATACCGCAATGTGATATATACTTTAATTTTTTTTCTTTAGGTAGGTGTTGATATATATTTTCTAAATCTTCAACTTTACCTATTTGTTTGATATGAAATATCTGTTTATTGTTAGTTACTGCCATTCCTGCGGAGTCATAACCTCTATATTCAAGATTCTTTAGGCCTTGAATAATAATTTCGGCAGCGTTTGATTTACCAATATAACCAAAAATTCCGCACATTATTTAATCTCCTCGCATAAATCTGCAATTGATGAACAAATTGATGATAAATCTGTACTACTACTTTCCGCTAAAATTCTTAGTTTTGGTTCAGTTCCACTTTTACGTATTATTGTTCTAATAGTTGGATATTTTAATTTAACCGCCTTTTTAATCCTTTCAATTCTTTCATTGTCCTCATCAAACCAAGGTATACTTAAATTGCAAGATGGAAATAGAGTTAATTCTTTTCCATAATCTTTAATGCTTCCTTTTTCATTGTGAATTTTTGTTATGAATAAAGCATTTAAAATTGCGTCACTTGTTAATGTGTATTTAGTCAGCATATAATGTCCGCTATCTTCTCCGCCAAAAACAGTTCCTTTTTTTACCATTAGTCTAAATACATTTGCATCGCCCACTTCGCTTCTAAATAATTCAATTCCTATTTTATTTAACGAAAGTTCTAATCCTTCATTAGTTAAAATAGTTCCAACAGCTTTTCCTTTTAGTTCTCCTATTTCTTGCATATATTTAGCGATTACATAGAATACATAGTTAGGTTCTATTATTTCCCCGTTTTCATAGACAGCTAACCTATCTGCGTCGCCATCGAAGGAAAAAGCCAAGTCGGTTTTATAATGTTTTTGTTCTGTCAGCATACATTCTGTGACAGTTGCGCCGCAATTTTTATTTATATAAGCGCCGTTATATTCGTTGTTTATTTTTATTACTAAGGCGCCTATGCTTTCAAACGCTTTAGGCGCTGTATACGATGCGCTACCAAAGCAACAATCTAAAGTTACAGAAACATTACTTAATATTCCAATATGTTTTAATAGATATCTAATATACATATTTTGAGCATTTTTAATATATGGTAAGTCTAAAATAGGGTCAATATATATTATATCTTGTATAAACATATCTTCAATAAGCTTTTCTTTTTCTGCGCATATTTTAATCCCATATTTATCAAATACTTTTAATCCATTGTATTGAGGAGGATTATGACTTGCTGAAACCATTACGCCATAAGCGGCGTTTGTAATTCTAACAAAATATGAAACAGCGTTAGTTGGAAGGATTCCAATATTAATTGGTTTTCCGCCTTTTTCAATTATTCCTGTTGCCAAAGCAGATAAAAGTTTTCCACCGCTTAAACGAGTGTCTCTCCCTATGATTATAATTGGCGCTTCTTCTTTGGATAACTCAACTAAACATATACCTAACTTGTATGCCGTTGAACAATTAATTGTTTCGTTGAAAACTCCTCTTATGCCATCTGTTCCAAATAGTTTCATTTTAACCTCCGTTAGATTCATTTTTAAATGCGTAAAAGCATAGACTTTTTTGTATAACTATAATATGCAATAAATTTCATTTTGGTTAATTAATATAAATTTAAAGTGTTAGTTAATATAAATTTCATATAATTTTATAAAAAACAATATTTTGATTAATGTTTAACATTAATACATAAAAAAAGGACTATGCGCTTATAAGCATAGTCCTAATCTTTTAATATTAATTAAAATTTCAATTAAAATTCTTTTCTTTTATTGCGAACAATTAAAGCAACTGAAAGCACTGCTAACAATCCAATAATTGCAAAGCCTGAGCCATTTCCGCCAATGCTACCAATTACGGTAGATTTACACGAAGGAGTAATGGATTCATCGTATAAAGCGCATTCAACAACGATAGTATGGTTCTCATTAACATTTTCAAATGTCCATTCGGTTGCTGAGCCAACATTTCTGCCATCGATTATTAAGTTTTTAACTACATATTTTCTATCCATAGTAAACTTAACTGTTACGCTTTCGCCATTTTTAATAAGTATATTATTAGAAGGATTAACAGTAATTTCACCATTTTTCACTTCAGTAGTAATATTGTAAAACTTGTCTTGTGTGAATGTAATCTCAGAACGATTACGTACGCGTAAACGTGTGATATATCCGCTTTCAGGATTTTGAGTATCAACAGTAACTGATCTAAGACCGATAGCTGTAATTTTATCTCCTACTTTAAGTCCTTCTAAGCCTTTATATTCAGACATAATGTAACCATCGATAAATACTCTTACTTCGTTTCCATTATTATCTTTAACAAAAATTGTATCTAATGAGCCATCTGAGGAGTAAACAAGTTTGCTAACTACGCCATTGACTTTCAATAACATTCCAAGATAATCTTTTAAATCAACATCTTTAATTGCTATTTCAAGTGGATTAATTGCGTTAACGGTTTCGTCAATGATATTTATTTTGCTAACTTTTAATTGTCTTTCGCCGTTATAGCTTGATGTAACGCCAGTTACACGCACTTTTTGTCCAATTTTAAAGTTTCCGTCAACAGGGAATAGATTTAATCCGCCTGTAGAATCTTGAATGTATATGCAATCAAAGAACGCTGTATTTTTATCATATCCAGATGAATTGCTTGTAACAATACCTTCCACAGTGAATTTTACGCCTTCTTCTGCCTCGTGAATCTTTTTAATTTCCGTAATAACAGGATCTGGAGTTAAAATATCTATTATATTCATAACTATTTGATAGTTACTATTTTGTAATGTAGTTGCGTTTTCAATCTCTACTTTTACTTCAAATGTTGAGAAGAAGGTAACGCCACTTGTTAATAGCCATCCACCGCCTGGTAATGTTTCGCTTGTCATAACGACTACGTCGCCCATAGGAACAACGACTTTGTCTTTTGCGTAATCAGGAACATAACTTGATGAGCCGCCAAAGTTTTCAGTGTAACTTGCTCCCCACGTTGTAGAATAACCTTTTAGCACAATATCTGCGCCATTTGCAATAACAGGAGCGCCATTGTAGCAGCTAAAGTTATTGTTAGTTGTTTCCAAAACATCTTTTACAAAAGGATTGCTATAATTATAGTTGAGTTCTTTTGTAAAGCTGAGTCTATAAGCTTCGTTAGCTTTTTCAACATTATCTACGATAATACCATTGCCGATACGAGCTTTTGCGCCGATAGCTTCAAGAATACCATTTGAAATAACGTCTGCGTGTTCTTCTACTTGTTCTGGATTACCTCTGTCTGATTTTGAACAAACAATAAGGTTTCCGCCGTTATCAGCATATTGTTTAATTGCGGCAATTTCTAAAGGCGTATAAAGATTTTCTGCGCCTACTGTTCCGAATCCAACAAATGGAACGGTTAAAATAAGCATTTTCATATCTTTTATTGCATCGTATGTAATATCTTCTTTAATGTAATGCGACCGAATTGCATTTTTACCAAACAAATCTATCAACGCCGCATCGCTATTTGCATAGTTTCCACTTACATAGAAATTGCTGTGACCATAGTCAATCGCTATATTAATAAGTTCTGCGGAATCTAATATTTCAAGTTTGAAATTATAAACAAACTTATATCCAACACCATTTAACGTAGCAAATACCGTTGTAGTAAACGTTTGGGCGCCTAATTTTGTTGGAGTATATTGGAAATTAAACGCTTTTTCTTTACCTGTATCTAAAACGCCTAAATTGCTTTCAACCGCTAATTCTAATCCATCAACTGAATATTCGATTCTATCGATTGACATCGCTGCATTTTCATAATTATATAATTTAGTTGTAAAGTTGATAGCTTCGCCTTTAACATCCATAGCTGTATCTTTTTCTACGCTTGTAATACCAACCTTTGTAACTTCGCCAGTCCAAACAGGAGCTGTAACTGCAATATTACCATCAGCTTGGTCAACTCGTAAATAATAATATGAATAATTACAAGGCAATTCTATATCAATAATTCCAGAATTAGCGTTTATTTCTTGCGAATATGCAACAACTCCGCCATTTACAATAACAGAAACCTTACCAACATTTTCGCCCTCTGTTCCATCGCTTAAATTAGCGTAAATATGAACATTTTCAGGCTTTTCTGGTATAATTGAACCTAATTTTTGATCGTTTAAGAAATAATTAATTCTTAAATCATTATCTTCTGTTGCGTACATTGACATATCACGCATAGCTTGATAAATACCTTCACGTGTGAAATTATCAGTTATAACACAAGAACGAGCTGTATTAGAATCGCCCCAATTACCTTTGTGGTTATCTTGGTTGTTAGTCGGAGCTAAATGCCAGCCTTTATCTAACGCTAATGTATAATATTCATAGCTTGGCCAATAAGCTTTTCCGTCTACTGCGCCTTCGCCATTTCCAACTTCAATCATAGTTATCATTTTATCTGCGCCAACATCGTAATGCGCAAAGTCATCAAATGTTCCAAACGTTGTGCCTGGATGGTTGAATTGACTTATTGAATTTGGATATTGTTTTAATAAATCATAATATGCGGTTAAACCTGCTCCGCCTTTTACGGTATAAGTTGGATTATTACGACTTACAAAACCTTCGGTATTAAAGGTATTCATATGTCCATATTGTCCGCTCCATGTCATTTCGTATCCGTATAACGCTACGAAATCGCTTGAAAGTGAATCATAATAATCCGCAGTTGCCAAAGCTTCCTGCCATTTCGTTTGACCATTTTCGCCCATTGTTCCCTTAGTTGGATCGCCCATATCGCCAAAGTTTGTTTTTGTATCAAAATAATTTGAGTGATCTGTTACAGCTAAGAAATCAACGTTTGGAGCATTCATTGCGTGTTCATAAGCTTGTTTTAATGTGCCAGAACCGTCTGAGTATTGCGCTGTATGCGAATGTAATTGACCAAAGTAAATTCCATATTGAGCTTCGCCAATGGTAAATACCCATTCATACTGACAAGTTGCTTTATCTTCACGTGTAATAATTATTTTTACAGTATGTTTTCCATCTATCATATCAGTTTGTGGTGTAAATGTGTCACTATCAGCAACTTTTATATTATCAATAAATATTTCAAATATAGGATTGTTTCCAGCATTTTCATAAACACAAGATATAATAGGACGTTTTACTGCATTTGTAGCAGTATTAGGAGCTGGTGTTACAGAAATAATTCTTGGTAAATCTACAATTTCTATAACGGCTTCTGCGTTAGAAACGTTGCCAGCAAGGTCAGATGCGGTTATAGAGATGGTAATCTTTGTTATACCGCTTCTAATATCAACGCTTGGTATAGTACATTCAAATTTTCCAGTAATTTCGTTTAAAACTAAATCAATCTCTTTATTAAGTTCATTGCCATCAATATAAGAAATCTTAGCATATTTAATTTTAACGTTATCGATTATTTCAACAACCAAATTAAAATCTTTATTAGCTTCAGCCGTTAAATTTTCAGGTACTGTAATAACAGGTGGTTGCGTGTCTTCTTTGAGAATAAAGTTTGTGCTAAAGCCAACTCTCATTTGATAAGTTGCTTTATATTTTGACCAACAAGCTATTAAATCAACTATTTCGCCCTCTTTAATTCCAACAGGATATGTTGCTGAACGATAAATAGGATATGTAACATTATTTTTATCAGTAACCATAGTGTTTCCCTTGTCGTTATAAGCGCCTAAGGTTAAATCTTTAATTTTGATATATTCTGATAATAATTCAGTTTTTAATGCAAGCACGTCAGTGAAATTCTCAAACACCAACGGTTCAATTGCAGTAGCGGTAGCTACTTTTACAGTAGCGGTAATTTTAGATATTTGAGGTACTTCGCCGTAAGCGGCTCTTTTACCTGTTACTGTAATAATATCGCCTATTTTATATTCGTCTAATGAGCCATATATTTGGATAGCTTCAACTTTTCCGTTTATGACGTCTTCAATAATTGTAGTATTTATTTTATCATAATTACCATAACGATAAACAATTTGTCCTAATACTGTAATTTCTGTATCTAATTGCGCAGCATTTGCTTGAACAATATTAAGAACATTTTCAGTAAACATTTCATTTGTAATAGGATCAACAATTTCTTTTCCAATCACAACATCAGTAGCGTTCGCTATTCTCAATTGAGAAAGAGGAGCGTTATTTTTTTTAAATATTGAAAGAACGGCTTTAAAATCAATTATATCATTTTCTTTAATACCTGTTAATTCAGGCATTTTATAAATATTAATAGAAAAACCATTTTGTGTAATTTCAGTGCTACCTTTAATATTAATCTTTCCTAATTTTACGCCACGTACAATAACTCTTTCACATAAATTATCTCTAACGGTAGCGTCATTAATAAGTTCTTCAATTGTCATCTCTTTCAAAGGTAACGGATTATTTGAAGAAATAATTTTAAATACTTTAGCGTCAGTTGGATCAATGTTGACCAATTCAAACAAATAATTATATTCGTCTAATTTACCAATAGCTTCAACTTTATCGCCAATCTTAACTGATGGCGCAGATTTCATATATAAATCTATTGCGCCTGTTTCATCTTCAATGTAAACATTCTTTCCATCAATGAATGTTACAATTCCTTCTACTTTAATATTTTCTGTCCCTTTTGCCATCTTTTTAACATCAGCTATTTTAGATGTTTCAACAACAGGATCAGTTGTCGTAGCTGTTACTTTATAAAAATAAAGATATCCACAATATCCTTCGGCAGTTAAATTCGAGTTGCTGTATGCTTTGAATATTTTAACAAGATTGCCAGAATTATTTGTGTATTCTCTAAATGTCAAATAACGTGTGTTTTCAACAGATGATTGAATTGTAAATCTGTCAGTTTCAAATTTTTCAATCTTCCAACCGCTTCCCGTAGCGTCAAGTTTTATTTCAGAACTTTTTGGATGATTTAAAAAATTACCGCTGTTTGATTTAAAGTTTGCCACATTTTCGCTATTTAAATTCAATGTCCATATAGATGAGTCAGTAACTCCTTCTATTTTAGAATTAACCAAGTTAACTTCCTCATAAGCCAACCCTTTTGTTGCTTCTGTTGAAGCTTCGCCTTTTAATGCGTAATACTTACCATTCATTGCGGCAACAATTACATATCTGTTACCATCTGTAAGATTCGCTAAATCCGTAACTAATTCAGCCGTACTTGCGGCTTTAGCAAAAATCGTGGTGCCTGGTAAAACAAGCATCATTATAAACGCTACAACAATCATAGCTGCAATGTTTAGAATAAATCTTTTCTTCATACTTACCTCCATTTGTTTAGTTTTTATTTCTTTTACGCAAATTATAATAATAAATTGCGACAAATATATGTATACGTTGATTGTTCAGCGTATCAATACTTCTATTGTAATATATTTTTTGCTTTTTGTCACTAACTTATTGCTATATTTATACAATAAATTATATTTTAACTTTAAATCCTTTTCTTTATTCAAAATATCAATTGTTTTTATTTTTATAAAACTGTCATTTAGAGTTAATTTATTAATTTTTTCATATAGATATAATATTGAATTTCATTGTTTTATAATAGTTTTCTATAAATCAAAAAACTTTAAAGGCAAATATTGTCTTTAAAGTTTTTAAATTAATTTCTATTTTTAAGCGCAAAATTTAAAATTTCTTCCGCTGTATTGCAACCGCTATTTATAGCTGCTTTAACGCGTCTTACCGCTTCATTTCTATTCAATCCTAAAGATGCTAACACCGTTGCAGCTTCGCTTCCAATGCCAATTAAAGTATCGCTATTTATTTGCGAATTGGTCGATTCAATGCTATTAAGAAGCGCATTCATCGGCGATACTTTTTCTTTTAGTTCTAATACAACTCTTTCGGCTATTTTTTTTCCTAATCCTTTTATCTTTAGCAATCTTGCTGTGTCATTATTTAAAATCGCTATCGCTAAGTCATTTACGCTTATGCCTGACAATATGGACATTGCAAGTTTAGGTCCAATTCCGCCTACGCTAATTAATTTTAAAAACATTTGTTTTTCATCGTAGTTTATAAAACCATATAATGCGATACAATCTTCTTTTACTTGCATATGTATATGAAGCTGTTTCTTTTCGCCTATATTAGAACAATCAACTAACGTATTATTAGAAACAATAATTTCATAGCCGATATCATTATTGTTAATTATTACGCAATTATCCGTTAAGGCAACAATTTCACCACATATAAAATTAATCATAAAGTTTTACCTCACATCATTCTTCCTTTAATATTTCGAGATTGCGAATGAGTCAATGCTACCGCAAGGGCATCCGCTGCATCGTCTGGTTTTGGAATTTTTTCTAATCCTAAATAAGCCTTTACCATAGCTTGTATTTGTTGTTTATCCGCCCTACCGTAACCGGTCAAAGCCATTTTTACTTGTAATGGCGTGTATTCAAACAGTAAACCACATTTATTAATGCTTGAAACGATTAACACTCCCCTTGCTTGAGCTACATTAATGCCTGTCGTAATGTTTTGGCTAAAAAATAATTCTTCCATTGCGATTTCTTCTGGTTTATATTTATCAATTAACTCATTAGCTGCTTTAAATATTAACGCTAATCTTACGGGAGTACTTTCTTCTTTGGGCGTGGTTATTACTCCATAATCAATGGCTTTAGTCCGTTTATCAATAACTTCAATTACTCCATAACCTATTGTTGCAAGTCCTGGGTCAAATCCAAGTATTATCACATTATTCCCCTATTCTATTCGTCTAATTCAATTGGTAAATCAACATTATGATAAACTTTTTGAACATCATCGTTATCTTCAAAGGCATCAATCATCTTTTGAAATTTAATCAAATTATCTCCGTCTAATGTCATTGTTGATTGTGGTATCCATTCCATTCCTGCAGATATAAGCGTTAATCCTTTTTCTTCAAAAATATTTCTAATCGCTGATATTTCTCCTTGTCCGACATAAGCTTCAAAAACATCTTCTTCAATGCTTACGTCTTCCGCTCCCGATTCTAAAACAAGTTCAAAAATGCTATCTTCAGTCATAGTTTCTTCACGTTCACAAACTATTACGCCTTTTCTGTCAAACATATAGGATACACAATTAGTTGTTCCCATAGCTCCGCCATATTTATCGAATATATGACGTATATCTCCCGCTGTTCTATTTTTATTATCCGTCAAAGTTTCAATTATTATAGCCGAACCAGCTATTCCGTAACCCTCATATGATATGTTTTCATAGTTAATATCACCTAATTCGCCAGCTGCTTTCTTAATGCCTCTTGCAATATTATCATTTGGCATATTGTTCATCTTTGCATTGGCAATAGCGTCAAATAGCTTACTATTTGTGGACGGGTCACTTCCGCCTGATTTAACCGCAACCGCTATCTCTCTACCTAATTTGGTAAAAATTTTCGCTTTATTGGCATCGCCTTTTGCCTTTTTGTTTTTTATATTGGCCCATTTACTGTGTCCTGACATTTTGCGCCTCCATATTTTTATATTAATTAGATTAAACCTTTAGGTTTATTAATTTACTGTTTTTTAAAACTAAATTTTTTATGGTACATTTAATTGTAAATTCAATTTATTTACATTAATTAATTTTTTAATTATATTTTATTAATTTTTTGCTCTATTACTAAGAGCGTACATAATGATTCCTGCTGAAACAGCCACATTTAAGCTGTTTAATCCATTTTGCATTTTAATGCTTACTGTTTTTTTACATTCATTTCTTAAATAATTGCTTACTCCTTGACCTTCATTACCTAATACAATCGTATGTTTATTCGGAATATTGATAATATTAAATACATCTTCGCCCTCCATATCTGCGCACAACATAAAATTGTCATTATTAATTTTAACGGCTTCATCTATCGAACAATTGTACAGATTAAGCAAAAATTGCGCTGACATACCACTTCGGATACATTTCAATGAATAAACATCTGCGCAATTGCATAAATATACATCTTTATAATCAGCTGCAACGGCAGTTCTAAGTATAGCTCCGATGTTATTTGGGTCTTGAATATTTTCTAATATTAGTGCTTTTCCAATGGGCGCAGATAATTCAAATTCGTTTAGTTTACAAATAGCAATAATACCTTGTGGCGTAATTGCTGTTGTTAATTGTTTTATGTTTTTTTCTTCCATTTCGTAAACATTATCGATATTTTGGATAATTTTGTTGTATTTAGTCTTTTTATTTATGTCAACAAAACAACTTGTAATTTCCACGTTGCATTTTAGAGCATCAAAAATTAGCTTTTCTCCATCAATTAAAAAAAGCTTAAATTCATCTCGGTATTTTTTTTCTAATAGTTTTTTGGCTATTAAATAATTATTATTACTTGACGTTATAAACATCTATATCCTTTACTTTGATACTTTCGACGATTTATTTAATTATTAAAAAAATGATATAATCTAAGTTGTATTATAAAAAAGAGCCTTCAATGCAGAAGGCTCCATTATATCCTATTAGTTTAAATTAGCTTTTGCTGTTTCAACCAATTTGGCAAACGATAGAGCATCGCTGACAGCTAAATCTGCAAGTACCTTTCTATTTAAATCGATATTTGCTATTTTAAGTCCGTGCATAAATGTGCTGTAAGACATTCCATTTGCGCGAGCGCCTGCATTTATACGAGCAATCCAAAGCTTTCTAAAATCACGTTTTTTAAGTCTTCTTCCTACGTAAGCATAGTTGCCCGATTTCATAACCGCTTGACGAGCTATACGATAATTAGTACTTTTCAGTCCAAAATAACCTTTTGCTAATTTTAAAATCTTCCTGCGTTTTTTAACCGCATTAACACCACGTTTAATTCTCATAACTAATCAACCTCCTATTAATACGGTAACATACGTCTTACAGTAGCTGCTTGAACTTTATCTACATAAGCTCCCGCGCGTAAATGACGTGTGCGTTTCGTCGTCTTTTTTGTTAGTATGTGATTCTTACCCATTTGGGATCTTTTTACTTTTCCCGACTTCTTTACGGTAAAGCGTTTCGCAGAACCGCTGTGGGACTTTTGTTTTGGCATTTTATTTTCCTCCAAAAATTAAAATCTATTTAGTGCTTATCGGCGCCAATATCATGATTATGTTTCTACCTTCTGTTAATGGTTGTTTTTCCACAATAGCAACATCTTTCAAAATCTCTGCAAACCGTTTTACTACTTCTATACCACTTTTTGCGTATGTGGTTTGACGCCCTTTCATTCTAAGAGAAACCTTTACTTTGTCTCCGTCAGCCAAAAACTTTGCTGCGCTTTTAGCTTTAGTTTCAATGTCATTATCATCGATTGTCATAGACAATCTTATTCCCTTGAGTTCAACTATTTTTTGGCTTTTTCGAGCTTCCTTCTCTTTTTTGATTTGTTCGTAACGGTATTTACCATAATCCATAATTTTACAAACTGGCGGCACAGCGTTGGGTGAAATTTTTACTAAATCCAATTGTTGTTCTTCTGCCATTTTATTTGCTTCTCGTGATGAAATAATTCCAACTTGGTTTCCTTCACCATCAATCAAACGCACGTCGTTATCTCTTATTTGACCGTTAATTTGAAGTTCTTTAATAGTTGTATACCTCCTAAAATTAATAAAAGTGCGGACATAATATCCGCACCTATATAATACAATTGTAAATATTGGAATGCCAAAAGAAACATATTCGTTTGGCGAGAAGCGGACTTCTGCTTAGCCTTATTATTATACCACGTTGTCTGCTACTCGTCAACTGTTTTTATCGTCATTTTTAATCAATTTAAAAGATTATTATAATAATTTATGCTTTTTAATAATCTATATAGATATCATTTTCTATAATAATGTATATTATTGCAATATATAACTTAATCTACTTTTAGCGATTTTATTTCTTTTAAAACTTTTTGGATAAAATCCTCTAATAACATTTGCCCGATATCTCCATCTTTGCGATCTCTTACCGAAACAACTCCGTTTTCAACGTCTTTATCTCCAACAACAAGCATATAAGGAACTTTATCAAGTTGAGCGTCTCTAATTTTCATACCTATTTTTTCACTTCTATTGTCAGCTTCGGCGCGTATTCCAAGTTGTCTTAAGGTTGAAACGATTTCGTTTGTATTTGGCGCAGTCCTATCTGTTAAACTCATTACTTTTACTTGTAATGGAGCGTACCACAGTGGCAATGCTCCGCTATATTTTTCAATAAGTAACGCCAATGTTCGTTCATAGCAACCCATTGAACTACGATGAATAATGAATGGATTACGCTTAACATTATCTGCGTCGATATAAGTCATGTCAAATCTTTCAGCCAATTCAAAGTCTAATTGAGCAGTAACCAATGTATCTTCTTTACCGTATACATTGTATGCTTGAATATCAAGTTTTGGTCCATAAAAAGCAGCTTCGCCGATAGCTTCAATATAGTTAATGCCCATTTTATCCAAAAAGGCTTTCATCATATTCTCGCTATCTTCCCACGCTTTAGGATTATCAATATATTTTGATCTATTATTTGGATCCCAGCGAGAGAATCTATAAGTTACGTCTTTATCTAATCCGATTGATTTTAAGAAGTACAATCCCAATTCGACAACGCCTTTAAATTCTTGTTCAAGCTGTTCCCTTGTGCACATAATATGTCCATCGGATAATGTAAATTGACGAACTCTAATTAATCCGTGCATTTCTCCGCTTGATTCATTTCTAAATAATGTAGCTGTTTCGTTAAATCTTACAGGTAAATCTCTGTAACTTTTTAGTCCATTTTTGTAAATTTGAAATTGAAATGGACATGTCATAGGTCGTAGCGCTAATATTTCATCATCAACTTTTTCATCGCCAATGATAAACATTCCATCTTTGTAGTGATCCCAATGTCCGCTAATTTTGTAAAGGTCATTTTTTGCCATTAATGGAGTTTTTGTAAATTGATATCCTCTTCTTTCTTCTTCATCTTCAACGAAACGCTGTAAAATCTGCACTGTTTTAGCGCCCTTAGGCATCAATAGAGGCAATCCTTGACCTATAACATCGCTTGTCATAAAATAATTTAATTCTCTACCTAATTTATTATGATCACGTCTTTTAGCGTCTTCTAATTTTTCCAAGTATTCGTCTAAATCTGATTTCTTTTCAAAGCAAGTTCCATACACACGAGTTAGCATTTTGCTTTTGCTATCTCCACGCCAATACGCGCCTGCAATGCTTGTTAATTTAAATGACTTAATTCTGCCCGTACTCATTAAGTGCGGCCCTCTGCATAAATCTACGTAATTACCCTGTTCGTAAATCGAAACAATTTCATTTTCGGCAATTGCCGCTAATAATTCTAATTTGTACTCTTCCGATCTGTTTTTAAATAAATCAAAAGCTTCAGCTTTAGTTAATTCACGACGCACAATAGGCAAATCTTCTTTTATAAGTTTATGCATCTCTGCCTCGATAGTTTTAAATGATTCAATCGTAATAGGCGAAGTCAAATCAAAATCATAATAAAAACCATTTTTAATAGCAGGACCAATTGCTAATTTAGCTGTTGGATAAATATTTTTAACCGCTTGCGCAAGTATGTGACTACAAGTATGTCTATAAACTTCTTGACCTTCAGCATCTTTAAACGTGAAAACCTTTAATTGACAATCTTCGTTAATTATTTCACAAAGACCTTTCATTACACCATTAACGCTTGCGCATAAACTACTACGCGCTAAACCTTCGCTTATTGACTTTATAACATCAATAAGTTTTATACCACTCTCAAATTCTCTAATACTACCATCTGGTAATGTAACTTTTATATTCATAAACATTCTCCTTTTGTTTTTATGCAATCTTTTTTTAATTCATTATTAATAAAATAATTAAACCAAATTTGTCTATGAATAAGGCTGCATATAAAAAAATCCTTATTCAAATTGAATAAGGACGAAAATATTTCCGTGGTTCCACCTTAATTGCTGCATATCACAGCCACTTAACTATAAAACTATCGCATTTACCTCTCGTGCTATTCTATTTAGGTGGTATCATAAAATCTTTCATACATCTTTTCACCAAACAGATGCTCTCTGAAATGAAGTTAATTTCATAACGTGTCCTAATAAGCAATTAAACTATACCCGATATCATACCTTATTTTTAAATACGTGTCAACTGTTTTAACTATATTTTTACTATTATTTTATAACCTTTTTAATTATGTCAAATTTAATATATAAAGCCATAAAATTATCTTTAATCATTTAAAAATACGTTAATTTATAACAATTATATAAACATTGAAGTTTTAATAATCAATAAATTTTATGATAAAATAATTTTAATAATTTTCAGGTTTTACATCGTTGAATAACGAATTAAATAGATTAACAAATTGCTCGCTTAAACAATTATCATCTCCCGTAATACAAACAGACTTAGGCGATAAGCAAATCAAATTATATAAAAGTTCTTCTTCCTTGTCAATAGGAAAACACTTCATAAGTGGTATAGTATTTAATTCTCTATTAGTTGAATCATAAAGTACAAATCCATACAACGTCATATCTAATCTAACATAATTAACTAAAGTAGGTATAGATTGCATAAGATATTGCAAAAATTCGATTTTTATATAATCATTATATGAAATCATACCATTTTTGTTCGTAACGTTAATTATTTCATCCCATCTATTTTTTAATGCTTTCAGTTTAAATTGAAAATAACCGTCTAAACTAAGCGCTTCTAACCCATTTAATCCATTTAAAGCCATCTTTTTATCAATTTCATTGTCAAATATACTCATAGTATTGACTAATGTTCTATTTAACAAGCTATCATCGGTAAATTTTAATTTCTCCGATAAGTAATCTGCCTTAAATCCTAAAGCAATAACTTCGGCAATGTTGTTTTTAAGTCCGAATTCAATTTTATCTCGATATTCATTATCAACATAAATTTCTAAAAAACTGCGCTCGTCACAATTTACTATATTTTGAGTGCCTCGCGCTGTATTTACAGCGTAAAGCATTTGTCTTTTGATGTGTTCAAGATAACACTGTCTATTTTGCTCAATATTAATAGAAAACATATACATACAAATAATTATATGCTATATTTTAAAATTTAATACTATTTAATACATATTAATACCAATAAATAAGGTAATTACAAAATTGTTTTTATATGAATTTAATTATTCATTTATTATTGTATGTTTTTATTAAGTAAAATAGCTTCGACTAATGCAATAGAAACCGCAGACTCAACGATAGGCGACGCTCTAAGCGCAATGCAAGTATCATTGCGAGTATTAGCTATAATTTCTTCTGTTTGCATAGTTTTTAAATTTAATCCCGTTTGAATTCTTGAAATAGTCGGAGCAGGTTTAAATCCAACCCTAACAATCAATGGCATTCCGTTAGAGATTCCGCCATTTAAACCACCGCTATTATTAGTCGACGTTTTTATGTTGTTGTCAAATTGGATAAATTGGTCATTGACTTCACTTGCTTTTTGTTTGTCAATGTCTTCACTTCCAAATTCGACGCTTTTAACAGCAGGTATACTAAATAGTAATGAAGCAATTATTGAATCTAATCCATAAAAAAATGGTTCGCCTAAGCCCAAAGGTAAATTTATAGCGGCGCATTCAATTACGCCCCCTATGTTATCTTTATCTAACATATTTTGATTTACTATGTCTATAATAGTACTATATATTGTATGATTTAACAGCGGTAACTGTTGCAATTTAAGATTATTTAAAATGTCGCTATTGACATTAACGTTGTCAAAGTTGTCGTCTATGATGTTATAAATAGATTTAATATGCGCTCCCACTACTATGTTTTTGGATAATAGATATTGATAACAAAGCGCGCCGATAGCGGTAACGGCAGCTGTTAATCGTCCAGAAAGGTGTCCTGCGCCTCGTACATCATTATATCCATTAAACTTACTATAAGAAACAAAATCAATGTGCGAAGGACGAGCTATTAAGTATTCGTTTTCATTTTTCCAAGCATCTGTATTTTTTATAAGAAAAGTTATAGGCGAGCCATCTGTTTTATTATTGTATAAACCGCTTATAATTTGAATTTGGTCGTTTTCGTGTCTTTTTGTACCTAATTGCGATGGTTTACGTCTATTCATAAATGCGCATATTGTGTCATAATCTATACTAAAACCGCACGGAAAACCGTCTAAAACAGCGCCTATATATGTTCCGTGTGATTCTCCAAATAGAGAAATTTTTAATTTTTCACCCCAAACCGATGACATTATATATACCTCCAAGTCTTTTAAATTCTTTATAAAAGTCTATATAGCTTTTTTCCGTACAAGCTGGATTTGAAAGTAATATATTTCCATATTTAGTGCCCGCAATAGCTGCAATCATAGCAAGCCGATGATCGTTTGTACTGTGAATTGTTTTTTTATAAATTTGCCGATTGTTTGGCGCGCCGTAAATAAATAAACAATTTTTATCGTAGGTAGTTTTAATATCTAAAGCGCTCAGCATATTAATAATTCCATTTAATCTATTACTTTCTTTATATTGTAATCTATTGAGATTTTTTAAGCAACTTACGCCTTCTGCGCAGCTGCATAATAAAGCGACAGCCAAAGCAATATCGGGACATTCATTGAAATCATAATCTAAACGTTTAATTAAATTTTTATCATTAACTTTAATGCAATTTTCATTGATTTCTATACTTACGTTCATTTGAGTTAAAATATCTACAATAGCCTTATCTGGCTGCATACTTCGCAAATTTAGATTTTGAACTTCAATATTGCCGTTGATTGCGCCTGCTGTTAACCACATAGCATTTGTAGACCAATCATTTTCTACCATTATGTTACTATTTGAGTTATTAAATAGAATATCATTAAATGGTTCTACATAATAAATAGAATCGCTATCGCTTTTATTAATATGTATTCCGTAATTTTGTAAAACATTTATCGTAATATCTACATATCCGCTTGATGAAAGTTGCGAAATCAGCTTTATAGTCGATTTTTCTTTCAATAATGGTAAAGCCATAAGCAATCCGCTCAAAAACTGTGAAGAAACGTTGCAACTTATTTCATAAATTCCGCTTTTAATACAGCCCGATACAATAACAGATAAATTTCCATCAATCCTTTCTTCGACAGAAAATTCAGCTCCTTGACAAATTAATAAATCAAAGTATTCTTTATTTCCACGCTCAAAAAGACGTTTAGATATTATATATACGCTTTTGCGTTTTTTAGCAAGTTGCATAGGTAATAATAAACGAAATAAAGTAGCGTCATCTAAACAATAGAAAATATTTTCTCCTTTTGTTATGGATAAAGCTACGTTATAGGCTAATATCATATCAACACTTTTCAACAAAAAATTTGAGGAAGATATTCTGCCTTTATAATAGGCTTCACATAATACAATTCTTTGGAAAAATGATTTTGAGGGCAAAAATTCAGGGATTCCCTCAAATCTACTTTTTATAAATTCATATTCCGTATGCATTCAATCGCTGTCTCCGAATATTTCTGTAAATTAGTATTTACAACTTGAGCTTCGCCATTATTATTAATAAATATACAATTTATATTATCACCATCAACTTTTTTGTCATTTTCAATATATTTAGCAATATTATTTATATTTTTAATTTCAATATTTATATCTATATCAAACATTTTATACAGTTTTAATAACTCGTTAAATTTTTCCTCGTTAAAATAGCCAAATTTTTTACCAATATTAAATTCAATATACATTCCATACGCCACAGCTTGACCGTGAGAAATATCAAATCCAGACAATCCTTCAATTGCGTGTCCTATTGTGTGTCCAAAATTAAGCTTTCTACGCTCGCCTTTATCGTTAAAATCATTCGCTATATACTGCTGCTTTAAAAAACTTGCCTTTTTTATTATATCTATCATGGGCGTCTTATTTACAATCCAACTACTTAAAATATCTAATTTTGATATCATTTCATACTTGATTAATTCGCTAATTCCATTCTTATATTCCTCAAGCGGTAACTTGTTTAAAAAATAGGTATCTGTATAAACTATCAATGGCTCATAAAATCCACCTATGCAATTTTTTATTCCACCAAAATCTACGCCATTTTTTCCGCCAATAGAAGCGTCTATCATAGAAAGCAACGTAGTCGGAATAGATACATAATCCATTCCCCTTTGATAAGTCATGGCAACAAATCCGCACATATCTGAAACAATTCCACCACCTACCGATATTATAACATCATTTCTGTTGAAATTGTTTTTTGATAAATATTCATACAACTGCTCAACAGCTGTTAGTGATTTTTGAGCTTCTGCGCCAAATAAAACAAACTCATAATACGACAGCATTATTAGCTCATCAATATACTCTTTAAATAATTTATTTGTCCTTATATCATAAACTATCGCAATTTTTTTATCTTTAATTTTATCTAAAAAACAAGTAAGTTCTACTCTGTTTTCATATATATATTTCACCACTATCATTTCCTCCTAACTATGCTACTCATAGTTATTCTTTATTTTTAAATAAATAAGTATTTTACGCATATTATACTACTTGATTATGTACTATGTGAGAAATAGTATTCTATATTAACTACGCAAATAGTTTTTAGTATCTAAAATCAATTGTTTTAAAACTGTGTCATCTAATAATGGTTGATTTATCCAAATTTGTTGAGCGTACGCTGCTTGATAAATTAGCATAGATAAACCATTTAAATAAGGTATTTTATATTTATCGGCGGATTTTTCTAAAATTGTTTTATTTGAAAAATAAACTGCGTCAAATATCTTACCGCTTTTTTTGATAACGCTATCATCAATTAATTTAGTGTCGTTAATTTGTCCAATGGTAGTAGCGTTTACAATTAAATCGTAATTTTTATTTATGTCATTAAGATTTATCATTCTTGAATTTGCGGATTGAAATTCTTTAATAAAAGCAGCGCCTTTTTCCTCATTTCTTACAGCGATGGTAACATTAGCGTTATTTTTTATAAAAAGCGCCATAAAAGCTTTAGCTACGCCACCGTTTCCGATAAGGAGAATCTCATTATACATATCAGCTTGAAAATCGGTCAAAGCTTTGTTAGCGCCATAGATATCCGTGTTGTAGCCTATACCCTTTTTTACGGTGTT
>JAVVUQ010000005.1:0-15852 GCA_036653075.1 Clostridia bacterium | reverse complement strand
GTTTATAGCGTTGAAATTTAAATTTTCATCTTTTTTAGCAATGTATTTTAGCACTGTTTGTTTGTATGGAGCGGTAACATTAAAACCGTCGTAATAAGAATTGATTTCTTCGTAATGTTTTGAATTTAAAGTTGGCAAACTTATTAAGTCGTACGATGCGTTTGTATTGTTTAATTCAAATAAGCGGTTATGAATAAAAGCCGATGGCGATAAACTAACGTTTTGTCCTATTAATGCAAATTTATAATTCATATAATCCTCTTATCCTCTAATAGTTGTGTCATATCTTTAATTTTATTATCTTGAATTCGATAAAATCTATAAGCATATTTACAAGCGACCCAAAAAAGTCCGATAAGCCGAGCATTTTTAAGTTCAATTGCATTTTTAAACGAATTAAGTAATGCGTTAAATTCTTCTAATTCTACGCCGATAGCTCGAATTCTAATGGAGTCCAATTTATCAGCGCAACTTCTTAATTCTAATGTATCGCTGCTATTAATATCAATATGCGAAATAAAAAATTCAGAAGCGCTATTAATAATTGATAAATCTTTTCCTTCCGAAGATGCTATTTTTTCAGCTGCTTGTTTATAAGGTAAAATCACTTCCTTACAGAAATTATTAAAGCTTTGTTGTTGATTAGTATTGTAGAAAAATTCATTAAAAAATTGAAAAGGGTCACGTTTTCCATTATCAAATTCTACAAGTAAGCAGGTAACAAAAGTAAAAAGTCGATTATTTTCCATTGGTAAAACTAATTTACCACGAGGATTATCGTTATTTGAAGCTACTGGAATACAAGCTCGTTCGTATTCTAAACTATATGTAAAAGACTTCAATGTTTTTGCAATAACATCGGTAAGTATATCAAGTTTTGTTATTTCTTTAAGTACTTCGGATATAGCTTTGTTGGCAAATATGAATTTGCTGTCCATTAAATTTTCAATACTTTCAGTAAACTTATTAAGCTGAGTAATCATAATTTTATCTCCAGTTATCTTCAATTTTTTCATTTATAATTAAAGTTGTTTTTATACGTAAAATAAAGTATAATGATTTTACATTATGTTAAAATTATCTATTATTTATTATATCACATATTATAATTAAATTCAAGTGGATTTTTATTTAATTTATTTTTAGAATTATTGCTTTAAAAGATTGATTGCTTTTGTTTTTTGTAGTATAATAGATAAACCCTTAAAGGTAAATGATTTGAATTGTGTTAGGAGTTTAAAATTTATGTCAACAGTTGCAATTACTGCGTCCAATAATAAAATATTAATTGATAACACGCAACATAAGCTGCTTCTGCTTTTTGTCTTTGACAAGATGGAGATGGCTCTTTCTGACAACACAATATATGATTTTTGTACATCGTCTAATACTTGGCTGAACTATATCGATTGTAAAATCGCATTAGAAGAACTTGTAAAAGCGCAATTTATCGCTCCGATGGACGTACATACAAAGGAACTTTTACTTTATAACATAACGCCTGAAGGACGATTGTGCTTAGCGCACTTTTTTCCAAAACTCCCCTCCTCTATAAGAGAAGATGTAGCGAAAAGAGTAAAAGAACAGCGAATGGCGTTTAAAAGAAAACAAGAATATTTTTCAGATTATAGTAAAAATCGTGACGGAACATACAAGGTTACTTTAAAAATAGCAGAACCTGAACAACAAATGATAGAAATGATTATGACTGTTCCAGATAGAGAAACAGCAAAACAAATATATGAAAAATGGGAAGAAAAAGCTCCACAAGTTTACCAAAGTGTATATGATATTTTAGTAGAATAAATCATTTTTAATTGTAAAAGAATGCTTGACATTATTTTCATTGTAGTATAAAATATAATCGTTATTGCGACAGTGGCGGAATCGGCAGACGCGTGCGTTTAAGGGGCGCATGGTAATCCCATATGGGTTCAAGTCCCATTTGTCGCACCAAAAGCCTTACGGGTTTTACCTGTAAGGCTTTATTTAGCGGATATGGCGAAATTGGCAGACGCGTTAGATTCAGGTTCTAATTGAGTTAAATCAGTGCAGGTTCAAGTCCTGTTATCCGCACCATATTATAATACTATTTAAAATATAAATACACTTTATTATTTATTTGCTAATGCTTAGATGTATTTAATAATGAAATTATATAAAAACAAGTTGATATTAATTAATTCAACTTGTTTTTTGCTTATATTTATTTAATTTAATATATTAAATTTAAATATAATAATATATTAGTATATGATTTTGCAATAATATTTTACTATCTTTCTATATCGCACCATAAAGTAGTACCATTTCTTTATTATTTGTCCAATTAATTGAAAGCGCTTTAATCTTTAAATGGATTTTTTTGTCTTCGCTGATAATTTCTAAGTTATCCTTATCGCCTCGTTTAATTCTTTCAATAAGGCAAGTTTGGCAAGGAACACCTTGTCCTCCACGCAAAGTATTGAAGCAAAATGCATCAATTTGAGCATCTGGCAATATTTCTTGCATCTTTTTATTAGAATAAACAATTGAGTGCGTTTCTGGATTTACAACGCAGATATAATCTGGCAAAATATCCAATATTTTTAGTCTTGTATGAAGATTTTCAATTAAAGTAACTTCAGCTTTTTTCTTAAACAAAAAAACGCTCAATAGTTTTGATATAAAGTAAAGTTTTTCTATTTCATCCGATGTCCACGCTCTGTAATCTGTACATTCATCAAATCCAATAAATCCGCATATTTTTTTATCGTTAGAGATTATTATTTGTAAATTAGACAAAACTCCTTTTGAATCCAAAATGGATTTAAGATATTGAGGAAGTTCTCTAACGTCATTACAATAGAGTAATCCATTCTGGTCGAAGCTGTTTAATATTGATTCTGTTCCCAATGAAATTTTTACATTTTGCAAATTTTTTATTTCTGAGCTAATTCCATCGTTACACCATTCATAGGTATTACTTGTAAAGTAATTGTCATCATCATTTTCAAAAATTGCCACCCTACTTACGTGATATTGACGACCTATGGCAGCGAGAGCCATATTGATGCTAACGTTAAAGTCTTTTGATGAATATAACAATTCAAAAATATGCGATTCTATGCTATTTGAAGCAGTCAAATTTTGTAAATCTTCATTGTTTGTTCTTTTACATTTAATTGGATAATTAGCAGCGTCACGTTCGCAATAAAGTACAAAACGATCTTTACCAAGTTGTTTAGCTTGATAAAGGGCAGCGTCCGCTTTGCGATATAAAATTTCATAATTTTCTGCGTTTGAGTCAATAATGATAATACCCATACTACACGAAATTTTATATTCGTTATTTTCACCTGCATAAGTTTGTCTAAATATCCCAGCTAACTCATTCGCTTTTTTTAAAACATAACTTGTATCAGGAATGTTTTTCATTAAAACAGCAAATTCATCGCCTCCAACACGTCCAACAATATCTTTGGATTCAAATAGAGCTTTTAATTTTGTACAAGCTTCGATTAAAACCAAATCTCCAAACGCGTGTCCGAGGGTATCGTTAATGCCTTTAAAGTTGTCGACGTCTAAAACTATTAAAGCGTGACGTTCGTGTGAAAATTCATCTATTATTTTTTTTGATAGCGTCGCCATTGCTACTTTATTGTATAATCCTGTCATTTGGTCAATTAAAATTTCATTTGACAATATTTCTGCTTGTTTTTTTATATCGTCAATATCTGACATAAATCCAATCAATCGAGAGGGCGCTTTAAACGCATCCAAGTTTAAACTTAAATCGATTTTAACCCAAATATAACTATTATCAAATCTACGTATTCTTGCTTCATAACTTGCTGTTTTACTTTCGATTAATTTATCCATTCCAATTTTAGCAAGATGTATATCGTCGGGATGGAAAAAATATTTAGTAGTCATATCTACAAATTCGTCAAAAGGAAACTTTGAAAAAGCAAAAGTATCTGATAAAAGTTTTTCAGCGCTTATTCCAAATATGCGTTCGGCGTTTTCAAAATGCGTATATATTTTATTTTTTAAATCTACCTCAAACAGTGTTCCACTTGAGGCATTAATAGCGAGTGAAAAACGGCTTTCGCTTAATCGAAGTTCTTCTTCTTGATTCTTGATTATTGTAATATCTGTAATAATACTATGATTATGCAAGCCATCGGTATCTTTAACAAGGTATCCATTATCCATAATCCATATTATTGAGCCGTCTTTTTTGCGTATTCTATAGGGCATATGATATGTGTTTCCAAGTTGTGTTTGTTTCATATAAATATCGAAAGCAGCTTGTCTATCTTCTTCAAATAATACGTCAAGATATCGCCCGCCGTATGTATTAGTAATATCTTCTAACGTATACCCTGTCATCTCGGTAAAACCTGAGCTTACATATGTAGCGATTGTTTTATCGGCGCTTGTTGCGTGTTTTGCGACAAGCATTCCGCCATTGATATTTGATAACAGAGATTGATATTTTTGATTTGCGATAACCATTTCTTTATTTTGAAGTCTATTGCTTACAATAAGCCATATTAATAACAATATGCCGACAACTGTTAGCTTTAAAACCAAACTTAATACTATCTGTTTTGTAGCTTTTTCCTGCTTTAGCATTTGAGTATCAGATGCAATGCTAAATGTATACCAATCATTAACTTCAGAGGGCGTAAAACTAACAAAACGTCTTTCTCCCTTGTAATTAAAAGTAAAACTTTCGCTTTCGCCTATTTTTATATCGTTATTTTTTATAATTTCTTTTATTTTTTCAACAGAATAATTTATCATTTCTGTTTTTTCAAAAAATGTAAATATATTTTTTTCATCGGCAAGTTTATCGGTATGTTCACTTGAAAGTATAATAGTTCCATTAGGAGATATTATAAAGCCATACCCTTCGCTGTAATAAGTAAAATCTAATAACTGTTCTCCTGCTGTCGCTAATGGATAAACTCCAAAAATTACGCCGACTATTATGTCGTGATTTTTTTGATTATAAATTGGAAGCGCTATAATAATACATTCTTTCCCGTCAACAGATGATGTTAATGGTTCGCTAATATTTATTTCATTACGCATAGCGTGTTGAAAGTAATCACGATCGGAAACATTGATTGATACGCCATCATTATCACAAGTTTTTCCGTTGGTATCGCATACGACAACATTTGTAAAGCCTCCAGCGTCTACTGCATTTTGTAAAACATACATTATTTGTGTTTTAGTTTGATTATGCATACTTTCTAATCCGCCAGCAAGCACTTGCATAATTTTTATATTATATGAAATTTTTTCTAAAAATACTTTGTTGTAATCTTTTGAAACTTTAGAAAGCGTCTTGTATGTCTCGTTTGTTAAGGTTTGTTGTAATTGAACAGAATAATCCCATATCATTCCTACTGTTATAGCAAAAATTAATAAAGTACAAAATACTATAACGATAATTTTCTTGTATTTCATTCAAAAACTCCTCCTTTTGTATTATAATGCAAATTGTTTATTGCAATTTATCTCATTTAATGATTTAACTTATTTTTTTATTCAATAGTTATTGTTTCAATCGACTCTAAAGCGCGCGCAATAAGTCCATCTATATCCAACGCTTTTTCAGCGCGTTCTACGTTGCGTAATTTAGGTTTAATAATTGGATTTTTAGGTAAAAAAACAGTACAACAATCTTCAAATGGCTGAATTGAAGTTTCAAATGTTCCAATTTTCTTTGCAACTTCTACAATTTCATCTTTATCAAATGCAATTAAAGGACGTAAAATCGGCAATGAAACAGCGGCGTTAGTAACAGTTAAACTTTCAATTGTTTGGCTTGCTACTTGCCCTAAACTTTCGCCTGTTATAATTGCTTGACAACCATTTTTTTCTGCTATTATTTGCGCAATTTTCATCATAAATCTGCGTAAAATTGTTATCATCATTTCCTCAGGACATTTCTCGTGAATTTGCGTTTGAATTTCGGTTACCGATACAACATCTAATTTTAAATGTAAGGCATATTTGTTAACAATTTTAGCAAGTTCAACAACTTTATCTTTAGCTTTATTTGAAGTGTAAGGAAAACTATGAAAATGTAGCGCTTTAATAAGCATTCCTCTTTTTGCCATCATATATATTGCCACGGGACTATCTATTCCGCCCGATAACAAGGCAATTGCCTTTCCACCTGTGCCAACAGGCATACCGTTTACCGCTCGAATAATATCTGAATATATTAATGTGTTTCCCGTTTCTCTAATATCTACATACACTATGTGTTTAGGGTGATATAAATCAACAGTTAATTTATTATATAAATCTATAAGTTTTCCGCCTATTTCAGCTGCTATTAATGGAGATGTTAATGGAAAACGTTTATCTGCGCGGTTACATTCAACTTTAAAGGTCGTTTCATCTTGCGGGCAAAACAATTTGGCTGTTTCGGTTATACGAGTTAAAATCTGGTCTGTATTACTGTCGTTGTCATCATAAGTGTTTATTTCTCTGCCCACACTCAATGAATAAACTCCAAAAACACATCTAACTGCATCAACTATGCGCTGTTCGTCTTTTTCTTCATAACCTTTAATTATATATCTACCGCTTGTCTTGACGACTGTGCAATTAAATACATTTACAGCGGCTTTTAAATTAACGATTAAAGCATTTTCAAAAAATTTTCTATTATTTCCTTTTAAATGTATTTCAGAATATCGAACAATAACGATATTATTTACGCTTATGTTATTTATCATTTATAATTATCTCCATACAAGTATTTGTATTTTTATAATAGGCATAACAAGTTTTAGTTATTTAATACCTCTAAAACTTTTAACTGCTTTAACTAAACAATCACCTAAATGTTCTACGCTTTCAATGGTATTGTATTTGCAAAAGGATATGCGAATAAGTCCATCTTGATAAGATTTCTCTAATTCGATAGCTTCGGCAATACGATTTGTTCGATGTTTTGAACTACAAGATGAACCAATACCAACTATTATTTTATCATCGTTATCTAACATATGCATTATTACTTCGCCTTTAACATTTTTAAATACTACGCTATAAATATTTGGCGAGCCATCTTTGCATAACAATTTATAATCATCAAGTTTTTGTAATTTTGTATTTAAAATTTCTTTATACGTTGCATAATGCTGTGTGTTGGATTCCATTATATCCATTGATTTTTCTGCAGCTAAGGCAAATGCAAGTATTCCGGCGACGTTCTCTGTTCCGTTTCTAATTCCTTGCTCTTGGCCTCCGCCATATATCATAGGATTTATTCTTGTATTACGTTTTATCCATAAAGCTCCGTTTCCCTTTGCCGAATGAATTTTATGCGCGCTTAATGAATATAAGTCTACGCATAATTCATTAACATTAACTGGAATTTTAGTAAATGCCTGCACTCCATCACTCATAAATAAAGTATTTTTGTTTATTGCTTTAACATTTTTACAAATATCTTTTATATTGTTTATTGCTCCAGTTTCGTTGTTTACGTGCATAATTGACACTAATGCGGTATTTTCATCAATTAAATTGCAAACGCTTTCTTTTTCAACGCTTCCATCTTTATTTACCTTTGCATATCTTATTTCAAAACCTTTACTTTTAAAAGAGTTTATCGTATTAAATACTGCGGGGTGTTCTACATTAGAAGTAACAATATTAAGTTTCATATTGTTTTTTATTGAACCTAATATGGCTAAATTATCCGCTTCGCTACCACAAGAGGTAAATATAATATCACCATTACTACCGTTTATTTTGTTTATTAAAGTAGCTCGAGCAGCTGATATATCATTATAGACGCTTACCGAAGAATCGTTTAATGACGAGGGATTAAAATAATTTTCTCTATTTGTATAATCCATTAATTTTGCAACGTCATCATCGGTTTTAGTCGTTGCGCAATTATCAAAATAATCACTTGCTTTTATCATCTTTTAACGTGAGTATTGTAACTCCACTTTCTCCTTCGCCGTATCGTCCTAATCTAAATTCTTTTATACGTTTATCCGTTTTAAAATATTTGTGCAAACCCGCTCTCAACGCTCCCGTTCCCATTCCGTGAATGATTCGTAATTCTGTTATTTTTTCAGAAACTGCAGCGTCAATAAAAGGATCAATTTCTAAAATTGATTCGTCTACGTTTTTTCCGAGCAAATTTATTTCCATTTTAGCTGGCGCGCTTTTAATTTCTGTATGCGAACTTTTATCGATTTTCTTTTCAACAGATTTTATTTCTGCGCAATAATACAATTCATCAATTTTTACAATAGTGTTCATTTTGCCAACTCTAATGGATATTCTTTCATTTTTATCGATGTTTTGTACGATTGCTCTACTATTAAGCTTTTTAACATATACGGTTTTTCCAATAGCGATATCATTGATTTTCATTTTTTCGCCATAAACATAATCTTCAGGCTCATCGGCTATATCTTTTTCTATATTAAATCTTAAATCTCCAATTTTTTTTGAAACGGCTCTTGCTTTAAATAAATCGCTTTCGTCCATTAAAGCTGCTCTTTTTTGTATGCTTTTTATCTCCTCAATAAGCTCTTTAGCTTCCTCTTGAGCGCGCGCAATAATACGCTTTGACTCAATTTTTGAATTATAAAGCAGCTGCTCTCTGTCTTTTGAAAGAATTTCATTTTGATTTTTAACTTTCTTAACTTCGACAACTAATTCTTCTTTAAGCTTATCTACGTCACATTTTGCTTTTTCATAATCTTGGCGTATACTCTCAGCTTGCCTCAGTACATTTTCAAACGCAACCTTTTCTTCACTTAATTTTCCCCTTGCGCTTGTAATTATTTCCTCGTTCAATCCTAATCTTTTAGCAATTTCAATAGCATTACTACTGCCTGGCACGCCTATTATTAACTTGTAAGTAGGCGCAAACGTTACAGGGTCAAACTCCATTGACGCATTTTCAATGTTAGGTGTAATCATAGAAAACTCTTTTAACTGAGAAAAGTGTGTTGTTAATATTGCCTTAGAACCGCTTTTTAATATATGTTCTGTAATCGCCAACGCTAACGCAGCGCCTTCATTAGGCTCTGTTCCTGCGCCAACTTCATCGATAAGCACTAATGTCTTATCCGTAAGATTTTCCATTATCTTAGATATATTGTTTATATGCCCTGAAAATGTGGATAAACTCTGTTCAATGCTTTGTTCATCGCCTATATCGCAAAAAATATTCTCAAATATTGAAATAGTACTTTCATCGTGACAAGGCAACATCATTCCACAACTTGCCATTAACGAGAATAAACCGACTGTCTTTAATGAAACAGTTTTCCCGCCTGTGTTAGGACCAGTTATTAATAAAACATTGAATCCATCTCCAATGTGTACTGAAATTGGAACAATTTTATTTTTGTCAATTAAAGGGTGACGTCCAAACTTTATATTAATATAACCATAGTTGTTTACAAAAGGCATAGTCGCTTTAATACTATCTCCGTATTTAGCTTTAGCGTACACTACGTCTAATTCAACTAAAATAGCTTCATTAGCGATTAATTCTTTTGCAAAACAACTTATCTGTTTTGTAAATTCGCTTAATATATGTTCAATTTCTGCTCGTTCAGAAATCATTAATTCTTTAAGTTTATTATTAAGCGTTACAATCGCCATAGGTTCAATAAAAACAGTTGCTCCAGACGCAGATTGGTCGTGTATAAGTCCAGAAACCATTGAACGATATTCGGATTTGACAGGTATTACATATCGATCTTGCCTCATCGTAATAATTACATCTTGTAAATATTTTGACATTTCAGACGAGTGTAAATATCCTGCTAATTTTGTCTTAACTTCATCATTGGTTTTACGTATAGCGTTGCGAATCTTGTATAATTCTTCTGACGCTCTGTCGTTCATTTCATCTTCGCTAATTATCGCATAATCAATGTCTTCTTCAATTTGTTTATTAAAATAAATACCGCTTGCTAAATTGGGCAATAAAATAATAGAAGAATCATCAATACTCTGAAAAGAACTATATACGCTCCTCGCTGTCGATAACATACGTTTAACACGTAGCAACTCTCCCATTGTCAACGTAGATAAAATTTTAGCCTTGTCCGCAACCTGGATAATTGTATCAAAATTAAATCCAGGACAAATACCATAATAATTTATAAGCCGTTTTGCTTCATTTGTTTGCGCCAACAAAAAATTGACCTTTTCATAATCAGAAGAAGGTTGCAAACTCATTAAAGCTTCTGATGCCGATATGCTTTGAGTGTAAGTTGACGCCTCTTTTAAAACTGAAACTAATTCAAGTTTTTTTATCGCTAATGAATTTATCATTTTACTCCTTTAAATAACCGTCCTCGTGTAAATCTATTTTCCTCTTTGTTAGAATAATTTATATACTGTCTTTTATATTTTATATCAATATCTGTTTTAAGAACCGAACAATTTATAATATTAAAATAACACTTGGAAATTTTTCTTCGTTGAATTTTAAAATGGTTTGATAACTCGTCCACATATTCCATATCGCCATCGTCACATTTACATTTTAAACAATCTTCGTATCCAAATACCAATTTGTATGGACAATGACTTAAAGTCATATTATAAATATCACCTTGTGTAAATATATATCCGCCTAAACCAATTTTGTCAATATCTCTTTTGGATAATTCCATAGAATATATAAACGCTTCCGCTCCCTTTTTATATAAATACTCTGCGGTAGCTTTATTAGATATATTTAATCCTAACCCTCCGATAAATTTCAACAAATGTTCCTTTGCAAAACTTATCGCATATATATTATTAGCCACAATAGCTTTAACTTTATATCTCTCTATCCAATTTACTATTACCTCTAAATCATCGCTGTTTGCATAGTTAGGCAAATCTAAATACCATTTATTATCCTTTATTATTTTTATTATTTCATCGTGCTTACTATTATAATCAAAATTCAATGGACGGTAAATTAAAATATCTTCACTGTTTATTATAATATCATTGAAATCTGTATTTTCAGATACGCACAACATACGATTTTCTACGTTATTAAAATACTTTGTCACACATAGTAGTTCATTTTTAGGGTTTTTTGTATACTCTGTCACACATAGTAGCTTATCCTTAGCATTATCAATAGCGTTGTCAACATATTCTGTCACGCATTGTTGTGTATAATTTATTGATAATTCGCCAATATCGCTCCTATTTTCTTGTTTGGATATAGAGTTTATTTCTATGTTTTCTAATGATTTTGCAATGACATTGCGAGATAGTTTACGATTATCAAATTCAGCAAGTATTTCTTTTTCTAATTTTTTCAAGCTATTTCTTCTAAGATTATTCAAAACAGAGCGTGGCAAAAATGCGTTTTCATCAAAATTTACTTTTATATCATCGCAAATAAAATTGCTATCGCCCAATCTAAGTAATTGAGTTTCTATATCTTTTTGTGTTGTTTTGCTTGTTTTATTGTTTTCAAGTATACTATCGCTATTGACTGTAATAATATAATTATTATGAATAATAGTCAATTTTGCAAAATCGCCGACATATGCGTCTAAAATCATTTTAATTGGAATTCTACACTCAATAGCGTTAAGATTATCCAAAAGCTTATTATCTGTTGTAATAGATATTTCGTCGTTTATGTGCGCTATGCCATTATACGACAATGTTATATATTCGCTATTAAAATCAGATAAAGCTATTGCATTGCCACATTCGATGTAATCATTTATGATTTTAAAACCATCGTTTTTTCGTATATTTTGGTTTACTATAGCTGTTAAAGTTTTTGATGTAACATCAAATGAAGTTATTTTTCCAATACAAAAACCCTTATGTCCTTGAATAAAAGGTGACATAAGTTTATTTGTTGCGTTGTCAAAGGCATAACCATTAGTATAATCGCCTCGATTGAACAATTTTTTTAGATTTATCATATCGTTGTTATTGATTTGATAATTATTATTTTGAGCGTATTTATATGATTTAACGCATTGAGCGACATATTCGCTTCGTCTATTTCTTCCTTCAATTTTAAAAACGGTTGCGCCTAATTTAATCATTTTACCAAAATTATTAGCGCTGCACAAGTCTTTCATTGAAAGCAAATACCCATCTTTGATTTTTTTTCCGTTATAAATAGCGGTATATTTTTTTCTACAAGGTTGAGCGCAAAGTCCCCTATTACCGCTATTGCCGCCCGCCATAGAGGACATATAGCATTGCCCTGACAATGAAACGCACATAGCGCCATGCAAAAAAACTTCTGTTTTTAAATTTTTTATCTTTGATATAATTTCTATATCTTTATATGTACATTCACGAGCTAAAACAACAGAGCTACATCCTAATTCTTGAGCAAATTTAGCCCCATATTCATTAGCAATACTTAATTGTGTACTTGCAATTAAATCGATATTTTTTAAATTATCAAAGCAGTATTTTATTAATCCTAAATCTGTGACAATAATGCCATCGGCGTTGCTTTTATATATACTTAACGCAGTTTTGCAAGCGTCTATAAATTCATCTTCAAGTATCATTGTGTTCAGTGTAACATATACTTTTACGCCAAATAAATGCGCATAATCAATCCATTCTTCCAAAGTATCCAATGAAAAATTTTGCGCTTTCATACGAGCATTGAATTTATCCGTGCCTAAATAGACTGCGTCTGCTTTATATGCAATCGCTGCTTTTAGTGATTCTTTCGTTCCTGCTGGCGCTAAAATAACGATATCTTCCATTGTACTCCTTAATTACCTATATAAAATAATATTTGCAATAAACTATATTTAAGCGTTGTTTAATTTGAAAAATAAGCGTATTGCAAATATTATATAATTACGATCTAATCTTAGCATCAAATTTATTTTCTAAAGTTTCAAGTATTTCTGCAACACAAGAATCGACTTCTGAATCTTTCAATGTTCTATCACTACATCCAAATGTAATGGAATAGGCATAAGATTTTTTACCTATTAATCCAATATTGTTATAAACATCGAATAATTCCACATTCATAATTAAATCGGAAATATTAGCGATGCAATTTTTGATGTCGTCTGATAAAATATTATTATCTATTATTAATGCTAAATCACGAGTGCTTGTTGGATATCTGCCAAATGGAATATATTTTTCGTATAATTTTGAATGATTAGAAATGGCGTCAAAATTTAATTCTGCAACGTACACCTCTTTATCGATATTAAAATTACTTTTAACGCTTGGATGAAGTTTTCCAACATATCCTAATTTAAAATCGTCTACATAAATATCAGCTGAAACACCTGGATGCAGATAACTTACACTACTACGAACAATAGTATATTTTATGTTAAATTCGTTAAGCATTAATTTTATCATTTCCATAATGGTATAAAAATCGTATTTTTTGCCACATAAACCGATACTTAACATATTAACTTCATCAGGTAATTCCAATAATGGTAATTGTTTAGGGTAATAACATCTGCCATATTCAAACAATTTCAAATCACTATTTTTTTTATTTAAGTTACTTTGTATAATATTAAGCATATTTCCAATTAAAGTTGTGCGCATAATCGAAAATTCTTCACCTAAAGCATTTTTAAGTTTTATTCTATTATTCAATAGGCTATTTTTATCTAAATTAAGTTTTTCATACATACTATTTCCGCCAAAGCTGTATGTGGATATTTCTTGATAACCTTCGCCAACAAAAAGAGCTTTCATTCTATGCGTTCTTTTTTGCTTTTCAGTTTCGCCGCCTTTAGTAATTGATGCTTTTTTAAGTAATGTAGGAATAATATTGTCATATCCATATACTCTAATAATTTCTTCTATTATGTCGCAATCTTGTTCTAAGTCTTCTCTATATTCAGGTATGCCACAAATTAAATTACCATTATTTATGGTTGTATTTATATGCAAATTCGTTAATATTTTAACAATTTCATCATTTGGAACAACAATGCCTAAAAGCCATTCAATTCTTGAAAGAGGAAATTCTATTGTTCTTTTATGAGTTTCTTCTCCAATTTCTATTTTACCGCTTACAATTTTACCGCATTTTAGTTCTTCAATTAAATGTAATGCGCGATTTAAAGCAAATTTTGCTGTATAAGCGTCTACGCCTTTTTCATAACGCGCAGAACTATCTGAGCGCAAATTTAACAATCTGCTTGTCCGTCTAATGTTTTCCTTTAAAAATTTTGCGCTTTCGAAAGCAACCGTCGTCGTATCATTTTTAATACCCGAATTGACGCCACCCATTATTCCAGCAATACCAACAGCGCGATTTTTATCGGCTATAACCAACACATCGCTATTTAAAGTATACTCTTTTTTGTCAAATGGAGTAATTTTTTCATTTTCTTCTGCGCGTCTAACTATTATAGTATTATCTCTTATATCTTTTTGGTCAAATGCGTGCATTGGCTGTCCAATTTCCATAAGAACATAATTGGTTATATCAATAATATTATTATTCCCTCTTAGTCCAACTGCATTTAGACGTCTTGTTAGCCATAATGGCGAACGTTCAACTTTAACATCGGTTACTACTTGCATATTATAATTAGGACAAAGTTGTGGCGATAAAACAGTTACATTAACATAATCATTTATGTTTGTTTCACAACTTTGCGTAAAAGAAGTATCTGGCTGTTTACATTTTTGATTTAATGCAACAGCTACTTCTCGAGCTATTCCTAATACGCTATTACAATCAGGACGGTTAGGCGTTACTCCGACGTCTAAAATGTAATCGTTAAATCCTAATACATTTATCATTGATTCGCCTACGATTTCGTTTTGATTAAGCACTAAAACGCCATCAGATGACGCGCCTATATATACGCTTTCGTTAGCTCCTAATTCTTCTTTGCCGCAAAACATTCCATCGCTTTTAACGCCTCGCAATTCTCCAGTTTTAATTTCTGTTCCGTCGTATAACACAGCGCCATCTAACGAAACGGGGACTTTATCGCCTACTGTAATGTTTTTTGCATTTGTTACTATTTGTACGGTTTTCGTTCCAACATCTACTTGACAAACGCTCAATTTATCAGCGTTTGGATGCTTTTCAATTTCTAATATCTTTCCAACGACTACGCCGCTAAAGGTTTTGTTTAAATCAATTACTTCCTCAACTTCAAACCCTATTGAAACCAACTTTTTACATAATGTGTCTATATCAACATTTATATCTACATAATCTCTTAACCAACTAATAGGTGCTTTCATATTTCCTCCTAACCTTTAAACTGACGTAAAAATCTAACATCATTTTCAAAAAATAATCTTATATCTGGAATGCCATATCTAATCATAGCTATTCGTTCTATTCCTAACCCAAAAGCAAATCCACTATATACGCTTGAATCAATACCACAGTTTTCTAAAACTTTAGGATTAACCATTCCAGCGCCTAACACTTCCATCCAACCTGTGCCTTTACATAATCGGCAACCTTTTCCGTGACAATTACTACAAGTTAAATCAACTTCTACGCTTGGTTCTGTAAAAGGAAAAAATGATGGACGTAAACGAGTTTTTGTTTCACTATCAAACATAGATTTAGCAAATTCTTCTAACGTTCCTTTTAAATCGCATAATGTTATACCCTTGTCCACTACCAAACCTTCAATTTGATTGAATATCGGCGAGTGAGTAGCGTCATCGTCGCTTCTGTATACTTTTCCTGGACAAATCATTTTAATCGGTGGCTTTTTAATTTCCATTGTACGTACTTGATTAGGTGACGTATGCGTACGTAAAAGTATATTATCGGATACGTAAAAAGTATCTTGCATATCACGAGCAGGATGATCTTTGGGTATGTTTAACGCTTGAAAA
>JAVVUQ010000004.1:23478-42378 GCA_036653075.1 Clostridia bacterium | reverse complement strand
TGCCATACGCAACTTATCCTGATAGAAGCGACGTTCCAAGGAGCGCAGCGCGTCCGCTTAGGTATATGGATAGATATGTAACGGTACATCAAGGCGAAGTATTTTATATTACCGAAGCTTTGGCAAATATTGAAGGAATGGAAAAGGGACCAGCGGGAAACACTTCACTTGCAGCAGCGTTTGCATTAGCGCAAGATATGGACGAAAATCAAATGATTATCGCTCAAGAAACAGAGTACACTGGCGCTGGCAAGCATATTCAACCGCAGTTGAGTTTTGCTCGCAATAATGGTATTGATATTCATTTTGGCAATCCAGAAGATGAAGTTCCAGGAAAGAGTATTATATTACCATCTCATCCATCATTAATTAAAGCGACAGACGCTAATATTATGCATATGAGAAAGAGCCTTGTAAAGAATGCTTTAAACGCTCATAATGTAACGAAGGTAACAAGCGAAGATATTAAATTCCTTGCTGAAGAAACAAAGATGAATGAAAAGTTCGTTATGGATACATTACAAGAATTGGGAGTAAAATTATGAAAAGAGTAGATAATTATGAGGAGCAACGCGCGCATTTAAATGATATGACGGAGGAGCAACTTAAAGATTATTTTTGGAGCTTGACGGACAAATTAATTGAACCGCTCATTGACTTAGGAAAAGAAAATACTTCGCCAGCTATCGAAAGAAGCGTACTTTTAAGAATGGGATTTTCCTCTTTAGAGGCTAAAGCGATAGTGGATAACTGTATGAAGAATGCGCTAATGGGACATGGCGCAGGCAATGTTGTATATAAAACGTCCAAACATTTAAACAAAGATTTACGTGAAACGGGTTTACAACTTGCTGACGGAAAATTGTGGGATATAGCGGTTACGCTGTTTTAAAAGGAGGGCAATAATGTATACATTAAAAAACGAAGAAAAGATTGACGTTAAAGAGATACTAAAAGATTTAGAACACTACCATCCTCAACGTCACGGTTGGACGTGGAGAAAAATAGCTGAAAATCAAACAGTTTCTCCCTTTGATTATAAAGAAATAAGCGAACCATTAAAGCAAAGCATAGGATTACAAACTGCGCATTATTTTAATAATATTGATCCGCAACCAATTCCAGTAATAACTACTGAAATTGCGTCAGGACGTTTTGAAGACGACATTAGACGTATGAGAATGGCTGCGCATCACGGAGCCGATCATATTATGGTTATTAGAACGGCAGGGCAATCGCACTTTGATGGACTTATTGAAGGTACGCCTCAAGGAAGCGGCGGCGTTCCAATTACAAGAAAACAGGTTAGAGCTGAAAGAAAGGCGTTGGATTTAATTGAAAAAGAAGTTGGACGTCCAATTAATTATCATAGTTATGTTTCAGGCGTTGCAGGACCAGATATAGCCGTAATGTTCGCAGAAGAAGGCGTAAACGGCGTTCATCAAGACCCGCAATATAACGTTATATATAGAAATATAAACGCTGTTCGCTCCTTTGTGGACGCTTGCGAAAGTAAAAAACTCATCGCTTGGGCAGATATGGCGCAAATTGACGGAGCGCACAACGCTAACGCTACCGCAAGAGAAGCTTGGAAAGTTATGCCTGAACTTATGGTTCAACACGCAATAAATGCGCTATTTTCCTATAAGGTTGGAATTAAAAAAGAAAATATTTGTTTGTCAACCGTTCCGCCAACAGCAACTCCCGGACCTACGCTCCATATGGACTTACCGTATGCAGTAGCTTTGAGAGATTTGTTTACTGGTTACAGAATGCGCGCGCAAATGAATACTAAATATATTGAAAGCAGTACTCGTGACGCAACAGTTACACACGTAATGAATATTTTGATAAGCAAATTAACAAGCGCAGATATTCAATCTACAATTACGCCAGATGAAGGCAGAAATGTTCCTTGGCATATTTATAATATCGAAGCTTGCGATACAGCAAAACAAACTTTAATAGGATTAGATGGCCTTATGGATATGGTAGAATTAAAAAAAGATGGCTATTTAAGAACAAAAGCAAGGGAATTAAAGGAAAGAGCTGTATTATTCTTAGAAGAAATGATAAAAATGGGCGGTTACTTCAAAGCTGTTGAAGAAGGTATGTTCGTAGATAGCGGAATGTATCCAGAACGTAACGGAGACGGAATTGCTCGTGATATCAAAGGCGGAGTAGGCGCAGGCACAGTATTTAAACGTGAAAAAGATTATTTTGCTCCAGTTACAGCGCACTTTGGATATAATAACGTTGAACAGTACGGCGGTGGCAATCCATCTGATTATATTGGCGGTTGCACCCTCGAAAATCCTGAAAAAATTATCTATATCGACGAATTAGACGATACGGATAACGTAAACGAAAGAATGAAAGAAAATGAAAAATATCGCAATACCAATTTAATTAAACCAGAAATGGAATGGTTGGCTGATGGCATCGTTATGATGACAATGTTTTTCCCACTTTCTCAACTTGTTGCGGAAGCTGCAGCTATGGAAATAGGAAAGCGTATGGGACTTAAAGATGTTGTAGTTATAAACCGTGAAATTATGCACGAAGCAGAAGGCACTCGAGTAGAAATCAAAGGAAAGGTAGATTTTGATATAGATTTAAATACTTTGGTTATTCCAAAGCCGTTAGAAGTTTATAGCGACGAATACCTAAGAAGTGAAATAGAACGTGAACCAATGACAGTTGTTTGCGGTACGGTAGGCGAAGACGAACATAGCGTAGGACTTAGAGAAATTATCGACATTAAACACGGCGGAATTGAAAAGTATGGAATTAAAGTAGTCTACCTTGGCACAAGCGTTCCAGTTGAAAAATTAGTTAACGCCGCAGTTGAATGTAACGCAGACGTAATCTTAGCCAGCACTATTATTAGCCACGATAACATTCACTATAAGAATATCTCTAATATCGACCACTATGCAAAAGAAATTGGCATTCGTGACAAAATTATCTTTGCAGCAGGCGGCACTCAAATCGATAACGACCAAGCTGTTAAAAGTGGCGCAGACGCAGGTTTCGGCAGAGGCACTCACGGCAACAACGTCGCAACCTTCCTTGTTAAAGAACGCTTAAAAAGAGAAAATAAATAAACAAATTTATTATTTATAGTTTTATCAATTTTAAAGGTTAGAAATTATTAATAATTAGCAAGGGAACGCCATTTAATAGGCTTTCCCTTGACATTTACATAAATTTCAATTAATATAAACTCTACTTTATTGCATATAATTATAAAATATAGTTACAAAAATTCAAAAAATCAAATATAAAGTATAGAAATTTAAATATAAAGTTATAGAAATTCAAATATAAAGTTTAGAAATTTAAATATAAAGTATAGAAATTAAAAATATAAGTTTAAAATGTTATAATAAAGGGATAAAATGAAGATAGAATTACTCATAGCGGAAATAGGAAGTACAACGACGATAGTAAATGCGTTTAATGGAGTTAAAGGAAACGATCCAAAGTATGTGGGGAGTGGATTTGCTGCTACAAGCGTAGAAAAGGGAGATGTACGAATAGGATTAGAGCAAGCTACTGAGAATTTAGCTAAAAGCTTACAAACAGATAAGATTGAATATTGTGAAATGTTTGCAACCTCGTCTGCTGCGGGCGGATTGAAGATGACTGTGCACGGATTAGTGTATGATATGACGGTTAAGGCGGCTAAGGAAGCCGCATTGGGCGCAGGAGGGGTGATATGTCACGCAACTGCGGGAAAGTTAAACGAGTATGATTTGGCAGATATTGAAGAAATACAGCCGAAATTAATACTGCTTGCAGGTGGGACAGATTATGGAGAGCGTGAAACGCAAATACACAACGCAATGATGTTATGTAAATTGAAGATAAAGCCCCCCGTAATATATGCAGGAAATGTGCAATGTGTAAGACAAATTGAAAGTATATTTCAAGAAAGTGGAATAAAGTGTTATATTGTTGAAAATGTATATCCTAAATTGGATTTATTAAATATTGAACCTACAAGAAAGATAATACACGAAGTTTTCACTGAACATATAGTAAAAGCGCAAGGAATGGAACATATACGAGAAAGAGTAAGCGGAGCGATTATTCCAACGCCGGGAGCGGTAATGGAAGCGACGCAGTTATTATATAAAGCAATTGGCGATTGTGTTACGATAGATATAGGCGGCGCAACGACAGACGTACATTCCGCAACAGAGGGCAGCGATGAAATAGCGGCTATTAGTTTATATCCCGAACCGAAATTTAAGCGTACTGTGGAAGGTGATTTAGGCGTGTATGTAAATGCGAAAAGTGTGGCAAAATTATTTGATGAAAGACGAATTAAACAAACGGGTTTAGACATAGAAAAATGCTTAAAAGAAATAAAGCCCCTTCCAACAAGTGAAGATGAAATAAATTTTGTAACAGAGCTTGCTATTATGGCTGGAGAAACCGCAATAAAAAGGCACGTGGGACAGTTGCGAACAATATATGGTTCAAATGGCAGACAGGTATACGCAGAAGGGAAAGATTTATCAAAAATTAAGTATATCATCGCAACGGGCGGCGCATTGACAAAACTTAAATCAAGAGATAAAATAATGCAAAAATTAGCCGACGTAAACGTAAATGGTTCAATGTTATATCCAAAAATAGAAAGCGTGAAAATTCTGTATGATAATGACTATATTATGGCGAGCGTAGGCGTAATGAGTAAAACGTATCCAGAAGCGGCGATTAAACTTTTGAAAAAGAGCTTGAATATAGATTAAATAAGATTTAAACAAGATTAAAAGTATAATGAAATAAGAATAAGAATTTAAGTGGTTAAACAGTTAATTTAGGAGAATAACAATGGTGAAATACCCAAGGATGAATATTGATTTACAAAAACTCAGAAGCAATGCTCAGTTGCTTATTGATTTATGTTTAAAAAGCAAAGCGACGGTAGGATTTGTGACAAAAGTATTTGGCGGAGATTCTAAACTGATAGAAGCGATTGATGATTTAGATTTTGCATTTTACGCTGATTCAAGATTAATAAATTTAAATAGGTTTAAAACGAATAAACCAAAATTGTTGATACGATTACCAAGCATAAGCGAGGCAAAAGAGACGGTTGAAGTGGCTGATATAAGTTTAAACAGTGAAATAGCTACGTTAAAAGCATTAAATGACGAGAGCGTTAAGTTGGGTAAAAAGCATAGCGTAGTGTTAATGATAGATATTGGCGATTTAAGAGAGGGTATTTTTTATAAAGATACGGCTGCGATAAATGAAGCGATTGCGTACATAATAAACAGCAAAGGCTTAAACCTATATGGAATTGGCGCAAACTTAACCTGTTATGGCTCGATAATACCGACTGTTGAAACAATGACGAAATTAGTTGACGAAAAAAAGCGTATTGAAAAAGCGTTTAATATAAAAATCGGCATACTTTCGGGGGGTAATTCATCAGCGATACCAATGTTATTTAAAGGCGAAATGCCTGAAGACGTAAACAATTTTCGTTTTGGAGAATCGCTTATTCGTGGCGTAGAAACGGTAGACGGAAATAAAATTGACGGCGCTTTTGACGATGTGGTTACATTAACAGCGGAAGTAATTGAATTAAAAGAAAAGCCCTCTATGCCAGAAGGTAAACGAGGCAAAAACGCTTTTGGCGAAGTTATTGAATACGTTGATGAAGGAATAATGAAAAGAGCGATATGCGCTATCGGAATGCAAGATATTGAGGTGGACGGATTGACGCCAATTGATAAAGATATTAAAATAATAGGAGCAAGCAGCGACCATTTATTATTAAATGTTAATAAAATCAAAGATATAGCGGTAGGCTCGAAAGTAATGTTTTATTTAAATTACGCTGCGACAATGCGCGCGTTTACAAGCGAGTATGTTGGTAGAAAGTATTATTAATACATAGATAAGTAACAAAAAAATACGAATATCTTAATAAAATTGATTAGATATTGATACAAAATAAATAAACTTAAGATAAAAATAACAGATTAAAACAACAAAAATAAATAGATTAAAACAACAAAAATAAATAGAAAAATAAAACAAATGCAATAAAACAGCGAAAGCAATAAATTACAAAAATAATAAAAAACTAATAATAATTATAATAATAAGGAGAAAAAATTATGCCAGTAAATTTAAAAGGACGCAGTTTTCTAACGTTAAAGGATTTCACACCTGAAGAAATTATGTTTATGCTTGATTTAGCGCACGATTTAAAAGTTAAAAAGCGTATGGGAATTAAAGGTAATTCTTTGGAAGGGAAAAATATAGTTTTGTTATTCGACAAAACAAGCACACGCACACGTTGCGCATTTGAAGTGGGCGCATTAGACGAAGGAGCGCACGTAACATTTTTATCTAATAGCCAAATGGGCAAAAAAGAAAGTTTAGAAGATACAGCAAAGGTACTTGGGCGGTTTTATGATGGTATTGAATACAGAGGATTTAAGCAAACGGTAGTAGAAGATTTAGCAAAATTTAGTGGTGTTCCAGTATGGAATGGTTTAACCGATTTATATCATCCAACACAAATATTAGCTGATTTTATGACAATTAGAGAGTTTGTAGATAAACCGTTATCAAAAGTTAAGCTTGTTTATGCAGGAGACGCTCGTAATAATATGGGTAACTCTCTTATGATAGGTTGCGCTAAGATGGGTATGTCATTTGTAGCGTTAGCGCCAAAGGAATTATTCCCCGACCCGAAACTTGTAGCTGAAATGTTAGAGTTATGCAAAGTAACAGGTGGAAGCTTACACTTTACCGAAGATATGAAAGATGTAGAGGGAGCGGACGCTGTTTATACAGATGTTTGGGTAAGTATGGGTGAAGAAGCGCAGTTTGAAGAACGCATTAAGCAACTCACACCTTATCGTGTTACAATGGATATGTTAAAAGCGACAAAGAATCCTGATGTTATTTTCTTACATTGTTTGCCAGCGTTCCACGACATTGAAACAGCAGTAGGCAAAGATATTTACGAAAAGCATGGAATTACAGAAATGGAAGTTACCGACGAAGTATTTAGAAGCAAACATTCAAAAGTGTTTGATGAAGCTGAAAATAGAATGCACACAATTAAAGCTGTTATGGTAGCAACTTTAGGAAAATAGTAATGTTATTTGGAACGCTTTAACATAAAAGCGTTCCAATATAATCAAAATCGTCATAATTAAAAAAGAAATATAAGCAGGAGAGGAAATATGCGAATAGTAGTGGCATTAGGTGGAAATGCGTTAGGCAGCACGCCAGAAGAACAAAAAAATATTGTAGTAGGTACAGCGGCGGCGCTTGCTGATTTAGTAGAAGCGGGAAATGAGCTTGTGGTGACGCACGGAAACGGTCCGCAAGTGGGAATGATAAATTTAGCGTTTGATACGTCGGCTAATTCCGTTGAACAAACGCCAGCTATGGATTTTCCAGAATGCGGCGCAATGAGCCAAGGGTATATTGGCTACCATTTGCAAAACGCATTAGGAACAGAACTCAAAAGACGGAATATATGTAAAACAGTTGTAACGCTTATTACACAGGTAGTGGTGGAAGAAAACGATAAAGCGTTTTTAAATCCAACTAAACCAATAGGAGCGTTTTACACAAAAGAAAAGGCGGAAGAATTAAAGAGCCAAAAAGGATACATAATTACGGAAATAGCGAATAGAGGGTTTAGGAGAGTCGTTCCATCGCCTAAACCGATAGACATAGTGGAAAAAGAAGCGGTAACAGCGCTCCTTAATAACGGAAGCGTAGTTATTACAGTTGGCGGCGGCGGCATTCCAGTAATTAAAAAAGGCGATATTTTGGAGGGCGTTGCAGCTGTTATTGATAAAGATTTTGCGAGCGCAAAAATTGCCGAACTAATAAATGCTGATAAATTGATTATTTTAACTGAAGTAGATAAAGTAGCTATCGATTTTGGCAAACCATCACAACGTAATTTAGACACCTTAACAGTGACTGAAGCGGAAGAATATATAAAACAAGACCAATTTGGCAAAGGAAGTATGTTACCTAAGGTTCAAGCCGCAATAGATTTTGTAAAACGCAGCGGACATCAAGCTATTATTGCCGCTTTAACTAACGTGAAAAATGCAATCGACGGCAAAAGCGGAACAGTAATTAAATAAACATAAAAATGCAAATTATGATATTACATTAAATTTAATAATATTAGGTTTATAATTTTAAAATAAATAAATTTTGAGATAAATTCTGATAATAGCAGATTATAGATAAATTCTGATATTAGTAGATTATAGATAAATTCGGATATGAGTAGATTATAAATAAATTCTGAAATTGTGTAATAATTAAGTATTTAAAAAATAAATGTACAAAACAAAAGCTATAATATTGATTTACATCATATTATAGTTTTTTTATATAGTTTTTTATATAGTTTGCTTAATGAAGTAATTGTTTTGATTTTAAAAATGGATATTATAATTATTAAATAAGTTTTTTTTGCATATCTTTTTTTAAACGAGCAAAAATTTTCTTTTCAAGACGAGAGATATAAGATTGAGAAATTCCAAGTAAATCGGCTACTTCTTTTTGAGTATACACATCGTTTCCAGAAAGTCCGAAGCGCATATCTACAATGCGACGTTCACGATTATTTAATTTTGCCATACATTCGTACAAAACTTGCATATCGGCGGTAGCTTCTAATCCCTTATAAACGCAATCGCTTTCAGTTCCAAGAATATCGCTAAGTACTAATTCATTGCCATCTCCATCTACATTGAGAGGTTCATCAAGCGATACTTCTAAACGGCGTTTTACGCATTTACGTAAAAACATAAGTATTTCATTTTCAATACAACGGGAAGCGTAGGTAGCAAGTTTAATGTTTTTATTCGATTCAAAACTATTTACTGCTTTAATTAGTCCGATAGTTCCCACAGAAATTAAATCATCTGCTTCAATTCCGCTATTATCGAATTTTTTAGCAAGATAAACAACTAAACGGAGATTACGTTCAATCAAGATGTTTTTAGCTTCAATGCTACCTTGTTCCTTTAGACGCATATACATATTTTCTTCTTCGGGAGTCATAGGTTTGGGCAAGGCTTCATTTCCGCATAAAAAAGCGGCAAGTTTATCTGAAATGCTTTCCATATTAAAAAACAACTTTATGTAAGTAAGAATTTTATTCATTTTAACCTCTCTTTTGATTTATAAAGTATAAAATATTAAAAGTTGTTATAATTTATTATTATATCGTACTCATCTGACGTTATGTTGCCAAAAGCGATTAGGCAGTCCACATCTTTCCCGTTAACAGTGGTTTTTATAGGTTTAAGCGCAAGGCAATGGGCAGAACCGCTCAAAGTTGTATAATGCACATATGTATTTTCTCCCCACTTGTTTTCTTTAGTTAAGAGATTTTCTGTATAAATTCCTACTAAAACAGCTTTAAATTTTTTACCAACAGCAAAAAATACAGGTAATCCATTATGTTGGACAAGATTTCCGCTATCGTGAAAACCGACGATGGAATATTCCTTATCAAAAATTACAGTAACAGGTAACAGTCGATTGCCACTTAAAGCTCGTTTTTTGTATAAATTTTTCGCTACTTTAACTCCAAGCGCAATGCTAACAGCAACGCCGCCCACAATAACGCCAATAGGAACGCCGAAAGTATAGTTTAAAGTTAACGCATTGTATACGTTTGCTTGAATCAAATAAAGTAACCCTAATATAACTCCGCCCATACTAAATGTATATGCTAAAAAAACCAAATAATGCTGAATAATTAACTTTTTAGTGTAGTGCTCCACAGTTATTAAAGTCATTAAAAATCCGACAAATAGCTTTAATATTAATCCTATGTAAGAATTTAAAGTAATTAACGATAAAATGACAGCAGTAATTGTTCCAAAAAGCGCTCCACATAAAAGACGCCAAAAGCATAGCTTTTCCTTTAAAGTTACAGATGTTATAGCAAGCAATATACTATCAATAACCATATTATCAATCAACACATATTCTATATATACCGTCATAATTCACCATAATATTAACAATTATTATATACATTAATTACTATTAACTGTTTAAAGTTATTCAAAATTGTTTTCTTTATATGTTTATTGTAACATAAAAAAAATAGCGATTTTTGCAAAAATATACGTTTTTATGTAATAGAATAGAATAAGTTTTGCATTTTAATATCGAAATTTTAACAATAATGCAATTTGATTACCTACTTAATATAGAGATTAATATAGAAATTAATATAGAAATTAATATAGAAAAAATTTAATTTTGATTAGGCAAATAGTTACAATAAAGTTTTGTTTATAAAAAATGGTATAAAAAGATACAATAAGGCGCAATAAAAAAGAGCCGCTCAAAAAGCAGCCCTAATAAATATAAAAGAGTAAAAGTATGTTAATCTAATTATTATTTTTTCAAAAGTTCTTTCAATTCCGCTAAGGTGTCAGAAAATGATTTTGTTACTATGTCAAATGGTTCAGTAGTGGTTAAATCAACGCCAGCTACTTTTAATTCGCTAACAGGATCAAGCGAGCCGCCAAGAGATAAGAATTTCTTATAATTTGTGACTGCTTCTGGACCTTCATTTAGAATCTTTTCTGCGATGCAAACAGCGCTTGTTATGCCAGTTGAATATTTATAAACATAGAATCCACGATAAAAATGAGGAATTCTCGCCCATTCGTAGCTAATTTCCTTATTATGTTTAACTGCTTTGCCGTAGTATTTTTTATTGAGTTTAAGATATTCTTTGCATAAACTTTCATAAGTCAAAGTTTCGTCTTTTTCTTCTTTCTTGTGCGCAATATATTCAAATTCAGCAAACATAGCTTGTCTATATAAAGTTGTTCTAAGCATATCTAAATAATGTGTCAATAAATAAGTTCTAACTTCTTTGCTCTTTGAATCTTTTAGCATATGTTTTAAAAGTAAAATTTCGTTACAAGTACTTGCAACTTCAGCTACAAAGATAGTATAGCCTGACTTATCATAACATTGATTAGCGCTGCTATAATAACTATGCATAGCGTGTCCAAGTTCGTGAGCGATAGTGCTGATGTCGTTTGTTGTTTGTTGATAATTTAATAAAACGTAAGGATGAGCGCCATAAGTGCCTATTGAATATGCGCCGCTACGTTTACCAGGTGTTTCATAAACGTCCATCCAACGTTCGTTTTTCGCTCTGTCTAAAAGTTCCTGATAATCTTCGCCAAGTGGTTTTAAACCTTCTTTAATTAATTCAAAAGCTTGGTCAAAATCCAATTTAATGTCAGCGTCTTTAATAATAGGAACATATAAATCGTACATATTAAGAGTTTCCACGCCTAAAACTTCTTTCTTTAAAGCGATATATTCGTGAAGCGGAGCTAAACTATTATGAACGCTATTAATCAAATTAGTATAAACTTTTTTGTCTACGTCTTCATAAAATAAAGCGCTTTCCAAAGATGATTTAAATTTTCTTGCGCGGGCGGTAAACCAATCGGTTTTAACGCTGCTTGAATATAAAGATGCGATAGTATTAATATAATTGATATAAGGTTTATAATATTTTTTAAAAGCTTCTTGACGAACTTTTTGGTCTGGATGTTCTAAAAGCATACCATAAGAACCGTGTGTAAGCTGCATTTTTTCGCCATCAATTTTAATTGTTCCAAACTTCAAATCGCCATTATCAAGACGTTCAAACGCATCTTTAAAGCCATTAAATATAGGAGAAAGAGAAGCGATCAATTTTTCTTCATCTGCAGATAATACGTGAGCTTTACCTTTTAAAATTTCTGTAAGAGCTACGGAAAAATTAACAAAGTCTGGGTCATCAATCATTTCTTGTAATGTTTCGCCGCTTAATTTTGATAATTCAGGTACCATAAAGGATATGGATTCTTCAAATTTTGACAAAATACCGAATATTTTACCAAATTGCATTTGAGCGGTAGTGTCTTTGCCGTCTATATCGTGTTGCATAAAAGCATAAACATATAGTCTTTCAATTTGAGCAAAAAGTTTTGACCGTAGTTCAAATAATTTCAAAATAGTATTTTTATTATTCAGTGTGCCTTTAAATGCAACTAATTGCGGAAGCGCTTTTTGCGCTTCAATAGTTCCATTTTCCCAATCTGTTACAGTGGCAAACAATGGTGTTGTATCCCACAAATATTGTTGCGGTATATCCGCTCTCTTTTCGTAACTCATATCGTTCTCCTTAAAAGTTAATTATTCCTCAATAAATTAAAATTATTAACGAACATAAAAAATATATTTTATTTAATTATCAAAAATTAATTGAGCGAGTAATACGATTAAAGGCATAATCGCATAATTTTATGCCAAATAATCAAAAAATCCTCATCTCTCCAACTATTATAACACAATAATTTTTTTTTTACAATTGATTTTTTTAAATTAATACATAATATTTGATTTTATTTTAAAAATGTCCGATAAATTTTAATATTTATAAAAAAAAGATAGAATTTTTTTCTATCTTTATAATTATAATATTACTCAATCAATTTTTTCAGGTGGCGTAATCGGAGCTTTTTTACGTTGAAATCTATATACAATATAACATAAAGATGCAATCAAACCGCAACTACCTAAAGAAATTAGCGTGTTTATAGCAAATGTTTTATCGGCAGCAGCAACTAATTCTATTCTATCGTGTAAATAAGCGTTTTTAATAACTTCGATTTGCTCCTTAGGCATAGTTGAAAATAGTTTTTGCGCTTCTAAAAAAGTAATTTCCGCATTTTTTGTTTGCATCATTACCACCATAACATCTAATCTAAATAAAATTAATGAAAATATAAAAGCAAGCAAACAAATTAGTAATAGGTAAAATATCCAAGCTTTCTTAGTTTTTTTAAGATTGTATATCTCTAAAATAGTTATAAGTAAGAACAATGCGAATAAGACTGTTGTTAACATTAAAAATTCGGACGCTACAAAAGTTAGGTTTTTTGAAAGTATCCAAAGCGCAAAAAAACACACAAGCGAGCTAATTAAAGCGGCAATACGAAAAATATCAAATTTTTTAAGTTTGTCGGTGTTTTTAACATTTTCCACACTATTTTCAATGTTTTCAACCTTGCTGTTTTTATTATCGTTATTTTTATCTCTTTTCATATAAGTAAACCTCTATAATTTACGATTGTGTTAGCATTTCTGCAATTATATCTATGTCTTGCAATTAAATAACTTAACTTCTTAATATTAAATTTAACTAATCTTAATTTAACTAATCTTAAATTTAACTTATTGAACTTAAATTTAAATATTATATTTAACTAATCTTAATTTAACTAATCTTAATTTAATTTAGTGAACTTAACTTTAATTATCAAATTTTATAGATATAACTATTTTATATATTTGTCATTTTAATAGTTTATTTGCATAAACATTTTCGAAAATATTGCTCCGCAGATGATTTGAAGTAGCGGAGCAATAATAATATTATTTAAATGATTGATACAAGAAAACAGAGTTTTTAATTCATTTTGTTTAATCTTTCTTTTAGTCCATTTAATTGTTCTTTCAATTGATGTGGAAGTTTGTCGCCAAATTTTTTGTAATGTTCTTCTATGCCTTCGGCTTCTTTTAACCACATTTCTTTATCCACTGTAAGCAGTTCGTTTAAAGTTTTGTCGTCGATGTTAAGTCCTTCAATGTTGATATCTTTTGGATAAGGTAGGTAACCGATAGGAGTTGTGGCAGCGTCGACTTTATTTTCGCAGCGGTCGATAATCCAATCAAGCACTCTGATATTGTCGCCAAAACCTGCCCAAATAAAGTTGCCATTATCGTCTGTTCTGAACCAATTTACGTTAAATATTTTTGGCGCATTTTTATTAGCTTCGCCAATTTCCAACCAATGTTGGAAGTAATCGCCCATATTATATCCGCAAAATGGAAGCATAGCCATAGGGTCACGACGTAAAACGCCAACTGCGCCAGTAGCTGCGGCGGTTGTTTCGCTTGCCATAATCGAGCCTACGAACACTCCATTTTCCCAATCAAAGGATTGATAAACGAGCGGAGCTGTTTTAGCGCGTCTTCCGCCAAATATAATGGCAGATAATTTAACGCCATCGGGCGCTTCAAATTTATCAGAAATGCAAGGGCAGTTAACTGCGGGCGCAGTAAATCTGCTATTAGGGTGAGCGCCTTTAGTTCCGTCGTTGCAATCCCATTTTTCGCCTTTCCAATTGATGGCATTTTTAGGAGAATTTTTATCCATACCTTCCCACCAAACAGTATTAGTGTCGCAGTTAAGCACAACGTTGGTGAAGATGCTATTTTTCATAGTGGAAATAAGAGCGTTAGGATTAGATTTCATATTAGTACCTGGAGCTACGCCAAAAAAGCCATTTTCAGGATTAACAGCGTACAGGGCATCTTTATTAGGTTTAATCCAAGCGATATCGTCGCCGACTGTTGTAATGCGGTACCCTTTATCAAGGTATTCTTTTGGAGGAATAAGCATCGCAAGATTCGTTTTTCCGCAAGCTGACGGGAAAGCAGCTGCAATATAACGTGTTATGCCTTCTGGTTTAGTAATTCCAAGAATGAGCATATGCTCAGCCATCCAACCTTCTTTACGAGCTTGGTATGAAGCAATACGCAAAGCAAAACATTTTTTGCCGAGCAATACGTTTCCGCCGTAACCTGAGTTTACCGACCAAATTGCGTTATCTTCAGGGAAATGGCAAATATAACGGTTAGTTTCGTCAAGCTGAGCTTTTGAGTGAAAACCACGTACGAAGTCGTTACTATCGCCCAATTGAGTCAATACGTCGTTACCAACACGTGTCATAATATTCATCGATAATACGACATAAATGCTATCAGTAACCTCAATGCCCACTTTTGAAAATGGACTGCCTATGCACCCCATTGAATATGGTATAACATACATTGTGCGCCCACGCATACTGCCATTAAAGATACTTGTTAACTTCTCATAAGCTTCAGCAGGAGCCATCCAATTGTTGGTAGGACCAGCGTTTTCTTTGTCTTTGGAACAAATAAATGTGCGTCCTTCTACTCTTGCTACGTCATTGATTGCGCTGCGATGTAAATAGCAATTAGGTAAAATTTCTTCGTTAAGTCTATGAAGTTCGCCCGACGCTAATGCAATTTTAGTCAGTTTGTCAAATACCGCTTTATCTCCTGTTATCCATTCGACATTGTCAGGCTTAGCAATAGCTTCGCAGTTATCGACAAATTGTTTTACTTGTAGATTCATATTACAACCTCCGATGTTAATAATTATACTCTTATTTATACTATTTATAATATTTAAATTATATTATTGCTTTTTTATATAATAATTTATGTAATAAATTTATGAAATTTATTTTTTTTTATTTAATATATTCAATATACCACATTTAAAGTTTAATTGCAACAATAATTCTATATGAATTTATCAACACATTAAGTATGTTCGCAACATTAAAAAATTATTAATTCTATTAGATAGGTTAAAAATGGCGAATAAATACATTGATAAATAGCGTATAATTGTATTGCAATGAAAGCGCAGTTATGATATAATATAATATATCTATATTTTTTATAGATAAATGGAATTATTTATAATTATTTTATTTTTAATGGAGGAAAAAATGTTCGCTAAGAGAAGTGATGGATATGCCATAAAGGTTGATCCGTACGCAAAATCCGCAGCTCATATAATGAGCAAGAGATCGGACGCATTAAATTATGCAAAAGTTAAAATTAGGTGTGAAGCAATAGATGCTTTTATTAAAGAGATGAAAGAAACAGCAAATGTTTATTTTACTTATTTAGATATTATGATTGCTGTTATCGTGCGATTAATGTCTATGCGAAAAGGTTTGAATCGATTTGTAAATGTAGGTAGGGTATTTCAAAGAGAGTACGTAGACATTGGTTTTGTTATTAAAAAAGCGTTAAAAGACGATGCGGTAGCGACAGCTGTCAAAGTGCAATTTAATGGAAGCGAAAGTATTTACGAAATTAAAGAAGCGGTGGAAAAGTTGATTGAAGCAAACAGTGGGACGCCGCTTGGAAACACCGTAGATAAAACTGCTGCGATTATATCGGCGGCGCCTAATATTATAGTGCGAATGATATGGTGGACGCTTAAGAAGTTAGATAGATGGAATATGTTACCTAAATCCATTATAAAGACAAGTCCGTTTCATACAAGTTGTTTTATTACAAATATGAAATCGATAAAAGCTGATTACATATATCATCATTGTTATGATTTTGGAACAACGGGAATATTTATCGGAATGGGCAAAGAGCAAATGGAACCCGTAGTCGAAAATGATAGCGTTGTAGCTGCTAAAGTATTGACCTTAGGCGTAGTTACGGACGAGCGGTTTTGTGACGGATTGTATTTCGCCAATAGCACAAGAGTAATGCAAAAGCTTTTTACTGATTTAAAGTTATTGTTAGAGCCTTATCACGATGAAAAAATTGACGCTTTTATTGAACGTGAAAATAAAAAGAAAGCAAAGAAAGCAAAAAATAGTTAAATATTGTTTAAATAGAAAAAGAAAGATATTACTATCTAACGATATTGAATAAATTGAATTAAAAAACGTAGTAATTTTGTTGTTCAACTTTTTTGAACGCAAATATAAAATAACTACGTTTTTTTATTTTTATGAATGATTATATAGATAAGCGTTTGAATAAATGTAAAATCGCAAAAAAAATAAAACGAAATTAAATATGTGTGTATAATGTTTTGACAAATATAAATGAATGTAGTATAATATACGTTCGTGAGATAAAAATTTAATTAAAATTGATAATTAAGTGCGCATAAAATTATAAGTCAATAAAGTCTCAAAAAGAGGCGCATAGAAAGGATAAACAGCCGATAGGGCAAATACGGAGTAAAATAAATGATAAGGAATGATATTAGAAACATTGCTATTATAGCGCACGTCGACCACGGTAAAACCACATTAGTAGACGCTATGTTAAAGCAGGCGGGAGAATTTCGTGAAAATCAACACGTTGACACGTGTGTTATGGATAGTAATGCTCTTGAAAAGGAAAGGGGTATTACAATACTTGCTAAAAACACTGCTATTGTATATAAAGGGGTAAAAATTAATGTTATTGATACTCCAGGACACGCGGATTTCTCTGGTGAAGTTGAGCGTGTGCTTAAGATGGTTAATGGTGTTTTAATTTTAATAGATGCAACAGAAGGGCCTATGCCGCAAACAAGATTTGTTATGCAAAAAGCTATGGAATATGGTCATAAAATGATAGTTGTTGTAAATAAAATCGATAAAAAAGATGCGAGAACTGATGAAATTGGCGAAGAATTTTACAATTTACTTTTTGATTTAAACGCCAGCGACCAAGATTTGAATAGTCCGATTCTCTATTGTTCAGGTAGAACGGGAACGGCGTCATTTGATCCGCACGTATTAGGCGATAGTTTAGTGCCTTTATTTGATACTATTTTGACGTATATTGATGCTCCGCAAGGAGATGAAAAAGGTGATTTACAACTATTGGTTTCCGCTATTGATTATAATGATTATGTTGGCAGAATTGGTATTGGCAGAATAGAACGTGGAACAATTAAAGCTAACACAGAAATTATGGTTTGTGATTATTATAAAAGGACAACTCCATATAGAAGTAAACTGACAAATATTTTTCAAATAGAAGGATTAAAAAGATATAACGTAGATACAGCAGAAGTTGGAGATATTGTATGTTTTGCAGGCGTTCCTGAGATTACGATTGGCGATACGATATGCTCGCCAATGCACGTAGAGCCATTACAGTTTGTTAAGATTGGCGAACCAACTATTCAAATGAGCTTTTCAGTAAATAATAGTCCTTTTGCTGGTCGTGAAGGCAAATACGTAACATCACGACATATTCGCAATAGATTATATAAAGAATTATTAAAAGATGTTTCATTAAAAGTTGAAGATACCTCCAGCCCAGATACCTTTTTAGTGTCAGGTAGAGGCGAAATGCACTTTTCAGTTTTAATTGAAACTATGCGTCGTGAAGGATTTGAATTTATGGTAGGTATGCCCAAAGTTTTGTACCACGAAATTGATGGCGTATTATGCGAACCTTATGAAAACTTAATCTTAGACGTTCCTGAAACGTCAATGGGCGCAGTAATGGAAAAAATCGGCGCAAGATATGGCGATTTACAAAAAATGACTCATATGGGCACAAGAATGCGTTTAGAATTTTTAATTCCCGCAAGATGCTTATTTGGTTATAAAAACGAATTTTTAACGGATACTAAAGGCGAAGGTATTATGAACACGCTATTTGGCGGTTTTTTAAAGGTAAAACAGAACATCTTTAAACGCAATCGTGGAAGTTTAGTCGCTTTTGAAACAGGCGTCGCCGTTACGTATGGATTGTATAACGCTCAAGAACGTGGAATTTTGTTCATTGACCCAGGCACAGAAGTTTATGAAGGTATGGTCGTAGGGATATCACCCAAAAACGAGGACATCAAAGTTAATGTGTGCAAAACTAAACATATTACTAATATGCGCGCCTCAGGTAGCGATGACGCTTTAAAACTTTTACCACCTAAAAAAATGAGTCTTGAAGAAGCTATTGAATTTATTGGCGAAGACGAGTATTTGGAAATAACACCAAAAAACATCAGAGTTAGAAAAACTATCTTAGATCCAAATATGCGAACAAAATATGAAAATAAAAAACGTGAAGAAAATAGTTAATTTTTAAATTAAAAGGGCTAAGCCGATAACTTAGCCCTTTTTTGATTTTATATTTAAACTATTTAAACCAATATTGATATAATTTTAATATAATTTATTGATACAATTTAATATAATTAATTGATATAATTTAATA
>JAVVUQ010000004.1:0-23378 GCA_036653075.1 Clostridia bacterium | reverse complement strand
TAATTTATTGATACAATTTAATATAATTTATTGATACAATTTAATATAATTTATTGATACAATTTAATATAATTTATTAATATAATTTATTGATACAATTTAATATAATTTATCAATATAATTTTTATATTGTTATTAAAAATATTTTTAATGTCGTAAATCTTTGCCGACAAGTCGAGTAAGTTTTGTGTTAGATATATTAGTGAGGCGAGAAAAGATACGTTCGCCATAACGTTTTAAAAGTTCGTCAGTTAAGAGGTTTGTGGTAGTGATGGTATGTTTTTTATATAATTCACGTTGATTATATAGATTATAAAAAGATGGAATGGTGACATTTTGTCGAATTTGTTCTGTTCCGAGGTCATCGATAAGTAAATATTCAATTTCTGTAAGTTTATTCCACATTTTTAGTGAAGTTGACGGTTCGGATAGGTAAATTTGTAAAAATGTCTGGTTAAGTTCAAAGGCTGTTGTCAGCATAACAGAACAATTATTTTTTCGTAGCTGAGCGGCGGTGGCGTAAAGCGCAAAGGTTTTTCCTGTTCCGCAGGCGCCTAAAATGAAGATATTATTTAAACATTCTGCTGATTGATTGGCGTATTTTTTACAATATGCGATAAAATTCTCGTTTATATTAGGTAAAGATTTAGTAAAGTCCATATTAGTATTTATTTCTTTTTCGGCTTCATTGGTAAGCTCTAATAGGCATTTGCAGCGTTTGCCATTAAATAAGCCAGTATCGTTACAATTTTTGCAATAAAAATTAGGCGACAAGTCAGAGCGAGAAAGTCCGTAATTATGCAAAAGCGCATCTAATTGCAAATATAATTCATCTCGTTTTTTCAGCGCATTAAAATCGCCTTGAGCGGCGGAAATGGTAAAATTAAGTATATCCCTATCAATTTTATTAAACTGTTTATCAGTATTTAAAAAATTTTTTATAATTTCGACTTGCTCTAAAGCGTTATATCTTCGCATATGGATAGTTTTAATCGCATCGTTATAATTCATAATTAATCTCCATCTAAAACAGTAAACAAAGAATCTAATTCTTCACGAGTATATTCGCGAGTTTCCGTACCATCGGTAGTATTTTTAGTAGGCAAGGCGATATCGTGAGAATTTGAAGAAAACTTTTTTGCTTCCTCATAAGTATGCACAGATGCGCCTTTATAGAGGGATAAAAGTCTATTTAAGTAAGCCATAGGATTGTAAGCGGTGGTTGAAAGTGAAGCGGCGTATTCAATTATATCAGATGTAAATCCCCAAACCTCAGTCCATTGTTTATAAGCTTGTCTATCGCTTTCGTTAACTCTTCGTTCTATTCCCAAATTCAAAAATATTTTTTTAATTATTGAATCATAAGCGATTAAAGAGTTGAGGTATTGATTTATTCCGTTAAGCGTTGTAATACCAAGTTTATAAAACCGAGAAACTGCGTTGTCTAAGCCAACAAGGGTGCGAATTCCGATAGTAGAACAATATTTAGCTACGGTAATGAGCGTTTCGTTGTCAAATCCCATGGTAATCCATTTAGAAAGATAATCTTCTACAATAAAATCGACATTTTGGTAATAAAGTCCGATTTGTCGTACAAGTTGTTTTGCAACGTCTATATTTTGCGTTCTATTTTCGGTATAGAGGTCAATTTCTTTAATTGAAAACAATTTATGTTTATAATAATCCATTAAAATTGCATCTAATTTTTCCATTCCTCCGTGTTTTGAAATTTTGGCGGCATAATTTATTACAGCAAATTCAAAACCTAACTCGTTAGTCCACTTTTCATATTTTTCTCTATCCGTATAATCGGGCGCGCGTTTTAAAGATAAAGATTTAAGTACATTTTTTAAATCTTCAAGATAAGGCGAAGGATTGTTTAGTCGTGCGTTAACAGCTTCTTGCGTTATTATACCTTGTTTGTAAAGGTTACGCGCAACAGCAAGGATATAGGCATATCCAACGTTAGCGCCCTTAATGCCAACACAATATTTAACTACCGCAAGTAAAGCTTGACTTTCAAAGAAACATTCCTCTAAAAAAATATAATACTCGTTAAATTCAGAAGGGGTTATCATTCTATCTAAGATTAAAGATTGTATTCCTTTATTGAAAGCTTTATATTTATTGGGTTTAATTTTTTTGTAAATTTCGCCGCTGCTTAAAGGGTTGTATATAACTGAAAAGGGGTCATCAACGACTATACATAGTCCCATTTCTTCCCAGTAACTATACGCTATTTTTAAATCTTCCTCCGTCATATTTAGCGCTGTTTTCATTGTGTCAATACTATTTAATCCATCAACAGTAGAAGCTAAATATAAACCAAATATGTAAACCGAAACAAACTCCGCTCGCGCGTCAGGTATGTAACGACGTATAAATTCATTGTTTATTATAGTATAAGAATTATTTATTATTTCATTACTGCATTTTGTAAATGCCATATTTTCCTCCAAGATGTAATTGCTCATAACAGTTTAATTTTAATTACAAGTAGTCAATTAATTTATAGATTTAAAGTAATTAATTTATAGATTTAAAGTAATTAATTTATAGATTTCTACGTCAATTACATATTTATACAAAATAAAGCGTTATAATGACGATTCATCAATAGAAATGTTAAAAATCCGTAAAAAACTACGTAAAATTTTGAAAAATACTTGCTTTTAAATACGCTGTTGTGGTATAATCTAAATGGAACATTATAATTATAATTTATATCAATTTTGCGAATGGATAGATAATAATATATTGTAAATTACTATTATTGATAACGCCATTGAATTAAATTTAGTTATGAAGATATCGACATAGATAAAATTATAGTTACGTGTATATCATAGCACACATTTTAAAAAGTATAAAGCGTTTTTTTCGAAATTTTTAAATTAAAATCCGTAACGGAGGTTTAGGTATGAAACTGTTAAAAGTTATATGCACTGCGGCAACAGGTAATTCTGTATTTGAATTTGGAGCGAAAACAGTAAGCTACGACTGGGAAAATTCAGTTTTGTTGGCTGATTGTTTATCGCAAGTTTTCTATAATTGCGAATCGACTTGGTCGGGAAATATTGAAATTTACTTTGAGCTAAAGGGTAAAAATTATTGCGCTGGCAGAAAAATGTACAATGGTAAGTATAGTAACTATTTAGCGGGAGAAGTGAAGAATAAACTTTTGCTGTTAGCGTTTGATAATGAATCGATGCACGCTTATTTAGACGATGAAGTGGGCTGTGATTTTAGTATGATTTTGGAAAGGTGTTTTGTATCGGAAACGAATTTTGAGCGTTTTGTAAAGGAACCAAGCGCTGATTATTTTGGATTTATTAAGCAAGCGGTCAATGAGAAGCGGTTAAGTTTTGATATGGCGCAAGTAGAAGAATTATCCGTAAAAACGGCTAAAGTGGTACTTAAGTCGGAGGTGGATAATATAAAAATCAAACGTGACAATATTAATATGGAATACAAACAAGCAACTTTAAAGCAAGAAAATCTTAAGGTTTTGGTGGCGCAGTTGTCGGAAGCGGTTGAACGTCAGCGTAAAGCGGAACAATTACATTTAAAAAAAGACGAATTAATAAAAATGCAAGTTGAAATAGAGAAATTAAAAAAAGCTAATACTGACAGTGAAAAAGCGAAAGAAGCGGAAAAAATTCAAAATGAAAAGAAGAAAGAGATAGAAGAAATTAATAGAATCAAAGTGGAAAAAGAAAATGAATTAAAAAAAGCGGAAAATGATATAATTAATTATAGCGCAACGATTATAGCGTTAACTAATGCAGAAAGGTATGTAAAGCAACAAAAAGAATATGAAATTGTAGAAAGTGAAATTAAAGAATTAAATAATAATAAGAAAAGGTTAATAAACAAAAATAATGAACAAAAGCTTAAGGCTGAAAATATAAATAAAGAAAAAGAAGAAGCGGAAAAAGAAGGCGCTGACGAGCAAAAAGCGCAGATGGAAAAAGATAAAAAGCAAAAACAACTTATTGAAGCGGAAAAAGAGTTAGATAGTTGTAAAAAAGTTGCGGAAACAATTGCAAATGATATAAAATTAAACGCAGAAAAGATAGAAAAAGCGCAGAAAGAATTGGCTGAAGTTGACGATAAAAGGCAAAAATCCAAAGCTGTTATAACAGAAATAGACGCGGTAGGATTTACGCAAGAAAGTTACGATGTTACAATAAAAGAAGAACGAGAACGAAGGGCGCAGTATAATAAGACGGTCGTTAAATTTGAAGAAGCTGAAAAGATTAGAATTAAAAAAGAAGAAGAAAAGAAAAAAGAAAACGACAGCAAAATGTTGAAATTTAACGAGCGAATTAATGAACTTATAAATCTTATAAGTGAAATTGATTTAAAAGAAGAAGAATTGAGCGCAGAAAAAGAGGAAGCGCTTTTTGACATAAATCCTAAAAATGCCGTGGTTACCGACAAAAAATATTTTGGAAAGGGATACACTCCCTTTGAAGTATATAGCCAAAAGAAGTTTTTAAAGGGTAGAATAACTGAAATTGATGGTATCTATGCTAACAACATTCAATTAAAAAAACAGTATAACAAAGAATTGGAAAATTTATTAAAACAAACAGCTGTTATTGATGTTGAACCAATGGAAAGTAAAAAAGCTATTCCCGAGTATGTAGAGAAGTTTTTATTTGATGAAAATGAACTTACAGCTATACAAAAAGATTATGTGTTGGCGTTAAAGAATGGCAAAGGCGCACAACAAAAAAAGGCGGCAACCGATGCTTTGGCAACATTTAATAAACGTTTTGACGAATTAAGCGAAATAATAAAAGGGGACAATAATAACCTTGTTAATCAAGAAAAAAGCGCTGCGTTAAACATAAAAAAAGCCGAAGACAAAGTTGAGATTTTAAAGAAAGAACAAATTGCAGACATAAAGATTCACAAGTTTGAAAAACAAGCCGAATATGATAATATAATAAAAGATATTAACGAAAACGAAAAAGAGATTGCTAAAATTGACGAACAACTTGTAGGTAAGAAAGCAACCAAACCTACTGTTTTATTGAACGATAGCGAAAGGTCTTATGTGAAAAATTCCGCTATAATCATCTCGCTTATGGCTAAAAATAAGAGCGAAGAAGATAAACTCAATAAACAGATTGAAAAACTAAAGAAAGAATGTGAAAATCTTACTGCGGATATAAATAATAAAGAAAAATCCATAGATAAAATAAATATAACTTGCAGTATCTTAGATGACGAACAAATAAAGAAAAATCAAGCCGCAATTGATAATTATGAAAGAGAAAGAGCTGAAAACGATTGTGAAATATCGAAATTAGGCGATGTTCCTATTGACGCTACAAAACAAATTGCCGAGGTAAATAATGATTTGGCTGAGTGTGGAAACGTGATTATGGATAAACAGCTTGAACAAGAAAAATTAAATATTATGTATGAGAACAAAAAACAGGAATATAATGAATATAAAGAGTCGGTAAAAAAATTGCAAGAAGCTAAACTCGTAGTGGACTCTATTATCAATAGACAGTTTAGAAGCAATGCTCAAGCGGCAAATTATTTGTCGGATTATAGCAAACGAGCGGATAAATTATTAAAGAAAATGACAGAAAAAAGACTTGGCTTGTCAATAGACGAAGAATTTCAAGTCTTAGATAACAAAAATAATCCAATTGAGTTTAATACTTTAAACGCTACCGATTTACTGTTGATATACATTGCTTGCGCTCAATCTGCGCCAATATTAGACGGAGATGCTGATGGTTGGCTCGTTATTGACGGCAATATAGCAACCGATAGAGAACAAATTGAAAAAGCTTTGGCGGACGCTCAACTTGATTACCTCTTTTATTTAGAAACACAAAAAAATTCTGAAACAGTAATTGAATAGAAACAGTAATTGAATAGAAATTGAAATTGAATAAAAATTGAAATTGAATAGAAACTAAATTTATTGCAAAGAATTTAATACTAAACTAAAAATACTAAAGAAAACAAAAAATAACCAACTAATTTAATATAGGCGTATTATTTCAATTGTACAATAATAATAACAAAGAGAGCAACGACAATAGTTTTAAAAAACTATTAAAACGCTAAAAAAATATAATAAAAAAAACAATATTAAAATAGCGAAAGTTGTATCTTGATGTTAATAACGTATCGATAATTTATCGGCAAAGAATGTTGATTAAACCAATAGATTATAGAGTACAGAATAATTAAAATTTGATATCAATTTATGATTAAATTTAAAAATTTTGTATAATTAAAATTTGCATTGATTATCTATTTATAGATTACATTTAATTTAAAAATCAGATAAAAGATGTATTTATGAAAATATTGATTTAATAAACGACTACTATAAAAGTTTGATTAGGAGGACATATATATGAAACTCGAAATCACGTGCAAAAACTATCGTATGACGGACAGCCTTGAAACGATAGTAACAAAAAAAATTCAAAGACTTGATAAGTATTTCCCCGACGGAGATGCGACAGCAAAAGTGGTGATGAGCAAACAAGGCAAATCGGCGAAAATGGAAATATCCATTAGTTATTGGGGCGTAACAATAAGGGCTGAAGTTGAAGGGAACACAATGTATTATACCGTTGATATGCTTTTGCCTAAGATTGAAAAACAAATTCTTAAGCATCGTAGCAAAATTTATGATAAAAGGAAACAACCAATCGATATTGGCAAAAATCTTTTATTTATTACAGATGTTCCAACGCAATCAGCAGTTGAAGACGAAATTGTAAAAATTAAAAAATTCCCGATTGAAGCGATTGAAGTTAAAGAAGCAGTGGAAAATCTTGAACTTATCGGACATACTTTCTACCTATTTTTAAACATTGCGACAAACCAAGTAGAAGCGGTATATAGACGAAACGACGGGTCAATTGGTTTACTACAACCATATATACAAGATTAACGCATTTATTGAAAAATAATGATATAATTTATAGTATATAATTATAAAAAATAATATATATTATCATTATAAAATTATAAAAAATAATATAAATGATATATATTATCATTATATAATTATAAAATAAAGATATAAAATAAAGGTAAAGCAAAAAATGCTTTACCTTTTATATTTTATTTTTACAATTAGTAATTCTAATTTTTACAATTAATGATTTTTAATTTTTTACAGTTAAATAACTTCAATTTTTTGCCATCTGCCTTGTTTATAGCGAACAATAGCCCAAATAGTGCCAGCGAGCCAGCCGATAGGCGAAGCGTAGAAAATGCCATAAGACATAAAGTAGGGATTAGTAATTAAAGCTGAAGTTAAAATAGTGGCTGCAGTGACACGAAGTAGCAAGCTAAAAAGGTTAACGGTCATAGCGGCTTTAGCGTCGCCAGCGCCTCTAAGGCAACCTGACGTGATGACCATATAGGACATTAAGATGTACGAGGGGACGACAATCCATAAAAAGCCGTGTGTAACTTCAATTACCTTTTCTATATCAAGTTGAGTATCTGGAGAAGTGCCAATAAATAATCGTATAATAAAGTCTTTAAAAATCAAGATAAATGCGCCGCTAACAAACAAGCATACGGCGGTAATAATAAGCGTAGATTTAAATCCTTTTTTAATACGTTCGATTTCGCCTTTGCCTTTATTTTGCGCAGCGAAGTTTGTAAGAGCGATGCCGAATGAGTTAAACTGCATATTCATCAATTCGTCGATACGATTGCCCAACCCGAAAGCGGTGGTAAAAATATCGCCTTTGCTATTAATCAAGGCATTTATGTACATAAAGCCAACGCAAGCGCAAGCTTGTTGAATTGTCGAAGGTAAAGCGACGTTTAAAATCTGTTTAAGGATTTTTTTATCAAAGCTAAAATCTTTGCGAGTTATCTTTAAAGCAGGTACTTTAAGTTGAATATAAACAAATAAAATCAGCGATGATAAAGCTTGAGAAATCATAGTGCCAATAGCAACTCCTTCGATATCCATTTTATATACGCTGACAAACAGCCAGTCAAGCAAGACATTAAGCAGTACGCAAACGATAAGAGCGTAGAGTGGGAATTTTGAATTGCCTATGGCGCGTAGTACTTGCGCAAAGCAGTTGTAATAAACTGTAAAAAAGATTCCAAGGAAGTAATAAGTGAGGTATGTCGTGGCGTAACCCAATTGAGATTCATCAACTTGAAGTAATTTTAAAAGAGGACGAGAAAAAATAGAACCCGCAACAGTCAAGATAATAGAAATGCCTAAAAGGACTATAACAATAGTAGAATAACATCGTTTTAGTGAGGCGAAGTCTTTTTTTCCAAAATACTGTCCTACAATTACCACAGCGCCTGCCATAAATCCCATAAGAATTGTTAAAAGCAAATTAATAACGGGCATACAAGCGGATAATGCGCCAAATTGGAGGGGGGCTTTTTGCCCGATAATTATAGCGTCAGTCCAAGAATAAAACAGTTGGAAAACGTTGCCCAAAAGTAAGGGCAAAGAAAACTTAATTAAATTTTTAGTGGGGCTACCGACAGTTAAATCGATGGTACCCTTTTTAATATCAGAAACCATAACATATATAATATCATATAAATAAGGATTGTCAAGCAATAAAAGGGGGCAATATTTGCTATTAGTTAGAATATTTATTTTAGCATTTTTTATAATTTTTATAATTTTATATTGAGAATATTTTTAGAATAAATTGTTTAATTTAAAGCTAATAAGTTATAAAAGCTATAAATTGTAGTAAAAAATCAGTTTAGATTCAGATGGTGGAGAAGGGGATATAAAAACGATAAAAAATTGACATTATATTTATGCTTGACAACGAGAGAAATAAATGATAAAATAGCAAGGTTAAATTAATATGAGTAGAGAATTTGGAGGTAAAGATAGGTGCGATGTTTATTTTGTGGAAGTATTGATTCTAAAGTAATAGATTCACGACCAAGCGAAGATGGAGAAGCGATAAGGCGTAGACGGGAGTGTAATAATTGCGGGCGTAGGTTTACGACATATGAAACTATCGAAATGACGCCGATTTATGTAATAAAAAGAAACGGAAATAGACAACAATTTGATGCGGAAAAAATACGCGCGGGTATTTTATCGGCGTGCGCAAATCGGCCGATTTCTATGGCTGAAGTGGATAAATTAGTAAAAAACATTGAAAAACAGTTGTACAATAAGCTTTTAGAAGAAATATCATCGCAAGAAATAGGCGAGATGGTAATGGACGGACTTAAACAAATAGATGAAGTTGCTTATATACGTTTTGCGTCAGTTTATCGTAAATTTAAAGATAGTGAAACATTCATTGAAGAAATGCAAAAGTTTTTAAAAGAAAAAGGTTTACCAACTGAAAATTTAAATAATATAGATAATGCTAAAAATGATGATACAATTATTGCAAATGCAATTATAGATAATTCTAATATAGATAATGCAAAAGTTAAAAATGCCGACGACAAAAATATATATACAAATGAAAATAGCGATTCAGTTAAAGGCGACAAAGAGGACAAATAAATGAATATGTTAATAATATAATGGCAGATGAATGCGATTATTTATAAAAAGATAACGTAAAAAGCAAAAAACGAATAATATGTAAAATTGAAGATAGGAAAGCTCAGATGAAGATTAATACGGAATGGCGAGATTATGAAGTAATAGCGACGGGTAATGGCGACAAAATAGAGCGGTGGGGAAAATACGTATTGATTCGTCCTGACCCACAGATAATATGGGAGCTAAAGAATCCTTTAGAGAGTTATAAAAATGTAAGCGCACGATATTTACGAAGCAATGCAGGCGGAGGCAATTGGGAGTATTACGCATCAATGCCAGACGAATGGACAGTAGGGTGGAGAGATTTACGATTTGCCGTTAAGCTAATGGGTTTTAAGCATACGGGATTATTTCCAGAGCAAGCGGTAAATTGGTCGCAGATGATGGAAATGATAGGTAATGCAAAACGAGATATCAATGTTTTAAATTTATTTGGTTATACAGGCGGAGCAACCGTAGCTTGTTTGAAAGCGGGCGCAAGCGTATGCCACGTGGATAGCGCCAAAAATATGGTAGAGCGATGCAAACAAAATTGCGAATTATCGGGACTTAAAGAGGCAAAAGTTAGATATATAGTAGATGATTGTAAGAAGTTTATAAAAAGGGAAATCAATAGAGGTAGAAAATATGACGCTATTATTATGGATCCTCCAAGTTATGGACGAGGAACGAATGGCGAAATATGGAAACTTGAAGATGATTTATTTTCGTTTGTTAAAATGACAACAGAACTATTATCAGAAGATCCGCTTTTTATGCTCATAAATAGCTACACTACGGGTTTGCAGCCAGCGGTTATTGGAAACATTTTAGAAATGACGACAAAAAAAGGCGATACTCAAGCGTATGAAGTATGCCTTCCAACTGACGAAGGTATTGTATTACCTTGCGGTTCAAGCGGAATAACTAAATATTAAGGATTTTGGTGAATAATGAGAACGTTTACAATGGATGATATTCCAGTATTATACGAAGATAAACATATTATCGTAGTCAATAAACCGCAAAATATCCCCTGTCAAGAAGATGCGTCTGGCGATAAGGATATGCTCACTATTATAAAAGAATATATCAAAGAAAAGGATAATAAACCGGGAAATGTGTTTTTAGGTTTGGTTCATCGTTTAGACAGAGTTACTGGCGGCGTTATGGTGTTTGCAAAAAATAGCAAAAGCGCAGCAAGACTTAGCGAAGCTATTAGAGACGGAGATATGATAAAAAAATATTTAACCGTTATTTTAGGGAAATTAAACGAAACTCAAGGCGTTATGGTCAACTACTTAAAGAAACATAGCGTAACAAATATTGTTTATGTTGCAACCGAAGCAACTATTGGCGCTAAAAGAGCCGAACTTAAATATAGAGTTTTGGAAAATTTGCAAGATATCATCAGCCTTGTGGAAATAGAACTTGTAACAGGTAGATCGCATCAAATTCGTGTTCAAATGGAAGCGCGCGGCAATCCTATTTTTGGCGACGCAAAATATGGCGGCGATAGATTATCAAAAGGTCACAACCTCGCTCTATGGGCTGTCAACTTGGAATTTATACACCCTATTACAAACGAAAGAATGATGTTCGTTTCCTACCCGCCCGAAGACAAAGAACCTTGGTCAAAATTTGAACTTAAAAAATACCTCGATTACTATAACCGCAATTGATGGCTTTAATTATGACTATTTGTAAACATTATAATAGTATAACGAGTATTTATAGTCATTACTTAACGTAAATTTAAATATTAATATAAGCGTAAATTTCAAATATTAATATTGGAATATTAAAAAAAATATTAAATTAAATTTTAAAAGTGTTTAAAAAGTATATTTGGTTATAATTAATTTTGGTTATAAGCTGAAAAATGGATAAAATCAATTGACAACTAAGGCAAAAATGAGTAAAATGTATTAGTCGAACTTGTAAAGTATTTAATGGTTAGACAAATTGAATATTACCTTGATTTAAAACGATAAGGTATAGCTATACGAAACGGAGGAATACTCTATAATGAACAAGAAGTTAATTATATCATTAGTTTTGACATTTGCATTATGTCTTGCAATGATGGTTACAGGCAACACAATGAGCGCATCGGCGCTTGACGTCAATTTAAGCAAAGATTTGTTTTCGCAAACTACGGGTGGAGTAAAAATCACCGTAGAGCAGAATGGTGTACAGCTTACGCTTTTAAAGAGTAACACGACGAATGCTTTTGCATACAAGCAAAATGCCTATATGGAAGGGTTTGAATTAGAAACTGAAACGAATCTTTTATTTGATAAAGTAACATTTTTGTTTACTGAGCTCAACGATTCTTCCAACAATATAGAGTTTGTTGTGGAAAAGACAAAAGAAGAAGGAAAGAATGTATTTAAAGCATACACAAAGAAAGACGCTATTGAAAGCGAAAAAGTTGTAGTTGAATTTGTATCGGTAGACCCAGCGAAAGTTGCGGATGAAGATATGTTTAAGATGACAATTTCGTATAATGGCGAAGGGCATTTTTTGTTAAATGGCACAGTTGCTGGAAAGGCGAATAAATTTGATTATAACGTAGCTAAATTTTCAGTATCATTTTATAATGCAAAGGCGTTAGAAAAAGATACAGTGGTAATAGCTAAGAGTATGAGCAATATTAAAGGCAAGCAGTTGTTTACAGTTGATGGCATTAAAGAAGATGCTTTAATTGAAGCAGTTATTTGGCAAAAAGCGTTAGAGAACAAGCCAGAAGGCATAGTTAGTCCTGAAGGAACGCAATATGCGGGAAAGACTATATATACTTATGAAGGGTTGAAAGCTAAAGCTGAAGCGGAGTATGAATTTCCTGTGTATGGAATTAGTATGGTTGGAAAGCCAATAGATACGATTATACTTAAGATCACACGAGAAGCGGGTGAAGTTTTAGAAGAAGTACTCAGCGATTCAACAAAAGCAGAAAATCCAGATAGTCCAAGGCTTAAATATACAGTTGGAAAGGTTAACTCGGAATATGAAATACGTATATTAAATAAAACTGAAGTGCATATTTTAAGAGTTACGACAATAGTAGATACAGTTGCTCCAAAATTTGATGAAGCAGCGTTGAAAGCATATATTTTAGAAAAATTGCCTAATGGAATTTTGTATACTAAAGATGGAACAACGATGCCAAACTTAAAAGTAAGCGGTTCGTTTATTGCAAATTTATTTGTATTTCCAGAAGAAGATAACAAGATAGATAATTTAGATAATATAAGAATTAGTTTTGGATATAAAAAGCCAAACACATCGTCGTGGGTGTGGGGATCAAACTATACCATAAGCTTTACCGCTGAAGGAGTTTGGTGTTTTAAATATAAAGTAAGCGACGTTGTTAACAACTTTACAGAAAGCGAGGAGTTTACAAGAGACGTTATTGATAATACGCCGCCTGTTATATCAAAAGCTACCGAGCAACTTAGGGCTAATATCAATGAATTATTTAAGATACCTGATCCTACTATTACGGATAATGAATCGGGCGTAGATATTGCAAAAACGACAATCAGATTATTTAAAGGCGTAAAAGATGGTGATTTCAAGGAAATTCAACTTTCTAAAACAAACAGCTTTACTCCAGACGAGTTGACACAAGATAATCAAGATTACAGTTATTTTGTAGAATATACAGCGACGGATTATAGAGGAAATGTTGCAGAAACCAAGTATTCATATATTACTGTTGGCGTTCCAACGGAAGAAGAAAAAGAACCAAACAAACCAGTAGATTGGTTGGTAATAGCGTTGATAGCATTGGCAGTTGTATTAGTAGTAGTAATTGCTTTATTGATTTTTGTGAAGCCGAAAGATGAAGTGGGAACAACGGCTAATAATTCGAAAGTTAATGATAAAAAAAATAAAAAATAGATAATTTAAACGTCCCACTTAAAAGAGGGACGTTTATTTTCTTATAACGAAAAGTCTTTATTATGTTTATAGAATAAAGTTATAGAATAAGTTTGTAGAATAAGTTTGTAGAATAAGTTTATAGAATAAAGTTATAGAATAAGTTTATAGATAAGATAAAGGTTGAGCTATTGATTTTGCGTATTATAAATTATATAATATATAAGTTTATAAAAGTTGTATTGGCAATAGTAATGATAAGTTAACAGATAAAATAGTAGAATAATAAATAGTAGGAGTTTTATATGACAAAATTTGTATATCTTTTTAATGAAGGGAATGGCGGAATGCGTGAACTTTTGGGTGGAAAAGGAGCAAACCTTGCAGAAATGAAAAATTTAGGGTTACCTGTACCAGATGGATTCACAATAACAACGCAGGCGTGCAATAAATATTATGATGATGGAAAGAAATTAACTGATGAAATTATCGAGCAAATAGATAAAGCGTTGGTTAATATGGAAGAAAAATTAGGAAAAAAATTAGGTGATGTAAAAAATCCGTTATTAGTATCGGTTAGAAGTGGCGCGCGCGCGTCGATGCCGGGAATGATGGATACTATATTGAACCTTGGACTTAATGATGAAACAGTTGAAGGGATAGCAAAGCTTACGAACAATCCAAGATTTGCGTATGATAGTTATCGTAGATTTATTCAGATGTTTGCTGACGTTGTAATGGAGATTGAAAAAGCTAATTTTGAAAAGATATTACAAAGAGTTAAGACAGAGAAAGGCGTTAAATTAGATACGGAATTAGACGCTAATGATTTAAAGAATATAGTTAAAGAATTTAAAGCTTATTATAAGCAATGTAAAGGCGAAGATTTTCCTCAAGATCCAAAAGTGCAGATGATGGAATCCATACTTGCAGTATTTAGGTCGTGGGATAATCCAAGAGCAATTTATTATAGAAGAATGAATGATATACCATCAAATTGGGGAACAGCTGTAAATATTCAGTCTATGGTATTTGGTAATATGGGTGAAACATCGGGAACAGGCGTTGCATTTACTCGTAATCCAAGCACTGGCGAGAATAAATTATATGGCGAATATTTAATGAATGCGCAAGGAGAAGACGTAGTTGCGGGAATAAGAACGCCACAACCTATTAGTCATCTTCAAGAACAAAATATTGAAGTTTACGAACAGTTTGTTAGAATTTGCAAGATATTGGAAGATCATTATCGTGATATGCAGGATATGGAGTTTACTATTGAAAATGGTAAATTGTATATGTTACAGACAAGAAATGGTAAGAGAACAGCAGTAGCTGCTTTAAAAATTGCTATTGATTTAGTTAATGAAGGAAAGATAACCGAAAAAGAAGCTGTTTTGAGAATTGATCCAAAACAATTAGACGCATTATTACACCCTCAGTTTATAGCGAGCGAATTAAAAGCTGCGACAGTAATAGCAAAAGGCTTGCCAGCAAGTCCTGGAGCTGCGTGTGGGCATTGCTACTTAACAGCGCAAAAAGCCGTAAAACAAGCATTGACAAAAGAAAAAGTAATTATAGTTAGATTAGAAACAAGTCCTGAAGACATTGAAGGAATGGCTGTATCTCAAGGCGTTTTGACTGCAAGAGGCGGAATGACATCTCACGCTGCAGTTGTTGCAAGAGGAATGGGAACGTGTTGCGTTGCAGGATGCGCGCAATTACAAGTTAACGAGGAAGCTGGTTACTTTATAATCGACGGCAAAAAATATTTTGAAGGCGACGTTATTTCCTTAGATGGTAGCACAGGCAATATCTATGATGGAGCAGTTAAGACGCAAGATGCAACAGTATCAGGCGATTTTGGCACAATTATGGCTTGGGCTGATAAATATAGAGCTTTAAAAGTTAGAACAAATGCAGATACTCCTAAAGATGCTGCGCAAGCGGTTAAATTTGGCGCTGAAGGCATAGGCCTTTGCCGTACAGAGCATATGTTCTTTGATAAAGATAGAATTATGGCGATGCGTGAAATGATAGTTTCAAAAAGCGTTGAAGAACGTAAAGTAGCGCTTAATAAATTATTGCCTATGCAAAGAAGCGACTTTGAAGGCATTTATAGAGCAATGGGCGAACGACCAGTTACAATTAGATTCTTAGACCCACCATTACACGAATTTTTACCTCATACTGATGAAGAAATTGAAGAAATCGCTAAAGAAATGGGCATTACTGCTGAAAGATTAAAAGAAACTGTTGCTGATTTACACGAATTTAACCCGATGATGGGACATAGAGGATGTAGATTAACCGTAACTTATCCTGAAATTGCTGAAATGCAAACACGCGCGGTTATCGAAGCGGCTATCAACGTTAGAAATAGCGATCATTTTAATATTGTTCCTGAAATTATGATACCGCTTACTTGCGAAGTTAAAGAATTGAAATACGTTAAAGACTTTGTCGATGCAACAGCTAAACAGGTTATGAAAGAAAAAGGCGTAGAAATTAAGTATTTAGTAGGAACTATGATAGAAATTCCAAGAGCAGCATTACTTGCTGACGAAATTGCCGAAGTTGCGGAATTTTTCAGTTACGGCACAAATGACTTGACTCAAATGACTTTTGGATTTTCTCGTGACGACGCAGCAAAGTTTTTGAAAGATTATTATGACAAGAAAATTTTTGAAAGCGACCCGTTTGCAAGACTTGACCAAAAAGGCGTTGGACAATTAGTCAAATTATCTGCTGAACTTGGCAAAAAACAAAGACCTAATATTAAATTGGGAATTTGCGGAGAACACGGCGGCGATCCAAGTAGCGTAGAGTTTTGCCATAACATAGGATTATCTTATGTTAGCTGCTCGCCATTTAGAGTACCAATCGCAAGATTAGCCGCAGCTCAAGCAAACTTAAAAAATCCAAGATAGTTTTTTTACTACAAACAAAAGGTAAACTTTTATAAGTTTACCTTTTTTAAAACTTATTTTTTAACGCTTATTTAGCTTAATTGCATTATAATAAATGAAAAAGCAAACACATACCAAATTTGTTTAATTTCGTAAATAACGTTGAAAGGTAAAAAGGGGATAAAATGACACAAATACATAAAAATAGAATAACCGAAATTGAAAATTTTATAAATCAATACTTGAATTTTAACAATGATTACACTAAAACAGAAAATATAATTGTAGGTAATAAATTTAATAGCAGTAACGAAAAACAAAATAAGAATATTGATATGAAAATTTTACCTGCGTGTAGACAGACCGCATTATCGGAAGAAACATATAAAATATCAAAACAAGAAGAATTTCAAAACAAAGCTCAAAAAAATGTTGAAAAAGAAGATATAAAAAAAGTAGATATAAAAAAAGTAGATATAAAAAATGAAACTGTTCAAGAGAATATTAAAAAAGAAAAAACTAATTTATTTTCAGCAACAGCTAACGAAAAAGAACGGACGCTTGAAGATTTTATTAATAGAAATACAAGCGAAAATACATTTTCTACGATGCTACTTAGATTAATTGATGAAAGGGGACTTAAAGACAGCGATGTGTATAAGAAAGCTTATATCGACAGACGCCATTTTTCAAAAATTAGAAGCAAAAATGATTATAAACCAACTAAAATCACTGTTTTTGCTTTTGCTTTAGCTTTAAATTTAAATGAAGACGAAACTTTAGATTTACTTAATAGCGCAGGATTTAATTTATGTTATAGTTCTCGCTTTGACCTTATTATTTTGTATCATATACAAATGAAAATATTCGATTTAAATGATGTCAATCAATCTTTAATTGATTTAGGCGAAAATCCAATCGGATGCGATGACTAAAATCAATATTTTTATGTGAATATGAAAACATATAAAAATGTAGTTAAAAATTAAATAGATATTTATAATTTTATAATGTTAATTTTATAATTTCAATTTTATGAATTTAATTTTGTCGCATAATAGGCGACCATATAAGCGTTAAGTTTGATATAATATCACTATCATATGAAAGCAAATATTTGATAATTAATTAAATTACGATTTTGGTTATCGTAGCTATTAATATAATAGTTATCAATAATAAAAATTAATATAAATATTTGCTTTTAAATAAAGGAGAATAATTGTATGAATGAAAATTTAACAGAATTGGTATTTTTATTGGATCGTAGCGGTTCAATGCAAGGGCTTGAAAGAGATGTAATTGGAGGTTTTAATTCGTTAATAACTAAACAAAAAAACGAAAAAGGGATAGCTAAGGTTACGACGGTATTGTTTGATGATGATTATGAAATGTTATATAGTCGTAAAAATTTAACTGAAGTTAAAGATATGAGTGTTAAAGAGTATTATGTACGAGGAAGTACTGCGTTATTAGATGCGATTGGCAAAAGCATAAATGACATCGGAAAGCAGTTGTCAGATACTCCTGAATCGGAACGGCCAAGTAAAGTTTTGTTTGTAATAACAACAGATGGTTACGAAAATGCAAGTAAAGAATATACAGTAGAACAGGTAAAAACGCTAATTACTCAGCAAAAAGAGGTGTATAATTGGGAATTTTTGTTTTTAGGCGCTAATATTGATGCAATAAAAACAGCTTGTTCGTTTGGTATTTCAAACGATAGAGCATCAAATTTTGTAGCCGACGAACAGGGCGTAAACGTTTGTATGAACGGCGTGGGCAGCGCAATTTCATCTTTAAGAAGGGGAAAAAAGATAGAGTGTTGGAAGGAGGAAATATCAAAAGATTATAATAAACGTAGTAAGAATCCGCTTGACCAAGTTATACAAATTCCAACTGACCCAGTAAAAAGGAATATGAAAATTCGCAACATAAATCACACAACTTTAAATTCAATAAAAAGCAATAGAAATTCATCAAACGACGAAAATTCTGTAAATAGTACCTCAAATGAAAGTGAATATGAAGATAAATATTCAATATTAATAGAAAGAGATGATATAGCAGATATAATCGTCGGCGATAAATCAAAAAACAACAAATAATAACAAATAATTAATAAACAATAGAAATAAACAAATAAATATAATAAATTATGAATAAACAAATAAATATAATAAATGCGAATAAACAATAGAAAATAATAAAAATAATACAAAATACAGCGATAAAAAGGGTTCTCGTACAGACTTTGGCGCAGTTAGTTTTAGAATAATATAGCAATATATGAAGGAGGGTAAGATAAATGAAAAAAGGCATAGCAATCTCTATAATTTTTGTAATTTCATTAATGATGTTGTGTAGTTGTGGAATAAATTTCAATATGTGCGAAGTAGCATTTACTTTAAATACCGAAAGTGAAGGTTTTTCTCCGCCTCAAATCACATTGATTAAAACCAAGGATGAATTTGAAGGTTTTTTAACTAATGAAGCGATATTTGTTGAGGAGTTATCCCAAGAATTTCAACAAGCAAATGCTCAATACGATACTACTTTTTTTGAAAAGAATGATTTGGTCTCAATTATTATTCAAGCAAGTTCTTCTCAAATTACAGGATATCAAGTGCGCAAGATAGCTAAGGAAAATCAAGAAATTATAATTCACATAAAATCGAAATCTCCAAAACAAGCAACAACAGATATGGGAAAATATTTTACTTATTATCTTACAATAGCCAAAGATGATAATATCAAAAAGGCGGCTATTAAGTTTTAAACAAAATAACGCCGCTACGCTACTATAGCAAAGCCATTTTGGAAAACAATCCTCAATGGCTTTTGCTCACTATTGAATATTGTGATGCAATCTAAAAAAACAATTACGGGGCAAAAGATGATAAAAATTGAAAATGTCAGAAAGGCGTTTGATGGTATTGCCGTATTAAACAACGTAAGCCTTGAAATAAATAAGGGCAAGTATGTTGCTATTGTTGGAAAGTCGTGAAGCGGCAAGTCAACATTGCTAAATATTATCGGTACGTTGGAAAAAGCCGATGGCGGACAGATTTTTCAAGAAAAACTTAAAGTTTTTAAAATAGAAAAACAATTAAATATAATAAATAGTTAATAATCAATAGATAATAATAAATTACAAAATACAGCGATAAAAAAGCAGTTTATAATAAATATAAAAAATAAAAATATCAAAATTAATATAAATTTAAATAAAAACATTAAATTAAATGATATATAAAAAATAAAAATATCAAAATTAATATAAATTTAAATAAATAGCATTAAATTAAATAATATATAAAATTGCCCTCAATATCAATGATAAAGAGGGCAAAATACTTTAGATTAAACAAACAAAAAAACTAATTATCAATGATAAAGAGAACAAAAACTTCTGATTAAATATAAAAGATACACTTATATAAAAGATACACTTATATAAAAAATACACTTATATAAAAAATACACTCATATAAAAAAACACTTATATTAAAAAATACAAGTGTATTTAATTTTGGCTGTGAATTATTATAAGACAAAATGTTTGATTATCACGATAATTTTGATAGACAAAACAATAAGCTATGTTAAGTATCACTTGCAACATTTTTTAAATATAAACAAATACTCATGTGATAACAATAAAAAATTATATTTGATGCTGTTTGTTTTCCAATATCCTGTCGCTTTGCAATTGTGTTGCTCCTTTATTATGATCTCCTTTGTCTTAAAACCTGCAAGTTCGAACATTCGCATTGTTTCAAATCCAAGCGGTTGAACCATTCCGTTTTTGCGAGTGTCGCCCATAAGAATAGCGCAATACTTTCCTTTTTTCAATATGCGATAACATTCGTCAGCGACCTTGCTAATTTCAAATAAAAAAGATTTGATAGGCAGATGAGATAAATCGCCATCGATATTTTCGCTATATTGAATAATATCCGCATATGGTGGATGCGTGCAGATAAGGTCGATACATTCATCCTCAATACTTGTAAGAATTCGTGCATCCCCTTGATACACATCAATTTTAGAATTGCTATCAAAATCAAATGTTAGTTTTTCTTTTGTGATCTCGACAGCTTTTTGGTTTATGTCGATGCCAATAGCGTTGCGGTGTGTAAGTTTTGCTTCGACAAGTGTTGTGCCGCCCCCGACAAATTGATCTAAAACAGTATCGCCTTCGTTAGAATAACGTAATATTAAATTACGTGGAATATATGGCGACCAGTTCCCGCGGTATTTTGCGTCGTGTGTAGCCCATTTACCACGGTTGGGGAAACTCCAAACCGTGTTGGTTTCTAATTCAAAATTTTCTGGCTGTAATGGAATATTTGTCATACTCATACAAATAGGTTTGACATTACGCCATTTTCTATGTCACGGATGCAATACATATTATCTAAAATATCAAAAGTTTGTTCAAGATTGTGTCGTGCTGACTTCCAACCATCATATCCGTCAGTAAACCAAACGAAAGAAAAGCCGAGTATCTTTTTTGCCTCGGTGGCAATCATTTCATAACTGCGAGCAGTTTCATTAAGCTTCGAACCACCACCAGTGTAAAAATTTGTTTCAATAGCATATATTGTATTTTCGGATTTCACAACAAAATCAAAACGCTTGACTGTTTTGCCATGATTTGATATGGTAGCTAAATCAATACCCCATTTCTTTTCAATTTCGGCAATATGCATTTCCTTGAAATAATTTATATCTTTTTTCAAGCCTGCCTTTTGCATATAATTTTCGACCAAATCTTCCATAAGATGCCCGCCACGATTTTTTCTTCCGTTGCTGTCTAAACCAACCTCAACACCTGTTACATAGTCATAGAGATTGTTAATTATATGATTGGAAATTAAATCAAACAAGCCAGTTTTTCGCATAAACAGGGCATATTCTTCTAATTTATTTGTATATTTGTTAAATTTAAAGACAAATTCTCCATCTACATCTATCGCATATATTTCATGACTGCGAACTGCCAACAAAATAGGGATACACTTTACTACTTGCGGATAATCGCCAACAAGCTTTATAAAATCTCTTTCTATATTTTTTGAGCCTATCAAAGAATTTAGTATATTTAATTCGACTTTGATGCTATCGACGTTTTTATAGGTTTTTTCAAAATTTACATAATAACTATAATCACATATATTTGACCTGAAAGTATGTAGCCATTCATTAAAATCTCTTTTCATAATTACGTCATCCTTAATAATTGCAGATAAGCAGTTCGTTAATTTTTCCGCGTTTTTCGGAATTGCTGTTTATCATTCGTGTCGCTTCCACTTTATTTATTTTATATTTGCTATAAAGTTTTTCAAAAAAAGTATCGTCTATATTGGTATTTTGTGGATCGGAATTGCTTAATAAAATTTTTGCTCCAATTTCACTTATTTCATCCACAAATTTTGCAAGTCTATGTTGCTCGTTATCATCAAAACAATTTAAGTTATATGCGGTAAAATTTGATGTCGCAGAAAGTGGACGATAGGGAGGATCAAGATAAACTAAAGTTGCATTGTCAATAAATGCTTTTGATTTTGTATAATCGCCACATTGAATGGTAACATTTTGCAATGCTTGTGACACATTTTGAAGATTGTCTTTGTCGCATATTGTAGGATTTTTATATGCGCCCATCGGTACATTAAATTCTCCTTTACGATTAACCCGATATAGTCCATTAAAACAAGTTTTATTTAAAAAAATAAATAGCGCCGCTTTTTGCAAAGAATTTTTTTCACTTAACTGCAAATCATTGAATTTTTTGCGGACATTATAATAATAGATTTTGCGACTATCATCATCTAAGGGCAAATAGTTGTTTTGCATTTCTAAAAGAGCGTTTATTAAATTAGTAACACTGCTTTTTACAACTCTATATGTGTTTATTAGTTCGGTGTTAATATCACCAATATAGATTTCATTAAAGCTGTATTTTGAAAGAATATTAAATAATAAAGCACCACCACCGACAAAAGGCTCAGCATATTTCGTTAAAAAATATTCGCCATTTATTGGAATAAGTTTGTTCAATTCGCCAACAAGTTGTCCTTTACCACCAACCCATTTTACAAAAGGTTTTATAGTGACTTGCTTTTCATAGCGAATAGTACGCTTATCAATAGGTTTTTCAGCATTAAAAGGGATTATCCACATGTTGCCAACCATCATTGCGCCACATATGCGGTTTTCTGAACATAGTATTGAAACACGTCTTTGAGATATATTCCATTTTGCAGCCGCTTCCTTAGCTGATATAAAACTCAAAATTATGCACCTCCTTTTTACTATTTTAGTATATACTAAAATGCGAACAATAGCAATCAATTCTTTGTAAAAACATCATAAAAGTACCATTTTTTATAATATTGTGTTTCGATTGTTGGCTTATTTGACATTTTAATTTTTATAAGTCCACAATATAATCAAAAATAATTTACACTAAATCTGTGTTTAGAATATAATAGTATGATAATAATTCTCTTGAATAATCTACAATTTTACCATCGGGCAATATCAGCATTCTCGTTATTCCTATCTGTTCAACAAAATCGGGATTATGACTGACAGCAATAATTGTACCAGAATAATCTTTAAAATTTTCACCTATTATTGCTTGAGTTTCGGGGTCTAAATGGTTAGTCGGTTCGTCAAGAATTAGTAGATTGGCGCGAGTCAGCATAAGTTTACATAACGCAATCCTTGCTTTTTCGCCAGGTGAAAGTAACGCTACTTTTTTAAAAACGAAATCGCCTTGAAATAAAAAATTGCCAAGAACATTCCTAATTTGAACATCATTCAAACCATCGCAATCAACGTTTTCAAGTATACTTTTATTTTCATCAAGAAGTTCAAGTTCCTGCGCATAATATGCAATATCCGTTTTGGGATTAATCTTTATTTCTCCGTTATCGGGACGAATTATACCCATTATAAGTTTCAACAGCGTAGATTTACCCACACCATTTTCGCCCACAATTAAAAATCTTTCATTTCCTGTCAATGAAAAT
>JAVVUQ010000003.1:41345-42774 GCA_036653075.1 Clostridia bacterium | reverse complement strand
CAATATTTACATATCGCTATAACATCATTATTTACATATCACTATAACATCATTATTTACATATCGCTTTAATATCCTTGTTTACATATCAATAAATAATTTACAACTGTTTTATCATAGTAAATGCATCTTCACCATCGTCGTAATAATGTTTTCGTCTACTAACAACCGAAAAACCAAGATTACTGTATAAATTAATCGCTGCATAATTGGTTGTTCGAACATCTAATACGAAATATTCTGCGCTTTTGCTTTTTATAAAGTTTAGACAGTATTCTATAAGCAATTTTGCTGCTCCTTGTCTACGATAGGGAGGCATAATAGCAATATTAGACAAATAAGCTTCCGCTCCAGTGCATAAAATATCCGTATATCCAGCAAATTCATTATTTTCACAATAATAAATGCCAAACATAACGCTAATTTCATTTTTAAATTCACTTTCAAACATTTGCGCTGTCCAAGCATCCAACGGAAAACAAATTTTCTCCGCTTCAACTAAATCTGATATTGAACTTCTATTTAATACGCTAATATAAAACTTATCCATAACCCTATACCAAGATTGTCATTTATACATCTTGAACCTTTGATATTTTATTGTAATATCATCTCTTTTTTTATCCTTTACTTTAAATTTCATATTTTGATTGTTATATTGCGACAAACAACCATTATAATAACTTATTTTGATAATTGTTTATTTTGATAATTGATTTTTTGTTGTTATTTTTCTAATTTTGCATTATTTTTATTATTATATTCTTCTTCAGCTTGACATAATTGAATGTATAAAGGGGATAAATGCGTTACAAATTCATTTTTAATATACTTATTTATCGCCGCCAAAGCAAACGCTTGACTGTAATCCGCTTTTACATCATATTTAACAACAGGCTTGCCATAAGGAATTTCATCATTATTTATCATAATTGGTTGCGTCAAAACCTTGTTTTTATCACAAATAGAAAAATACACCCTTTCTCTGCCCGCATCCATAATTAACTCAGTTTCGGTATTTACAGTATATGCTAAAATTTCAAAAGAATCTACTGATATAAGTTTTTTTTCAACAGCAGTCATAAATCCTTTGATAGTTGCTATTCCTACTCGAATTCCCGTAAAACTACCTGGCCCTACACAACAGGCATATGCGTCTAATTCATCAAACTTTATCTCAGCCTTTTGCATTATATTGCGTATGCTTCCATTAATTTCACTACTATGGCTTTTTAATTTATCCGCAGCATTTTCTGAAAACAATTCGCCGTCTTTATAAACAGCAACAGTCAACTTGTCGGCAACTGAATTTATTAATAATATTTTCATTTCTAATTTACACCTCTATCTTTAATAAAGTAATCAAGTTCATATTGTTGATATTTTGCGTAGCTGTTTAAGTTTATTGTACGAATTAACATATTAGTTG
>JAVVUQ010000003.1:0-41245 GCA_036653075.1 Clostridia bacterium | reverse complement strand
AAGTTCGTTGTATGAATCATTGAGTTCGTTGCGTACATTACGTTATTGAAGAAAATAAGCGACAAGCTTGCCAAATAATATTAAATTACTTCAATTTCTCTTTCATTATCATTTATGCGTAAAATATTTATAATTATACATTTTTTAGGAAGTAAGCTTTTAATATTTGACCACCATTCGATAACTGAAACGCTGTTTGTTTGTCCGAAATATTCGTCCAAGCCCAAGATTCTCGCTTCTTCCTCGTCGCTGATTCTATAAAAATCAAAGTGGTTGAGTGTGAGTTTCCCATCGTAGCTATTATGCAAGGCAAACGTCGGACTTGTGACCTCGTCGGTTATGCCTAAAGCGTCTGCTATACCCTTAGAAAGCACAGTTTTACCCGCTCCTAAATCACCGCTGAGTAAAACAGTTTCTCCGCCTATAAAATCTTTTGCTAAAGTTTTTCCTAAATCCCTTGTTTCTTGAGCGCTTTTAGTTGTATATATTTTCATAGTTAAATTTACACCTTTATTGATTAAATAATTGATAAAATATTTATTAATCTTTTGACTTTGCAATTAAGGCAATGTATTATAAATATAATAATATGCAATAATTTAATGAATCATACAATTTACCAATGTAATACTGAGGACAATTTTTTATATATTAAAAAAGCGATTAACGCTGACACAGCGCATCTAAGTAGATTAAATGGTAAAACTGTCAATGGCAAGTAATAGTTATAAAAATTAGCTTCCGTAGCTGCTGGGAACAATGCACTTACGCTACTTATTATACCTTGCCAACCGTAAGCGTTTGCCATAAACGGAATGAGCGCAAATCTATTTAAAATCAATGCGACGATACAAGAAGCAGCCGTACCTATAATTAAGCCAATCAAAGCGCCTTTTTTATTTTTTATTTTTTTGTAAATAAGCGAAGCGGTGACAACAAAAGCGCAACCTATTAATACGTCAGCTAATTCTCCTATTCCTCCAAACGATGAACCTTGAACAACAAATTTCAATAATGTTTTTACTAAAATCACTGCGCTGCCAGCGATTGGTCCCATAGCGAAACCAGCAAGCACGCCTGGCATATCGGAAATTTGAAAATCCAAAAATCCGGGAAACATAAAGGGCATTGGAAAGCGCAATAAATGTAAAACAAAAGCTATCGCTGATAATATTGCCACTTTACAAATCGTTTTTGCCGCTATAATGGTTCTTTTTTTTGTTAAATCTTTCACTTTATCCTCCATAGTAATTATACTAATCATTAAAAATTAGTATTACTCTATCAAGTTTCGAAGTAAAAAATGCGTCCTCAAAAAATATGAGGGCGCAAAAAACTTTGATAGTTATATTTCTTTTATCCGGACTTTACCGTCGGTTTCGGAATCTAACCGAATCTGCTTTCGCTTGCGGACTAAATGTCATTACATCATTACCGCCGATTAAGGAATTACACCTTACCCTCGAACAGTCATATAATACCACGCAAATAAACTATTGTCAATTGTTACAACCACAATAATACATAATATTTGTTATATAATCATTTGATTTGCAATTTGAATAATTTATTACATTTTGGAAACGGGTTTGATTCCTAAAGCTTTAAGTCCGCTATTAAGTATAATTTGTGTAGCTTCAACTACCATTAAACGAGCTTTTTTAACAGAGTCAGATTCGCCATAAATTCGACATTCCATATAGAGTTTATTAAACGCTTTAGCTGTATCGATAAGGTAATTACTTAAAATTGAAGGCTCATATTTTTCAGCAACGTCGCATAAAACGTGGTTATACACTCCAATAAGTTTAATAAGTTCTAACGCTACGCTATTATCTATGCTTGTATAATCAGGGTCGCATTTATAATCGCTACTATGTCCATTTTTTTCTATTAAACTCATACAACGAGCGTGAGTGTATTGAAGATATGGAGCAGTTTCGCCTTCAAAGCTCAACACTCTATCAAGTGAAAAGGTTATATCTTTTATTCTGCTGTTGCATAAAGCGCTAAAAATAACAGCGCCTACGCCAATTGATTCAGCAATTTCTTCTTTATTTGATAAATCGGGACTTTTTTGCATTATTATGTCTAACGCTTTTTCAACCGCATTATCTAAAACATCCGAAAGCCAAACGACATTACCTTTTCGAGTGCTCATACTGCCATCGACAAGCGACACCATACCATAAGCGACGTGTACTAAGTCTTTAGCCCACGAACATCCTTCCAACTCCAAAACTTTAAAAAATTGTTTAAAATGTAAATTTTGTTGATAAGCTACAACATACAAGCATTTATAAAAATCGTATGTTTTTTTTCTGTAATGCGCAGTCGCCATATCACGAGTAGCATAGAGCGTTCCGCCATTACTTTTTACTAATAAACACGGCGGCATTCCATAATCGGATAAATCAACAATTTCAGCGCCATCAGAAATTTTAGTTAAATTTTTAGCTCGTAAATCATCTAAAACAGGCTGCATTTTATCGCTATAAAAACTTTCGCCGTTCCAACTATCGAAGGAAATGTTTAAACGATTATAAATCTTGTTAACTTCTTTCAATGTTATTTCTTTGAAATAATTAAAAAGTTCCATAGCTTCCGCATCTTTTTCTTCAACCTTTAAAAACCAACTCCTCGCCATTTCTGTTAGTTCTGTATTGCTTTCTTCCTCTTTATGAAACCGCACATACGCTTGTTGTAATGCGCGCACACCGCCCTTTTCAATTTCTTCTTTGCTACTCCAAAGTTTAAACGCCACAATTAACTTACCAAATTGAGTGCCATAATCGCCTAAATGATTGATTCCAACAACATTATAGCCTAATTTTTTGTAAATTTTATATAATGCGCCGCCAATTGCAGTAGTCCCTAAATGCCCGATATGAAAGGGTTTTGCAATATTTACACTGCTATAATCAATACAGATTGTCTTGTTTTTTCCAATATCGCTTTCACCATACGCCTCGCCACATTGCGCAACTTCGCTTAACACTCGCTTTGCAACATTGATTTTATTCAAAAATATGTTGAGATATCCATTTACCGCTTGCGCCTTTTCTATAATATCTCCAATTTTTACACTTTCAACAAGCTGCTGCGCTATCAAAACTGGCGACTTACGCATAATTTTTGCCAATCTAAAACAAGGGAATGCCATATCGCCAGGCAACTGATCGGGTATCGGCTCAAGCATATCCGCTATCTGCTCATAATTCAAACCATCTATTTCAATTAATTTTGCTATCTCTTTTTTAAAATTCATTTTAACCTCGCCATATTTATGTATTATCTTTTTTTCTTTGCCATATATATAATCAAAATTTATTATCTATTTATATTCATTACCTTTTTATATTCATTATCTTTTTATATTCATTAATTTTTTATGTTTATTTCTATTTTATTTATTATTTGTTTATAATTATTATTTATATTATAAATCAAAATGTTTTGGCATTTGATTTGCTACTTCTATAATGCTTGTCATTATTATAACTGTCATATCTAATTGTTTTAATGATTCCAAAATTTCCTTTCTTGAAACATTATCTACGCTATCTAAAACGCCGTCAATTAAAAGAATTTTTGGGGCTTGTAGTATCGTTTTTGCTAACAATAACTGCTTAGATTCTGTTATTGATATTCCTTGTCCATTTCCCGCTATGAGATTATTTATAATATTTTTTCCGTTAAGACCAACCGCTTTCATTGCAGCAATCGCTTGCGCTTCGTTGACGCGCGCAACGTCATCTATTAGATTTTCATAAACGCTTCCTCGTCGCAATTGGTTTTCTTCGCATAAAGAACCTATTCCATTTTGCAAATATTTTGGATTATTCATTGTAGGATTATTATTAAAATAAACACATCCTTCGTTACAATCAATTTTTCCTTTAATTAATTTAAACAATGTTGTCTTTCCCGCTCCACCTTTTCCATATATTGCAATTTTTTCATTGGCTTTTATATCAATGTCGATATTTTTTACAGCAATTTTATTTTCGTAATATATCGATACGTTATGCAAACATAACGCTCCATTTAATTGAGTTGTTTGAAGTTTTTCTATATTTTCACCTATAAGTTTATTTCTTTTTAAAGAATTCATTATTACAACAACAATTACAGTAACCATTATCGTATAAGAAATTAAAGCGGATAATTGTGATTGTTTCACTGTAACAAACATTCCAACAGCACCAATTAAGCATACCACTATCATTGAAATAAAACTCATATTTGCAATAATTTCACTTTTACTTGAAATATTGCTTTTCTTTGCATTAATTTTTTTGCTAATACTTTCCGTATGTATTTTATTAAATGAAGATGCCGTTACATACATAAAAAGCTTTCTATCGGCTTTAATCGTATCATATTTGATATTTTCATTTTCCATTTTATCAATTCTATTGTTGGCAATTATGCAAATAATAAATAAAACAATTACCGCAATACTTCCAATAACGCCTATTTTTAAACTGATAAAATACAAATTTAAATTCTCAACAATAAACAGTAATACACAAAAACAACTATTATATGTCCCCTGTATCTGCGCTATATTAACTTCGCATTGCAAAATAGCGACACCGTCGCATAATCGAATAAGCGCAACTTTATATGAGGCTAAGAATATAACTAATGACAAAGTCGCTCCGACAATTAACCACACAATTTGAGATAAAAGTTGGTTACTATGCATATTTATAACATCATTAAACAATAGATTTACAGCATAGGATATAATTGTTATTGATATTATCGACATTACAGCCGAAAATATAGCGAACAACTTATATTTCTTTCCATATTTAAACACTTTTATATCATTTATTCTATTCAAAATGAATAACCGCCTTTTATTTTATTACATAATGTTTACTATTCATTTAAATTTATAAGTTTATCAAATTTAATTTCGCTATTTGTGACAATAAAAACATTAATGTTGCGTTTTTTTAATGCCTCAAGCAAAGCATTTTCGTTTTCGCCAATAGTGACGGAAATCTCGTCAATTAACGCAATTTTTGGCATAAATATCAATAATCTTGTCAATGCGATAAGATTACGTAATGATGAAGAAATATTGTCGCTATCGTTATTTATTTTATAATTGAAACCCTCTTTATTTTGTAAAATTTGTTTTGTTAACCCAATTTCGTTTGCGGCTGATATTACCATTTCATCTGTGATTGAATCGTTAAACATTTTTAAATTGTCCATAACGCTTCCGTTCCACACTACGCCGTTGCCAATGTAAGCGCAATCGCTAATTTTTGTTTTCAATTCTTTTCCGTTATATCGTCTAATTCCCGACCAAGCAGAATACTCTCCCGCAATAAGTTTCAATAATGTAGTTTTTCCACTACCGCTTTTTCCTGATACTAAAATCAAGTCACTTGTATTTGTTTTAAAGGTAATATTCTTTAAAGTCGGTGTACTATTGAGATTATAGCCAAAGGATACATTTTCAAATTCAACTATTCCATTGTTTATTTCGTTTGTTTGCGTAATATCTAATCCCATAACATCTTCAAAACGTATTAAATCTAAAGGGATTTTTTGCATTTTTTCTGCATTTACAGGTAACATTGACGCAGTCGTTAAAATAATAGCTGTCAAAAACTGAAAAGCAATTACCGTTCCAAGAGAAATATCGCTATTAATAGCTACGAAAATACCAATAATTAACGATACAATTTGCATTACAATAGCGAGCAAAAAGCAAACAACTTTGAATTTTGAATTTATAATGTTAAAGTAAATTAATAACGACAGTGTAATAATAGCTACTGTAAACGTTATTGATGGCAACGCTAATAAAGGATTGTAAATTAAAATATAGACCGCTATTATCAAAACAAAAAAAGTTTGAAATAATGGTTTGATGTTGCATAACGCTACATCATTTCCTATGTTTTTACTATTATTTAAATGATTTATCGCAAATTCGCTACCATTACACGCAAAATAAAGTGGATTTATATTCTGCAATTTTTCTAACATTGCTGTTTCGGCAGAATTTGATATAATATTTCTTAACTTTAATAATTGTGAGTTTTTTATGGCTATTAAAATAATTAGCGCAACAACAGCTAAAATAGTAATAAATAAAACCGTAGATGTCCAATTATAATCGATTCCAACAATAATTCTATCCACAAAAACACGCATTAACGCAGCTAAAACTATACATACAATAGACGCTAAAACATAACTTAAGCTTATAAAGATTATGGATACGTAATTTGTTTGAAGCTGTTTTTTTATGAATTCATTTGCGCTAAAAGCATTTTCATTAAATAAATTAAATCCATCTTTTAAAGCGACCGTAACAGCTTTTCCTGAGTAGTTTTGCAAAAAATCTTCCATTGAAATTTGTTTTCTACCTTTATCCGTAGCTGTAATAATCGCATATTTATCCTTAATTTTATTTAAAACGCACCATTTACCTTTATATAAAAGCAAACAAGGCGTCGCAATAGTCACTATTTCTGTAACTGGAGGGGCGATTAATTGAGCTTTAATTCCGTAGTTGTTTGCGCATTTTATAATCGCATCAATATCGTTTCCTTTATTTAAAGCGCCCGATTCGTACGCAAGCTTTGTGTAACTTATTTTTTTTCCATAGTAAGCTAAAATCATCGACAAACAAGCCGATGCTGCTTGACTGTCTTGCGCAAGTATTATCGGCATATTTTTATAACCGTTCATACGTTTGCTCCTATTTTTCCAAAGAAATCGATAGGTCTTTTTACTTGGGTTATTACCGTTAATTTTACTAACTTATTATCTTCTATTCCACTGTCGAGCGTAATTATTACCTTGTAATTCCACTCGGATAAGTTCAATGTAGCCGCAGTATAATCGATAAATTGTCCCTTTAATGTCGCCATTACTTCTGCTTTAGAATAGGGCAATTTTGCTATAATACTTACGCTTCCGCTATAAATACCATTGATTGATACTTCCATTCCCGATGAAAGCTTTGATGCCGTTTTAGCGTCCACATAACAAACAACAGTATTGTTATGCGTAATGCCATTTACCACTACCGTAGAACGTATTTGATATGTACACCCCCAAACAAGCGCGCATACTATCAATATGATTATTCCACCTAAAAACAACCACAAATGCAACCCTTTATCCAATAATTCTTTAAATGTTAACTTTTCTTGTAGCGTATCATTTTTATTTGACACTTGACCTCCTGTTACGTGATTTAGCATAATCTTAATATAAGGCTCTTTAAATCACTGTTTTGTATTAAATTGAGATAAAATTGCGTATATTAATTGACATAATATCTATTATATTATATCATATCAATATGACTTTGGCAAGACTTTATATTACGCTCGCCAATGTTTTAACAAAAATTAAACTTTATATTATTATATAATATAACTGATGTTTAAAAATAAACAGATTAATATTTACATAGTTAAGGAGAAAAATGAAATTTCCTGAATTTTTAAAAAGTGGAGATACAATAGCAGTTACGGCATTATCTTACGGAATAACAGAAGAATGCGACCTTTTGCGTTATAAATATGCAGTTAAATATTTCAATGAAATGGACATCAACGTAATTAATACGCCAAACACTTTTACTATAGACATCGGAGCAAGTTCAAATGCTAAAACACGCGCTACTGAATTTATGTCTTTATATGGCAAATCAAATGCCATTATATCCGCTTCTGGCGGTGAAACAGAACTACTTGTATTAAACGAATTATCTGATTTAAATAATTGCAAGCCTACGTGGATGCTTGGATATTCCGATAATACCGCTATTATATATTATTTGTTAACAACTCTTGACACAGCTGCAATTTATGGATATAATATAGGTGCATTCGGTAATGACCCTATGGATAAAAGCGTAAAATTTACCTCCGATTTGCTGCTTGGTAAAAAATTAAACTTCGAATCTTCATCGTTTTTTCAAATAGAACAACTTGTATCAGCAAATACTCGTGGCGGCTGTAACTTTAAATATCCAACTGAATGGAAAACACTTAGCGGAAAAAACGAAAAAATCACAGGCAGAGCCATCGGCGGTTGCTTGGATTTATTGACTTGTATCGCAGGCACACAATTTGATAAAACTAAAGATTTTATAAATAAATATAAAAATGACGGCATTTTATGGTTTATGGAATCGTGCGACTTAAATAGCGTCGCCGTGCTTCGCGCTTTGTGGCAATTGAAAAATTGCGGCTGGTTTAATTACGCATCGGGTTACATTTTTGGACGCCCCTTTATTGACAGTGAATATTGCGGCTACAACTTTGTTTCTGCCGTAAAAGAAATACTCGGCGATACCCTCCCTATTATCTTTGATGCAGATTTTGGACATAAACCACCCATCAATCCAATTGTTTGCGGCGCAATTATGACAGCCGAATGTTTTGGTAATAAGGGAAGATATTCTTTTAAATTATTATAAAAAACAACACAATAAATTCATATATAAAATCATATATAAAATCATACAAGTATAAAACCATAATTTTTAATTACACAAGTATAAAACTTAAAACTTTGAAGTATAAAAGTATAAAACTTAAATTTTACTATAAAAAACAATTTTATATTGAGGAGGTATTAGATATGAGCAAACTATCTGATAATTTACTGAAATTTAGACGAAAACACGGACTTACCGTATCACAAGTGGCAGATTTTACTGATTCAACAGCCGATGAAGTTATTGATTGGGAAGAAGGTAAACGCACGCCTACAAGCGAACAAATTGAAAGACTTTCTGAGCTGTTTAACGTCGATAAGGAAACATTACGAGGAGATAATGATAATAACAGCTTTTCATTTCACTTTAATTCTAATGATAATGACGACGACAATCATACAAGTAGAGGTATGAGTGACGCTGATTATGCCCGTCGGCAAAATGCTAAACGTTGGTATAAGTTCCCTTATCCTATGATTTGCATCGTTGTCTTCTTGCTTGTCGGATTTATATGCAAAGCTCCCGATGGCTCATCGCTTTGGCATCCAATGTGGATGATTTTTTTAACCATTCCGATGTACTATGGAATTGTTACATCTGCTGTAAGTCAAAGATGGCGTTCTTTCCCTTATCCTATCTTATGCTTGCTTGTTTATTTAATAATAGGCAGTATTTGGAACATCTGGGGCTGGGGCTTGCTTATTTTCTTAACTGTTCCCTTATTTTATTGGATTACAGAAGGTAGCGTAAAATCTATTTGGGCGAGATTTTCTTACCCTCTACTTTGCGTCATTGTATACGTAACTCTTGGATTTATATTTGGCACTACGTGGTGGCACCCAGGTTGGTTAATTTTCTTAACTATTCCTATTTTTAACTCAATAGTAACTATGTTTAGAAAAAAATAATAAAAATTATGAAAAAATAAAACTACAACTATAATAAAAATCATAAAAATATAATAAAAGCTATAAAGCTATAAAACTATGAAAAAATTAAACTTTAATATATAATATATAATATATAATAAAAATCATAAAACTATAATAAAAACTATAAAAATAATAAATAATAAATAGGGATATAAAAACATTACACAGTGAGTTTTTGTCACCAACTCTAAAGTTGGTGACTTGAATCTATCATCAAGTCTTAAATTTTGCATAATTGATGTTTTATACTACCATTTTAAGTGATATTAAAATGGTAGTTGAATTTATATTAAATTTATAACTATAAAAATAAAAAAGGAGATTTTTATGCTTTCATTTCAACAAAAGATAAACATTGGCGTGGATTTCGTTTTTGATATGCTTAAGCTTTCGCCGCTTGGAAAAAGGCGGTTAAAAAACTTTTTACCTTTTACTCCTTTAGAAAAAAACGATTTGAACGATGAGCTTAACAATGTTGAAGCAATTTTTAATTCCTTTCCTGAAATGAGAGCGGACTGGGATAGATTAAGACAACGCCTATATCCTATAAAAGATATAATTAATACTTTTATTAAATGTAAAAATTCTGTGATGAGCGAAACTGAACTTTTTGAAATTAAAAGTTTTGCATTATCAATGAAAAGTATTGAAACTATTTTTCAGCCATTATGTGAAAAAGTAGAATTAAATAATATTTTTATAGATGATTTAACGCAAATATTAGATATTTTAGACCCGTCCAAAACACGCAATCTTGCATTTTCGCTTGATTCGATATATTCGGAAAAGCTTGCTACTTGTCGTCAAACTAAAAATTCTATTGAATCGCAACTTCGATTAAATCCAAATGATGAATATTTAAAAACGCAGCGTATGCGCATTGTAAATGATGAATATGATGAGCAGCAACGTATTTTAACTGATTTATCCACCAAACTATCTGAGTATAGCGACCTGCTTATTGACAGCGCTCACACGCTTGGAAAATTGGATTTAACTATTGTGAAAGCTTGCCTTGCTGATGATTGGAACTTAGCTCGACCAATAATAACTAATAGGATTTACTTCGAAGATATGTATAATCCGTATATTGCTGATATGCTTGAACAACGTAGCCACGCATTTACGCCTGTTACGATTGAACTCAAGCAAGGTACTACAATAATATCTGGCGCTAATATGAGCGGAAAAAGTGTAATTTTAAAAACTTTAGCGCTTAATGTGTATCTTGCGTCAATTGGATTTTTTGTTTTCGCCGATATTGCGGAAATTATGCTTTTTGACGAAATTATATCGATATCTGAAGATTTAGAGGACAGCAAACGTGGTTTATCTTCATTTGGCGGTGAAATTTTAAAGCTTAATGACTGTGTGGAAACTGTTTCAAATAGTTATGTACTATTATTAATGGACGAATTTGCGCGCGGAACTAATCCTATTGAAGGAACTAAAATAGCAAGGGCAACCGCTCAATATTTTAACAGTAAAGAAGTCGTTTGTGTAATGACTACGCATTTTGACACCGTCGCAAACGTCGCAAACACTCACTATCAAATTGTTGGATTGGCAAATTGCGATTGCTTAAACCTCGGAATCGACGATATAGCCGATGTTATGGATTATAACATACAAAAAGTTTCAAATAGCTGCCCTGTTTCGGCTGACGCAATAAAAGTTTGCAAACTTTTAAACCTTGAAAAAGACATTTTGGATAATATTAATTAGTTTTTACGCCAAATTGTATTGTAAATTTAATTTTATATTGATTTATTACTTTATTTATTACTTAATTTTATATTTAATCTATATAAATGATATTATATTTTATTTTAAATACTTTTTGTGCTAATTTTAAATTTTGTTTGTTGTGATATTGATTTTTATGCTAATTTAAATTTTTGTTGTAATATTAATTTTTATACTAAATTAATTTTTAGTTGTAATATTCATTTTTATACTAATTTAATTTTTAGTTGTAATATTATGTTTGTTGCGTTTAATATGTATTTTAAATATTAAATTTTTGACAAATAGCATTAAAGCGCTTAAGCCCATTATTGCTACAAATAAAATAATAATCCAATATGCGACGCCCAAACCCTTATCCATTGAAAACCAGCCAAGTGTTTTATAATCCAAGAAAAAATACGGGACATTAGTGCCATTATTATAAACTACGCCCGTTGTTGATACTATTAAAGCGAAAATCAAATAAAATAACGGCATAGGCGCAGCCAACAAGCAATCAACTGGTTTTGTTGTTAATTCGTAATCAAAAAAATAAAAATCCACAATTGCTAAAATAGGCACAAATACGTGTAACGCAAAATTGATAAAATTAAATAAATTAACTCCTTCTATTCGTGGCGCAAGTATTAAAGTAAAAACAAAACCTGTAATCGCTATTGCTGTTGTAAAAGAAAATTTAATTTTTAAAATAAGGTTATTAATAATTTTTTTATTAGTAAAAAACTCAACGCAATTAATTATGGCAAAAGCAAACATTACTATGGCAATTGTAATGTTACTTTGTATAGTAAAATATAAAAGCGCTTTAGCCCCGCCCATAAAACCTTCGTATCCCATAGTTTTACATATTCCAATAATAACGAATATTACTAATGTTAGTTTTAATATAACGCTTACTAATAACGTAATCCATTGTTTAGTTGTTTTATCTTTAGTTTTCACAAATACTCCTTTGCATCATAATTTATATGCTATTATTTTGTAACTATGCCAATATTTGCATTGACATTACATAAAGTGAAATGATATGGTATCAATAATAGTTTTATTATTCTTTATTTATCGTACCATTCATTTCTGCTTCAGCTAATTTCCAACTCTCTGCGTAATGCGTTTTTAAATATAACGCATATTCGTTGTTGCAATTAAGCGCATTTTTTTGTATAATAATATCCTTTTCAAAATTCACAATCCAATTTTTCATTTCATTCGACATATCCGCATAACGATTTATTATAATTTTTTTGCATTTTTCAAGCTCTAACAGCTTTTCATATACATCATAAATCACCAATTCCTCGATGACAGCGACTGAATCGTTACTGAAATATTCGTTAGCGTTTTCTGTTTGTACATAACTGCTTTTTTCTTCACAGATATACAATGATACTTTTTTCTCTTTATACAGCATTTCAAAAGCGTTGGGATAATACTCGTCAAAATATACTTTTCCATTCTTTTCATATCCGCAAGTATATTCAAAATTAATAATAGAATATAACAACGCTATCGATAAATTCGTCGTTACAAATACTTGATTTGATTTATCAAAATATTTTGTAACAGCTGGCGTTATGACTTTTAATCCGCCTATTAAAGAACAATGATAATACATAATTACCTCCCTAAACCATTATCGATTTATAGATATTTCATCTAATTTCATTAAACTTTTGTTTTTTTCTTGTCAATGCCCTCTTAAGTATATTTTATATATTATAACATATTCTTTCTTCCAAATCAATAGTTACTTCATAATATTTATATTAATAATTAAAAAAACAAATTACTAAAATAATTATTTCATTTATCTAATCTTTATTTTCATTTATCTAAAGCTTTTAATTTATTATCTAAAGCTTTTCATTTAATTATTTAAAACTATTTATTTTATTATTTAAACTTTTTATTTCTTTTCTTGACAAATTTATTATAATATATTATACTAATGGCATTAAGGGCAGTTAGCTCAGTTGGGAGAGCATCTCCTTGACGTGGAGAGGGTCGGGAGTTCGAGTCTCTTACTGCCCACCAAAATAAAACTTCGCTTATTTCGATATAAAACGGAAATAAGCGAAGTTTTTTATTTTCTATGTAGTTTAGTCATACAATTTTTTTTAAAATTATTCTTTATCATACTCTTCGTTTATTGCAGATTCGCAAAAGGCGCGTATCGCTGTTAAGCAATAGCGAGTCGATTTACTTTTCAAGTTAAAAGCAACGGCTAATTTGTCGCCGACAGTAGAAAGGCGAGCAAGTTTATCAAACAATTTTAAAGCGTAACGAATTCCGTCGGTTTTTATATCTTCAGGCGAAGCAAAAATAATACGAGTATTATTTTGTTTTATTATTACCTCGCAAATTCCCAATTGATTAGCGATAGCTTTTACGTGCGCTACGTCTAAAAGGTTCAAAACGGGTTTTGGAGTTTCTCCATAGATATCTTTAAGTTCCGATAACAATTTAATTTTATCGGCTTTATTTGTAATATTTGCTAAACGCTGATAAAACTCCATTCTACCGTTGCTATCGCCAATGTATTCCACTGGAACGTGCGTATCTATGTCAACGTCCATAATAGTATTGACTTTCTTTTTTATAGGGTCGCCTTTTATTTCTGCTACTACTTCGCTGAGTAATTTAACGTACGTATCGTATCCAACTTTTTCCATATGTCCGTGTTGTTCCCGACCAAGGACATTACCTGCGCCTCTAATTTCCAAATCTTTCATTGCAATTTTAAAACCGCTGCCTAATTCAGTGTTTTCCATAATAGAAGTTAATCTTTTATACGCTTCGTCGCTAAGCACTTTTTGCTCACGATAAATAAAATAAGCGAAAGCTAATTTATTACTTCTACCTACTCTCCCCCGCAATTGATATAATTGTGAAAGTCCTAATTTATCAGCGTCGTAAACAATAAGAGTATTAGCGTTGGGAATATCGATACCATTTTCTATTATTGTAGTGCTTATAAGAACGTCTGCTTGGTGCTTTGTAAATTCGTACACGGTTTGCTCTAATTTTGACTCTTGCATTTGCCCATGCGCAATAACAATACGCGCTTCAGGAACAAGCTCGCATATTCTAAAGGTAAAAGCGTCAATAGAATCTACACGATTGTAAACAATAAAAACTTGTCCATTACGAGAAATTTCACGTAAAATTACATCTCGAATAAGAGCGGAACTATCTTCGACTACAAAACTTTCAACTGGTAAACGTTCCTTAGGCGGTGTGGAAATAGTGCTTATATCTCTCATTCCCGTTAGCGCCATATGCAAAGTACGTGGTATTGGCGTAGCCGACATTGACAATACGTCCAAATTGGTTTTTATTGTTTTTAATATTTCTTTATGTTCAACTCCAAATCGCTGTTCTTCATCTAAAACTAACAATCCAGGATTTTTGTAAATTACAGCTTTATTAAGCAGTCTATGAGTGCCGATAATAACTTCTGCTTCGCCATTTGCTATTTTTTTTATTATCTCTGTTTGTTCTTGTTTGCTCCTAAACCGATTTAAACAAACAACTTTAATTCCAAATGGATCGAAACGCTCTTTAAACGTTTCATAATGTTGTTGCGATAATATAGTTGTAGGCGCAAGAACTAACGCTTGATATCCGTTTGCAGTAACTTTAAATACAGCTCGCATCGCTACTTCTGTTTTACCAAATCCAACGTCGCCTACAAGTAATCTATCCATTATTTTATCGCTATTTAAGTCCTTTTCGACTTCTTCAATGCAACGTAATTGGTCGTCTGTTTCTCTATATAAAAAAGCTTGAGCAAAACTGTCCATCAATCCTTGGTCGCAACGATAAGTATATCCCCTTTTATGCATACGTTCGCTATACAGTTTTAATAGGTCAATAGCAAGTTCTTTAAGTTTAGATTTAACTCGAGCTTTTATACGCTCAAATTCCCCTCCACCTAACGCTGAAAGCTTAGGTTCGCTTTCTTTACCGCTAAATTTACTGAGTAAATTGCTTGATTCAACGGGGACATAAAGCGTATCGTTATTTCTATACTTTACAACAATATAATCTTTTTCGCCAAACTCGCCTTTGATTACTGTTGTTCCAGCGCATAAACCTATACCGTGTATGTCGTGTACTACATAATCGCCAGCTTCTACCGTTAAAAAGGCTTGTTTTTGCGATTTTCTGAGTTTCTTTTGCGTGGGTATAACGGCAGCATAAAGTTGGCTTTCACCAACTAATACTAATTTATTACTGTGGCTTATAAATCCATCGGCAAAATCGCTACTTATAATACAACCATTTATCAATGAATCGTTAGTATCAGCCGTTACTTTCAACGGACAATCTCTGTTATATAGCTCTAACCTCAGTCGCTCTGCTTTTTCGTTAGCGCCAACAAATATGCCCACTTTGTAACCATCGGCAAGCCATCGTTTTATATCGCTACTTAATATATCTAAATTACTTTTGTATGATTGCAATGCGCTATTTTGTAAATTTACAATATCTTGCGCCTTAAAAAAACTCGACGCTGTTAACGCCATAAACGCCACGCTAACAACTTTTGTTTTAAATAAATCTTCTTTATTGATTAAAGCGTTTACACCTCCGCTAAGCAATTCGCCTCGCTCTATAAGATATTCTGTTCGTGTGTAATGCTCATTATAATATCGTTCCGTTCGGTCTATAAGCTGCTTGGGCTCTTGCCAAACAATAACAGCATTTTGCGGTAGATAATCCATTAATGTTGAATAATCTGTATAAGGTAACAACCAATCATTGTCACTATCTATTTCCAGTTCTGATAAAATAGTAGCCGCTCGTATTGCCGCATCAGGTTTTAAATTCAATTTTTTTGCAGCATTTTTTGCATTTTTTAAAGCAGCATTTTCAGTTTGTTCAAAATACTCTTTTATAGGAACAATATCCACTTTTTTTGCTACGCCTATAGATGTGTGCGTTTCTACATCAAAGTATTTTACATTTTCAACCAAATTATCAAAAAACTCTATTCTAACAGGGTCATCATCTATCGGCGAAAAAACATCTAAAATATCTCCTCTTAAACTAAATTCACCCGCAACCGATACCAATGGCGCTCGCTCGTATCCTGCTTTAATTAACTTTTCACATAAAATCTTTAAATCTATCGTGTCACCATCTTTTATACGTATAACCGATTGCATAAATAGTTCTTTATTAGGATAAATTTGAGCAAGCCCTTCAACACTGACTATTACTCCGTTTAATCCATTGTTTATTCCGTATAAAACAGCGTTCTTTAAAGCGCATTGATGATGATTTGCATTTTTTTTGTATAACAAAACATCATCTTTAAATGGAAGATATTTGTATTCTTTTCCAATTGCATTTAAAGCTCGCTCCGCCTTCTTCGCTTCAATGTAATCCGTAGCAACATACAATACAAACTTCTCTAATCCATTAGCTATAAACGCCCTCTCACCACTTTGAACGCCAAAAATTGCCGTATTTTTTTCACTACGGACATTATCAAGTATTTTTTTATAACTATTATATAACTTTAAATCAGTAAACATCAATTTTTCCAGTTTTATTTAATCTTACATAATTAATCTTTTAAATAGTGTTTTTATTTATCTTTTATCGTTTTTAATTGTTTTTAAGTATTTTTATTTGTCTTTAATTGTTTTAAATCGTTTTTAATTATTTTTATTTATCTTTAATTGTTTTAAATTGTTTTTTTAATTATTACCTTTTTATTCCTTTTAATTATTGTTTATAATTATTGATTCTATATCATTTTATTTAATTTTGTTCAACTCTTAAATTGAATTTTTCCATAACTTTTAGTATTGGCATTCCATTAGCAAATTCAACCGCTGCTTTTGCCCCCCTCTCAATCGCTCCATCTAAAATAATATGCGACTGTTGCGAAATTTGCGATAAAACAAAATCAGCCAAGTCCATTTCATCACGTGGCGGTCGTCCTGTTCCTATTCTTATACGACTAAACTGAGTTGTATTACAACGACTGACAATACTTCTCATTCCATTATGCGTTCCTGCGCTACCATTTTCACGAATGCGTACGCTCCCTATCGGAATATCTATATCATCATATATAACCAAAAATTTATCTTGCTCAATTTTATATTTGTTTACAAGCTCAATAACACTATCTCCCGATAAATTCATATACGTGATTGGCTTTGCAATAATAACCTTTTCTCCGTTAACTTTAGTATGCGCAGTGATAGCTCGACATTCTCCTTTCGAAAATTCCACTCCTAATAATTTCGCTATATAATCAGCGCACATAAACCCTAAATTATGATAGGTGTTTAAATATTGCTTATCTATATTACCCAACCCTATAATTAGATACATACTTACCCTCTATTTAATAATACCTTATAACTATTGTAGTTATTTATTCTATTTCCGATAACTTTCATCTTTTTCTATTATTTTTTATAGTTTATTATTGATTTCTATTGTTTTTTATAACTTTTATTGTTTTCTATTGCTTTCGATAATTTCTTTATGTCTATTTTCGGCAGCTTCTAATTCGGCAGTAACACGGCTAATGCGTTTAAATCTAATTACGTAATCCACAAAAATTAAAACCAATCCGACGATAATTATCAAATAAAAGACAGAAAACCGCCAAAGCATCATTCCCCAAAATAGATATCCTCCTTGCAAAATGCTAAAGAGCGCATAAAACGTACCTTCCGCCGCACCGCTATTTCCAGGCGTAGGAATAAAAGTAATCGCAGCGTAAATATAGATGGTCATAACTGTAATTTCTACCCAACTTACGTTGATTCCGCTGACACGCATTACAAAATATGGAATTGACATAATCGAATAATGGTGCAATACTGATAGGGCGGCGCATATAAATATAGTCCAAAAACTTTTTCCCAAATCTTTAAAAACCAACCTATATTCAGTTAAAGTATTGAGAGTTTTGTTCAGCTTTTTATCATAATCTTTAATAAGTTTCAATTTTACGCCTATTTTTAATAACCATTTGAGAATGCTTGACATCAACTTAGGCATTAGAGAGAAAAAAAGAACGGCAATAGGGACTAAAATATACAAAAAGACTCCAAAATAGGAGGCTATTTTTACATAACTTGATACAGCCGAAGGAAAAATTATAAAATTCACAACAGCTATTATAAAAAATACAATTTGTGAAATAGATAAAATAATCAATGGTAAACTTGTAGCTACGCCAATAGGAAGGCTTTTAGATAGGTAATACATTTGAAAAGGTTGCCCGCCCGAACCAAATGGAGTTATATTATCATAATATTTGCATAATAACGATGACTTTGTAGCCTCTTTAAAGTGAAAATGCCCTGTTGAATTTTTTATTAAAACTGCCGAACGTAAAATATCTGTTAAATAATAAATAATAATCATTCCTAAAATACAAATCAAAAATGGCCAATTCATTCCCCAGGTAGAAAAAACAGTTTTAAATGGAACAGTTTCTTTGTTTCCGCCAAATTCTAACGCAGCAATAACTGCGACAACGACAACATTAACCGCCAATAATAATATGGACATCCACTTTTTGCTTTTACTGCCCTTTTTTGTCAATTTTTCATACGCCGCTCTTGATTCAGCTAACTTTTCGGCTGCTTTTTCTTCTGTGACAATATGACTTAAATCTATTTTTGTACTCATTTCAAAACCCCTGTTTACAATAATTAAAGATAATTCCAATAACTTTATTTATTCTTAACCTTTGCATTTATGATTATTTTTATATTTTTATTTATTCTTACCTTTATATTTATGATTATTTTTATATTTTTTTATTTTTAAAATAGTTAATAGCGAACTAAATTAACAATATATTTTTCAAAAGGTTGCTAAGTAAGATTTTTGACAGATTATAATGATATAATTATTAATCGCTACAAAAAATGTAACAAAAAATAACGGCAAGCGAATGCCGATATATTATTTTAACATAGTTTCCATAAATCTGTCTACTGTTATTGACAAGTTTGAAGAAATAAAGTATAATAGTAAATATAACATAATTAAAAATCAATCTCAATGTTAAATTATTAAATTTAAACTATGTTTTTGTATAAATTAAAGATAAGTTAACTTTAATATTTTAATATCAAATCACTATTTAATTGTGTTTATCTAAATGTAATTTAATTTTAAATTAAATGAGGGTACGCTAAAAATTCAAATATCAATAATAAAAATATTATATCGAGGACAAATATGAATACAAAAACGATTCAAAAAAACAAAAAAATGATTATTTTAATATGTATTGCAGCGCTATTGGTTATTGGTGGAATAATTATAGCTCTTGTGACATATAACAAACCTTTTACCGTTAAATTTGTTTATCCTGACGGAACAGAGATAAGTTCAGTTGAAATGGTTTATGGTAAAGAATTTGTTGAACCAGAAGTAAAAAACAGAAACGGACAAGTTTTTATTAAGTGGGACAAAGAATTACGTGATTTAAAAACTTCTGCGACGGTTAAAGCTGTTATGGAAAATGTAACAGACGCAAAATGGGGATATTCAACCTATTATGATCCTGAAAATTCTAAGGCTGGTAAAAGCATACGTCTTTTAGGTGAAACAGAATCAACTACAATCGTTTTTCCTATTAGCGGTGGCGGTGAAAAGATATTAGCGATACACGGCTCAGCTTTAGAGCCTATATCCTCCACTGTTGAAAAAGTAATAATTCCTTTTGGTATTGTAGAAATTACTGATAACGCTTTTATGGGCTGCAGAAAATTAAAGGAAATAGTTATTTCATCATCAGTAAAAATTATTGCTTCAAACGCCTTTCAAGGTTGTCCTATTTCTAATATTACTTTCCCAAATTCGCTTAAGTCAATTGCTGGGAATGCTTTTGGAGAGCGTTCAACAGCTATTAAAATTACTATCAATAAATATAACAAATTTTTCAAGGTATTTGAAAATAATATTATTAGTTTAGACGGACGCACATTTAATTGTTATGCTGATTTTACCAACAAAAAAGTCGACATTAAAGCGCCTATAAACACTATCGCTAAAGATGCGTTTAATATGCAAAATATAAATGAAGTTTATTTACCCGAAACATTGCGTGTTATTAGCGATGGAGCATTTGAAAACTGTAATTATTTGACTTATGTTCGTGTTAACAACCGATTGGAAACTATCGGAAATGATGCCTTTAGCGGTTGTATGAGCCTTAGCGAATTTTTATTCCCTTCTTCTTTAACCTCAATTGGAAATAATTGCTTTAGAGGCGCAAAATTAAAATCCGTGTTTTTACCTAAAAAATTGACAAAATTGGGCGATAATGTTTTTCAAGGTAATATGAATATTTCAATTTATACGCAAGCAAGTAAAAACTCCATTCAAAAAAAGCAAAGTGAGTGGGCTAATGAATTTCCTGATTTTTATGATTATAATGGCTCTGGTGAAGGCATAAAATATACTGTTAAATTTGTTGGTCATTTAAATGACGTAGAAGTAGACATTACTTCTTATAAGGTTGAATTTGGAAAACCTTGTAAAGTTATCAATATTCCATCAGATGACATTATTATTGAAGGTAATGCGTATGAAATAGAAAGCTGGTCGGCATTTAAAGATTCACAAGTCGAAATTGATGATTATTTAAAAACTATTACTTCGGATATTACTATTTATGGTAGACTTATTGAAAAAAATAGTGTATTTACCTTCTCTCTAATGGGTTATGAAGGCGTATCAGGCTATGGCGTAGCAAAAGGAAAACAAGCTGCTGACGCTACTTACCTTGAAATTCCAGCAATGCATAAAGGCATACCCGTTGTTATAATACAATCTGAAGGGTTTCAAGGATTAACTAATCTTGAAAAAATAGATTTTCCCGATACTATTGAACACATCAATAAAAGAGCCTTTAGCGGTTGCTCAAAATTGGAAATGGTTAAGTTGCCTTTTAATCTCAAAATTTTAGGAGATGAAGCATTCTATGGCTGCGATTCGCTTAAAAGTATCGCTTTCCCCGACAGTTTGCGCACTATTCGTTATAAATCATTCGCTGATTGTAGTGGATTACAAACTATTTCATTAAATAAAGTCGAAACTATTGAAGCTGCCGCTTTTCAAAATTGTAAAGCTTTAACCGCAATCGATATTCCATCTACCTTAAAAACAGTTGGAGCGAGAGCTTTTGATTGCCTTGAATCAAAAATAAGGGAAGTTATTATACCTATCACTGTTGAATTAGTTGGCGAATATGCCTTTAATTTAAGTAGTAATTGCACTTTGAAATGTGACGAGTTTACACAAGAGGACATTGTAAAATTAAAATGGCATCATTTTTGGCACGGATTAAGTAAAGTTGTTTATAAAAAGAATATAATGTAATAACTATACAATTAAATGCGATTTATTATAAACTTTTTAATTAAATCAATCTACGTATATTACAGCAAATAAATAGAGCATAAAAAATGACAAATTCAAAATTATCCAATATAGAACGGAGGTACAATATGAATAAAGTTTTAATTATAGGCGTTGTAAACAGAGGTTTTGGCGATATGATAATGGCAGCGGCTAAAAAAGCGGGCGCAACAGGCGGAACAATTGTCCCAGCGCGCGGCACAGGTAAAGCTGAAGCAATTAAATTTTTAGGCGTTACAATTGACCCTGAGAAAAATATGCTAATGATAATGGTAGACAATAGCTTGAAAGTTACTATAATGGAAGCTATTTATGAACGAGCATCAATGCACAACAAAGGCAACGGTATCGTATTTTCATTGCCTGTAGATAGCGTTATGGGAGCAGATTATCCAAACTTACCGATGTAAAAAATAAATTATAATTAAATCAATATATCTATATTATTCAATATATTAATATATAAAAATTAATAAAGAGTAATATCTAATAATGCTCATCCTATTGTATTATACTTTAGGTTTGCTTTATTATGGTATTACTCTTTAATTTATATTTTTTTGTTTTTAACACATAATAGTATAATTGTAAAACATTATTTCAACTTGAAATGCAATTAGTTATTAAATATATCACTTTTTAATTGTAAAAATTATAATATTGTGGTATAATGTAGAATGTGAGTATGTTCTAATGATATTTTTTTGTTTAATCTGATATTAGATATTGATTAAAGTTTAATTAAATATACGGAGCGAATGTTATTTGTATTTTAGTATTTTTTGTTAATGCGAAATCATTAAGTATCGCCGCACTCAAACAGTTCAACATTATATTTTTTAATGCTTTGAAAAAGGCTTTATTTATTGCTGTTTATTTTTAAATATAATTGTAATATTTAAACATCGCTATTATATTTAGCGTAATTTTTACGCATTATATAAGTAATAATATATGTTGAAATCATAATGATAATATTTTTAGGAGGATATAGAATAAAATGCAATATTCACGTGAAGTAGAAGAAATGGTTTGTGTTAAAAAAGGTTGCAATAATGGTCCTGCGCCTATTCCTGAAGAAGGAAAGTGGGTCGCAGCAAAAGAAATATCCGATATTTCTGGACTTACGCACGGAATTGGACGATGCGCGCCGCAACAGGGAGCTTGTAAACTTACATTGAACATCAAAAAAGGAATAATTGAAGAAGCGCTCATTGAAGTTATCGGTTGTTCTGGAATGACTCATTCAGCTGCTATGGCAGGAGAAATACTTGTTGGGAAAACTATCCTTGAAGCGCTTAATACCGATCTTGTGTGCGACGCTATTAACGTCGCTATGCGAGAGTTGTTTTTACAAATTGTCTATGGACGCTCTCAATCGGCTTTTAGCGATGACGGATTACCTATTGGAGCTGGACTTGAAGATTTAGGTAAGGGATTACGTAGTCAAGTAGGTACGATTTATTCTACTAACGCTAAAGGCGTACGTTATCTTGAAACAACAGAAGGCTATACTACGAAACTCGCTTTAGATGAAGGCGGCGAGATTATTGGATACGAAAACGTTCATCTTGGCAAAATGATGGAGAACGTTAAAAAGGGAATGACTGCCGAAGAAGCTTTAAAAAAAGCAACTACTCGATACGGCAGATACGACGAAGCGTCAAAATATATTGACCCTCGTAACGAATAAGGAGGTTTCAAATGATTAGATTTGAAGGATATGAAAGACGTATAGATAAAATTAATGTTGAAGCTGCTAAGTTCGGCATCAACGGATTGGAAGACGCTCAAGCTATTTGCGCTGCGCGCAATATAGATGTGGAAAAAATTGTAAAATCTATCCAACCAATAGCGTTTGACAACGCTGTTATGGCATACACGCTTGGTTGCGCAATCGCAGTTAAAAAAGGAGCGTTTAAAGCGTCGCAGGCAGCTGAAGCAATAGGTTTAGGATTACAAGCGTTTTGTATTCCAGGAAGCGTTGCCGATCAAAGACAAGTTGGTATCGGACACGGTAATTTAGGCGGAATGCTTTTACGTGACGAAACTCAATGCTTTGCCTTTTTAGCTGGACACGAAAGCTTTGCTGCCGCAGAAGGCGCTATTGGCATAGCAAAAACTGCTAATAAAGTACGCAAAACACCACTTAAAGTTATTTTAAACGGACTTGGCAAAGACGCCGCTTATATCATAAGCAGAATAAATGGCTTTACCTACGTGCAGACAAAATATGATTATTATACCGATGAACTCAATATCATAAATAAAATTGCCTTTTCCAAAGGCGATAACGCTAAAGTATACTGCTACGGAGCAGATGACGTCAACGAGGGCGTTGCAATAATGCGCCACGAATCAGTCGACGTTTCCATAACAGGCAACAGCACCAATCCAACTCGATTCCAACATCCAGTCGCTGGCACTTATAAAAAATGGGCTCTTGAACAGGGTAAAAAATATTTTTCAGTAGCTTCTGGCGGAGGCACTGGTAGAACGCTTCACCCCGACAACGTAGCCGCTGGCCCCGCTTCTTACGGAATGACTGACACAATGGGGCGTATGCATAGCGATGCGCAATTTGCTGGCAGCTCCTCCGTTCCCGCTCACGTTGAAATGATGGGACTTATCGGAATGGGAAATAATCCAATGGTAGGCGCAACAGTTGCCCTTGCCGTTGCCATCGAACAATCAAACGCAAACTAATTGTCAATCTATCAGAATTGATTTTTGATTCAATGTTGTTTATATTACGAACTATGCTATAACATCACGAACTCGCCACTTGGCGTCACGAACTGCCTATGTTGGTAATATATATTGTATGTTTTATAATTATAGTGTGGAGAAAATTTTATCGTCAATTATTTTTTTAAAAAAAATAATGTCTACGCAAAAGTTTATCTCCGCACTATTATTTTATTATTTATTTAAATTTGATGTTAATCGAATATAAGTTGATAAAATACATTATGTATGGTATACTATATTATAATATAATATAATTAAATTGTTTATAAACTTAAATATTTCAATTAATATTAAGATGTTTTATAAATGCCCTTTAATACATAACTTTCCTTCCTAAAAATAGGTGATTTAAATTATGGATAATTCTTTAAAAATCAAACAATATCTACTGCCCAACGAAACTTTGCTTTGGCAAGGCTTTTCATATGGCAAACATAAAATTCTTTCAAAGTCACGCAGTGTAATGCAAATTGTTTTTGGCGCTTTATTTATTGGATTTGCTGTTTTTTTTATTATGGCATCTAAAGCAGGCGGAATGTTTTTCCTGTTTGGTTTGCCATTTATTTTTATTGGAATATACTTTGCGTTTGGACAAAATATAATTAAATCTAATCGATTAAAAAACTGTATGTACGCCGTTACGGATAAACGAATAATAATTGTTTATAAAGATAGGGTTACATCTAAAGAATTAGAATCACTACCTGAAATCAACTTAATTATGGGCGAAAGGGGACACGGCTGGATATTTTTCGACGGCGGAGCTTATGGCGAAGAATTAAATAATGGATATTATCGATACGATAATCGTTACAATCGTAATTCTCAAATCGCTTTTGAAGACATAAACAACGCCGACGTTGTGTATAAAACTATTTTAGTCGCTCGAGAAAATATAAAATCTAAACAGTAAAATTCATTTTTACCTTTTTTATATTTTGTTTTTATTTATTTAAATCATAATTATATAATACATAATTATAAAATAACGTTATATTGATTATTTTTTATTATTTAATTCATATTATTTTTTTATAATGTTTTATAATGTAAATGTTTATTTGCAATGCAACTTTCAATTGTGATTATTTATGCAACTATAATATATTTATTTTTGATTACATAAAAGCGTCAATATTTTCTATACAATATTATAATCGCTAATAAATAGCTGTTATGTGTTGCATAATAAAATGTTGCAATTATTGATTATGTGTGTTATAATAAAACAAGATTTATTTCAATAATAGAAATAAATAAAATAAATATAATAAAACAATAAAGGATGTTAAAATGAAAAAAATAATAGCGATTATTTCTGTGTTGGTTACATTATTTACGCTTGTTGCGTGTAAAACGCCTATTATCCCCGCGCGTTCGTTGAGATGGGTAGAGGGTGAAGTTTTAGAGTATACTGTTACGCACGCTGACAAAAAATACTATGATGTTTTAGAGGTTGCGGGCGCTTTGCTTAATCCCGAAAATTCAACTGGCGTATACACCTCTAAGGTTACGAAAGTTGATGTTGCAAAGGGTAATGAAACAACGCTTGAAACAGATTTAGAAATTTGGAGCAGTTATCCAAAAGCAAAAGTTGGCGATATTTCAAAAATTGGTATTCCTTCACAAAGAGTGCGTGACGATGCGACTAATTCCAAAAATATTGAGTTTTTAACCACTGTTAAAACCACTGTTGTGTTTCCTTTATACAAATGCACGACTGTTAAAATTGAATCACAGGACGTTATTATCGTAGTTGATGATAAAGATAAATATCACGTTGAATATAATGATTTTGTAGCAGAATGTTTAACTTTTACAGATAAAGCGGTTTATTCGCTTAAACACAATAATAAAGCTTATCCTGACGTAGAAAATGCGACAATAAATTTAAATAAGGCAGGCGATTATACAGATAATGCCGCATTATTGTTTATCGCAAGAAGTTTAGATATGGCAGCGTTAAAGTCAGCTGGAAATGTATCTATAATTGCAACAGATATCGTATATGGCGCTACAAGGCAGGTAACAATTGCCACTACAAGCGCAGATTCAGCCGCTCTCAATAATTTGGCTGGAGGCGAAGAAAAGGTAAAAGATTTATTAAAGGTTCGTATTAGTACTGGCGCTTCGATTGAAGGGTCATACAATTATCTTTATTTCGATGTAAACGATAAAATTGATGTTAATCCTGACAATGTTATAGATGGCGTTGCTTATGATATTTGTAAAAATAGAATTTTATATATGCAACAAGGACATTTGCTTTTTACTTTAAAAGTATAATTAAGATATACGTAATTAAAATAGCAATTATACCAATAATTATATTATGTATATGGCTCAAGGATAAATTGAGAATTAAATTGGCATTACGCTATTTTAAATAAGGATTCTATTATGAATAAAAAAGAAAAAATCGTATATTCAATACGCTCTATTAATCCGTCTATTATGGTAATGGAAAGGAATGATGGCGTATGCTGTATAAGCGGTATAGTAGATGATTGGAACGATGCAATAAAAGCTGGAAATATTGCTTATTATAGCGGTTTGTATAGCGGCGTTGTCAACGATATAAAATTAAATGGATTTATTGAAGCTAAAATGCGACTTCCGTACATTGCCGACAATGCTTATGATGGACTTTCTTGCGATGTTTTGGTTATTGGCGGCGGTATTATTGGATGCGCCACTATTAGAGAATTGTCTAAACTTGACCTAAAAATTATATTAGTTGAAAAAGAAAATGATTTAGCGTTACACGCTTCTTCTCGAAACGATGGTGTTGTACACGTCGGTATCGATATAAAAAAAGGACAAAAGAAATTAGATTATGTAAAACGCAGTAACCCAATGTTTGATAAATTGTGTGAGGATTTGGACGTTGATTTCAAACGCACGGGACAATATTTACTATTTAAAGAGGGCAAACTGAGATTTCTGTTGCCCTTTTTGCGCATTAGAAGCAACAGCCATAAAATAGGAAAATTTCATTACTATAATAAAAAGAAATTGCTGAAATTACAACCAAATATTTCAGACAATGTTAAATTTGGCATAAATTTTTATGAGGCAGGTATTGTTTGTCCATATATGTTAACTATTGCCCTGGCAGAAAACGCAAGTCAAAACGGCGCGCAAGTGTTACTTAATACAGCCGTAACTAAAATGCGCGTAAATAACGGGATTATTGAAAGCGTTTTTACTAATCGAGGAACAATTAAACCTAAGATAGTTATCAACGCATCGGGCGCATTTAGCGATAAAATTGCAGATATGGCAGAAGATAGATTTTTTACCATACACCCGCGTAAAGGCACAAGTTTTATAACGGATAAAGAAACAACTTCTACGATTATCAATGCGCAAATGGCTATTTATGGCGATATTAAATCTGATCAAAAAGCTCATACCAAAGGAGGCGGTTTAGTACCAACAGTAGACGGTAATATTTTAGTTGGTCCAAATGCCCTTGAAGTACCCTATCGTGAAGATACAAGCGTAGACATTTCAGATGTGAACGCAGTTTTTGATAAACATAAAGTTACAGCTAAAGGGTTAAGTAAAAGCGATATTATTACCTATTTTTCGGGAATACGCGCTTGCGCTTATGGCGAAGATTTCATTGTAGAAAAAGGGCGTAAAACTAAAAATATTATTCATATAGCTGGTATTCAATCACCTGGATTAACCGCTGCGCCCGCAATTGCCGAAGATGCAGTAGCTATGACGAAAGATGAATTAGCTCTTTTCGGAAAAACTGTTACTATGAAAAGCAACTTTAATCCAATTAGAACAGGCGTGGTAAAACTTGCAAAATTAAATTTAACTGAAAGAGATGAATATATAAAAAACAATCCTGCCTATGGCGAAATCGTTTGTCGATGCGAAGAAATTAGTAAAGGAGAAATCATCGACGCTCTCCATTCTACTATAATGCCTCAAACGGTTGATGGATTGAAACGGCGAGTGCGTGTTGGTATGGGACGCTGTCAAGGCGGTTTTTGTCAACCTAAAGTTTTAGAAATAATACACGACGAATTAAATATTCCGTACAATGAAATCGCAAAAAAAGGCAATGGCAAAATTATATTTTAGTTCTAATATTATAAATTGATTAAATAATTAAATACATTTAAAAAATTAAAAAAACTATGTGAGTTTTATAAATTTTCAAGGAAAAGTATGTATGACGTATTAGTAATAGGCGGCGGTCCCGCTGGTATAGCAGCGGCGGTAACAGCTTCAAACCAAAGTAGCGTAATTTTAGTAGAAAGAGAAAATCGTATTGGCGGAATACTTAATCAGTGTATTCACGAAGGATTTGGCTTGATTAAATATGGCGAGCGTTTAACAGGCACTGAATATGCAGCGCTTGCAGAAAAAGAATTGAATAATTCCACTGTTAAGGTACTGTCTGGCGCATTTATAACTACTATAAAACGTGAAAGTGAAAATATTGAAGATGGATTTTGTATCGAATATGTTAATAGCGATGGCGTTGGACAAATCAAAGCCAAAAAAATTGTGCTTGCTACGGGATGTAGAGAACGCACAGCAAAACAAATTTTTGTTGGAGGCAATAATATAGCGGGTATCTTGACTGCGGGTACAGCTCAACATTATATCAATTTAATGGGACTTATGCCTACAAAAAGATGTATTATTTTAGGCAGCGGCGATATTGGACTTATTATGGCGCGAAGATTGACACTTGAAGGGGCAACTGTCTTAGGCGTTTTTGAAGCTAAAAAAGAAGTGGGCGGATTAACAAGAAACGTAGTTCAATGTTTAGAAGATTTTAATATTCCACTTTATTTACAAAAAACCGTTACACGAGTATTTGGCGTGGATAGAGTTGAAAGCGTTGAAGTTTGTAGCGTAGACGACAACGGAACAGCTATACTTGAAAGCGCTGAACGCATTGATTGCGATGCAGTAATATTATCCGTTGGACTTATTCCTGAAAATGAAATAGCAAAAAAAATTGGAATTAAACTCTGCGTCAAAACCAAAGGCCCGAATGTTGACCAAACTTTAATGACAGATGAAATTGGCGTGTATTGCTGCGGTAATAGTTTGCACGTTAACGACTTGGTAGATTATGTATCGGAAAGCGGATATATCGCTGGCGGTTACGCTTCGTCGCCGCTTTATCCAAAAGACGATTGCGAAGTGCAAATAGATGACAAGTTTTCCTATGTCGTACCACAACGAATTAATAATTACGCTCCAAAATGTGAAGTAATATTCTATTTAAGAGTAAAACAAAAAATGCTAAACCAAAGCATTTCAATTTGGGTTAACGGACTACAACATAGCGTCACTCATTACGCAAGGTTGCTTCCGCCAGAAATGATAAGAATAGAATCCGATTTAAGCAAATATGGCAAAATAAACGATATTAAGATTAAATTGGAAGAAAATAGAATTAAAATATCGTAAAAATCTTTGAATTATTTTTGTTTTTATATATAATTAAAAAATTAAATCAAATTATTCAATCAAAACACAACAAAATATTGATAAACACAATAAATAATTTGAATATTATAGCAAATGTAAAAACAAGCGAGGTTTAAAAATGAAATTAACTTGTATTGTTTGTCCAAATGGTTGCAGTATTACTGTAGATGGCGACAAGGTAAGCGGTTATAAATGTAAACGTGGTTTAGATTTTGCTAAAAATGAAAGCGTCAATCCAAAACGCACAGTAACAGGAACGGTTAAAACTATCTTTAAAAATATGCCACGTCTGCCCGTAAAAACTGATAAGGAATTATCTAAAGGACGAATTTTTGAACTTATGGCGTTACTTAAAGAAATTGTCGTAGATTACGATGTTAAAATAGGCGATATAATTATAGAAAATGCGCTTGACGAAGACGTAAACGTTATTGCAACAGCGGATATAGACTTTGCTTGCGTAAATAATAATAAACTCAATTAATTTAATTGATTGTATAATATCAATTACTTATTTAAAGGAGATAAAGCGATGGTATTAGCTATTGACCTCGGAACGCAAAGTTTGCGCGCAATGATTATTGATGACAAGGGTGAAATAATCAGCAAAGCTCAAATCAAATTTGATTCCATATTTAAAGTCACTCAATCGGGGTGGGCGGAACAAGATCCGCAAGTATATTGGAACGCTTTGTGTTCGGCGTGTAATCAGTTAAAAAACAAAGAAGCTGTTTTATGGAAAAATATTGATGCAATGTCCGTTACAACATTTAGAGATAGTTACGTATGTTTAGATGAAGATGGAAATCCGCTTAGAGATGCCATATTATGGTTAGATCAACGTGAAGCAAAATGTGATACGCTTCCATTACCTTTAATGTCAAAACTTGCATTTAAAATTATTGGTATGAGTCCAACATTATATGCGCAACGTAAAATTACAAAAAGCAATTGGATAATCGAAAATCAACCTGAAATATGGGCAAAAACATACAAATATATGCTGATTTCGGGGTACATTAACTATAAATTAACGGGAAAATTTGCCGACGCTATCGCTAATCAAATTGGACATATACCATTTGATTATAAAAATAAAAGATGGAAAAAAACCAATGACTTGCAATACCCTATGTTCAATGTACCGCCACAAAAATTATGTGAAATTGTAGATTCGGGAGATGTATTAGGATGCGTTTGCGAAAAAGCCGCAAAAGAAAGCGGCATACGACAAGGTCTTTATGTAATAGCTACCGGCTCAGACAAAGGGTGTGAAACTTTAGGCTGCGGAGTACTTCAAAACGACGTCGCAAGCCTTTCGTTTGGAACATCGGCAACAGTACAATTTTCCACGAAAAAATACTTCGAACCACAATCTTTTTTACCATCTTACCCTGCCGTAGCTCAAGATTATTATAACCCCGAAATACAAATATTTCGTGGATATTGGATGCTTACTTGGTTTATTAAACAATTTGCCGAAAAAGAGATTGCTGAAGCAGCCGATTTGGGCGTGTCTACCGAACAAGTACTCAATAAATTTTTAGATGACGTTCCAGTTGGTTGCGACGGCTTAATGCTACAACCATATTGGTCTCCACTTTTGCAATATCCAGAAGCTCGAGGTAGTATAATAGGTTTTAAAGATATTCATACTAAAGCGCACATTTATAGAGCCATAATCGAAGGCATCGGCTATGCGCTTATGGACGGATTAAAAACTATGGAAAGACGTTCAAATACTGAAATTAAATCTCTTACCATAGGCGGCGGAGGCAGCCAATCGGATACAATTTGCCAAATCACAGCCGATATGTTTGGATTACCTATACGTCGTATTCAAACTTACGAAACCTGCGCTTTGGGTTGCGCTTTAGCTTCTTATGTCGCAATTGGTAGATTTAAAACTTACGAAGAAGCTATCGAAAATATGGTGCATTACCAACAACCTTTTATGCCAATCGCCATAAAACACAACCAGTACGAACATCTTTATGAAAAAGTTTACAAAAACGTTTATCCTAAACTTAGACCTTTTTATAAACTTATGTATTGATTTAACCTAATAATATAAAAGCAATAATGATTATTCATTAATAGTTCAAAGGAGGTTTTATGTCATCACATAAATACAAAGGTTTTGAGCCTAAGTGGCAAGTTGAAAAAGCGCCAGAAAAAAGTTATAGAGCTATATTTAAGTGGGGAGATCCCGATTTTATTAAAACGCCACGAGAAACATTGTTTGAGATGATGAAACAGAAGTTTCATATGACTGATAACGACTTCCAACATTTTGACGGCAATATTGGGTTAGATAATGTAAGCTTTGATATTCCTATACGACTTAAATCGGAAGATATATCATTTTTTGAATCGGTTGTTGGAAAAGATTATGTTAAAACTGATGATTTTTCAAGATTAAGCGTTGCGTATGGAAAAACAATGTACGATTTATTAAGACTACGAAAAAAAATTGTTGAAAATGTTCCTGACGTAGTGATTTATCCTAATAGCAAAGATGAAATTGAAAAAATTGTAAATTATTGTTCAAAAAAAATTATCCCTGTTTATGTATATGGCGGCGGCAGTAGCGTTACAAGAGGCGTTGAGTGCAATAAAGGCGGAATTTCTTTTGATATGCGCCTTAGATTCAATAAATGTATCTCATTTAATGAAATTGACCAAACAATTACCGTTGAAGCGGGAATGAGCGGCCCTAAATTAGAACATTTACTTAATAACGCTGTAATGGAGTTTGGAGCAAAACGAGCTTATACGTGCGGACACTTTCCACAGTCTTTCGAATACAGCAGCGTCGGCGGTTGGACTGTCACTCGTGGCGCTGGACAAAATTCCACATATTATGGCAAAATTGAAGATATCGCCCTAAGACAATGCTATATTACACCAATTGGAAATATAACCACAAGTAATTATCCTCGTGAAGCTACTGGCCCTTCATTATCGCACATTATGATGGGTAGCGAAGGCGCTTTTGGCGTTTTAACACACGTTACGCTTAGAGTGTTTAGATATATGCCGCAAAATAGAGTACGCTTTTCTTTTATGTTTAAAAATTGGGAAATCGCTCAATCTTGCGCTCGAGAACTTATGCAAAGCGAAGGCGGAAACGCCTCTGTCTTTAGATTATCTGATCCTGAAGAAACAGATATTATGATGCGAATGTACGGAGTTGATAAAAGTCCGCTTGCGCCTATTATGAGTAGTTTAGGATATAAACAAATGCAAAAATGCTTGTTTTTAGGATTTACTGACGGAGAAAAGGGATTTTCAAAAAACGCCGCAGCAAATATAAAAAAAATCTGCCGTCACTATAACGGATTATCCCTTACGGGCGCTGTTACTAAATCGTGGGAAAAAGGTCGATTTAATGATCCCTATTTGCGTGATAGTATGCAAGATTTTGGAATTATGACAGATACATTGGAATGTAGCGTAAATTGGTCTAATATGAATGATGTGTATGAGAAAGTTAGAAATTACTGCAAATCACGTCCTGATACAATCTGTATGACACATATGTCACACGTATATGCTCAAGGCGCAAATTTGTACTTCATTTTCATTGCCAAAATGGATACATTGGAGGAGTTTAAAACTTACCACAGCGGCATTTTAGATGCAATTCAAAAAAGCGGAGCTGCTATGAGCCACCATCACGGAATTGGAAAAATGTTCGCCCCTTGGTTAGAAGGACAAATCGGACAAACAGAATACGCCGTAATTAAATCACTAAAACAACATTTTGACCCTAATAATATCATGAACCCTGGCGGCACTCTTGGCTTTGACTTACAAAATGAAGAAAAAATATTTAAAAATTAAATTGTTCCTATTATCGTATGTATACAATAATATTCTACTATAATAGGTAAATATAATAAGTTATACAAAATCATAAATAATACAAATTTAAAACAAATTTAAATCAAATATAAAACAAAATAAAAACAAATTTAAAACAAATTTAAAGCAAATTTAAAACAAATTTAAAGCAAGTTTATAAAAAATGGGCTTATTTTAAAATATACAATTAAAATTCAACTTAATTATGAATCTATTTAAATAGATTAGATTGTAAATAATAGAAAACCAAAAGGAAATGTTAATGGAAAGATTTGATATAATAGTTATTGGAGCTGGACACGCAGGCTGTGAGTCGGGATTAGCTGCTGTAAGAATGGGTAAAAAAACGCTGATATTAGCCACTTGTTTAGAAACAGTAGCATTTTGCGCGTGCAATCCAAGCATTGGTGGAACAGCTAAGGGACAAATTGTAAAAGATATTGATGCTTTAGGCGGTGAAATGGGCAAAAACGCTGATAAAAGTTTATTACAGCTCCGAATGTTAAATAAAGGGAAAGGGCCTGCGGTATACAGTCCGAGAGCGCAAGTAGATAAAAACAAATATCATATCGAAATGAAAAAAACGTTAGAATCTACTGAAAATTTAACTTTACGACAAGCAGAAGCGGTAAAAATTGAAAATACCATAGATGGTTATATTGTGCATACTGCTGTTAAGTTACACTATGAAGCAAAAGCTGTAATTGTTGCGTGCGGCGTATATTTAAAGAGCCGTGTAATAATAGGAAAATACACTCGAAATGTTGGACCAAACGGATTTATGCCAGCTAATGAATTGAGTCAAAGTTTGTTAGATTTAGGGTTTAGTTTAAGGCGATTTAAAACGGGAACGCCAGCAAGAATTGCGGGTAAAAGCGTCAATTTTTCTATTATGGATAAGCAAGAAGGGGACAACGATATGCTTGCTTTTAGCAGTGAAAATGTTGTTAATTTAAATAAATACCCTTGTTATTTAACATACACGACAGAAAAAACAAAAGAAATTATTTTACAAAATAAAGACAAAGCGCCAATTTTTAGCGGTGAAATTGATGGAGTTGGACCTCGATATTGTCCTTCCATCGAAGATAAAGTTGTGCGTTTTGCCGATAAAGAAAGACACCAAATATTTATGGAGCCTGAGTCGGCAGATACCGACGAGTGGTATGTTCAGGGGGTAAGTTCTTCAATGCCCGCTGAAATACAATATGAAATATATAAAACTATTAAGGGCTTAGAAAATGTACGGATTATGCGTGATGCTTACGCTATTGAATATGATTGTATTGACCCTTTGCAGCTTTTTCCTACGCTTATGAGTAAAAACTGTAACGGATTGTTTTTTGCTGGACAAATCAACGGAACAAGCGGATACGAAGAAGCTGCAGGACAAGGATTGATTGCTGGTATAAACGCAGTTAGATATATCGACAAAAAAGATTTATTGGTTTTACGACGTGACCAAAGCTATATTGGAGTGCTTATAGACGACATAACAACTAAAGGCACAAATGAACCATACCGTATGATGACAGGCAGAGCGGAATATCGCTTGGTTTTACGTCAAGATAATAGCAGTACTCGATTATCTCAAATAGGATTTGATGTTGGACTATTAAACGAACAACAATATCTACAATTTAAACATAGACAAGAGGAAATAAAACAGCTTAAATTGCAACTTAAAACAATAATATCTCCTTTAATCGCAACTCCTTTTATGAAATTATTCAATGAAACAGCCACTGTAAATGGTATTAGCTATGAATCTATGCTTCGACGCTCAAATATAGGTATTATGAATATTAAAGAATATTTCAACGTTTTTAATGACTTTAGCTTATCCGTTTTGTACGAAACGGAAACAGACATTAAATACGATGGTTATATAGCGCAGTCAATGGAACAAATTCAAAAAAATGCAAAACTTGAAAATAAAACGCTAAGTCCTAATATTGATTATACTAAAATTGAAGGGCTGAGATTGGAAGCAAGACAAAAATTACAAAAAATAAAACCGCTTAACCTTGGACAAGCAACTCGAATTTCAGGTGTCAGTCCAGCAGATATAAATACTCTAATTATTTGGCTTTCACTTACAAAAGAAATTTTATAGAAAAAACTTGAAATTATAAAAAATAACTCGGTTATTTATAATAAAACAGTTAAATAACCTTTTAAATTTTCATAACATATAATTTATAGCGAACTATAATTAGAATTTTTTTACACATAAAAAAATATTCAGCGCATAACTTGCAAAAAAATACTGTTTGTGCTATAATGTTAGAATATAGGTTGTTTCTATAATGGCAGATTTTATGAAAAACAGTAAAATGGAGGAAATTATGAAAAACAGTGAAATGGAGGATATTACGAAAAACGATGAAACTGAAATTCAATTGCCAAAAACAGTTTCAATTGTTGAAGAAATTCGTATTATTTTAGCTTCTAAATTTACATTGACATTTATTGTTATAACAGCGATAGCAATCGCTATGCAGTTAGTGTTATTCATTGTAGACATTATAAGTATACTACTACTCATTGGATTGTTAATATCATATATATCAGCTAAGAGTATTACTCGTTTTAAGCAAAGTGGACTGAAAGTAATTAAAGTAATACCGATTATCAATATCGTTGTAATTGGAATCGTAATGGCTTATGCGTTGTATCGATGTTTTGTAGGATTTTTAGTAACATCAATTCTTACCGAATATGGAATATTATATATAATTGGCGGGTTAATTGTTACTACTATTGGAACAACTATGTTGTTTTTTAATATCTATAAGCTTAAAGCGGTAAACAGCATTGTTCATTCTTTAAAACACGAACGAGCAAGTTGCGAACATTTGACAATCGCTTCAATTTTTGAGTTTATTGAAGGGGGATTTATGGCATTAATTACATTACCGCTTATGGTTTTTTCATTTGTATTTAACGCTTTTAATTCGAGTATAATAACTAAAATATCTGAAATAGTAAAAAACTTTGTTTCTTCTGCAGAAAATGTTGAAGAAATTATTCAATCTATAAAAAATGCAATGCCATATATTACCACACTTATAACGTTTGCGTTTATGGCGGTAGCAATCATCGCCGCAGTTAAAATTTGTTTGGGCATTGGCATTTTAAAAATAAAAGATGCTAACGATAGAGTAAAATTGAACATCAAAGCATCCGGCGGAGTGCAATATCGGAGGAATAAATGAAAGCTTGGAATTTAATAGCGCCAAAACAACTTGAAATGGTGACTTCTCAAAGTGCGCCTGTTACTAATTCAGAACTTGTAAAAGTAAAAATTGAAATAGGAGCATTATCTTTTACTGACGTTCATTCCTATAACGGCAATAGCTCAAAATTTCCGATTATATTAGGACGCCACGGAGTTGGTGTAATTAGCGAGGTTTATCCATCTGACGACTCTTTTTTTATTAAAAGTGACAGAGTTGTCATCGATCCTGTCATTCCTTGCGGTCAATGTATGGAATGTAAAACAGGTCATTTCAAAAATTGCTCAAATAAAAAAATATTAGGCGTAAACGCCGACGGATTGCAAACAGATTTTATTACCTTGCCTATTGACACCGTTCATAAAATTCCACAAAACATACCTTTTGAAACTGCAGTTTTTACAGAATATGTGGCTCTTGCCGTCAACGCTTTAGACAAAATTAATATTCAAAAAGGCGACCACGTAGCAATCTTAGCAAGCAATAAAATAGGTTATGTTATCGCTCAACTTGTCGCCTATTATCAAGGAATCCCCGTTATGATAGACAATAACGAAAAAGCGCTCGCTGATGCGCGAGACGTTGGCGTTTTCTATACCTTTAATTCAGACAAAGTGGATACTATTGAAGAAGTGTTTTCTATTACGGGCGGACGAATGTGCGATAAAGTTATATATTTAACAAACACGCCAAAAAATATCAATACAGCGCTACAATTATGCGCTTATAACGGCATTGTTTGCGCAAGCGGTTACGAAAAACCAAACCAAACTGCCGATTTTAGCTTGATTTGTAAAAAACAACTAACTGTCTATACAATAGATAGCGGATTTGGCAGCTTTCCAACAGCAATAAATCTTCTTGCAAATAAAGCAGTTAAAGTTAGCGGCTTGATTTGCGACACCGTATCCTTTGAATCGCTTGATAAAGCGTACGAATTATCTCAAACATCTGACTTAATATTTAAAAGCTTGCTTATAGATTTTAAATAACAATATTATTCATATTGCAATTTTAAGAAACATTTGTCAAAAATAAGAATATTATCTTGTTTTACTTGCTTTTTATTGAGAAATATCATTTATTACTTACACCGTTCGCTTTTTAAGCAACGGTTTTTTTAATAAAAGACTTGACAGCCATCAAATATTGAAAATTAGATTGTTTAATTACAACATTAATATAAAATATAGTTGCCATTTTTTATGTATTTTATAAAATAATTACAGCGGTTATAATTATGTATTTCTACTGCTGTCGCATTATTTGATATTATTTATATAAAAAAATCCGTTACTTTTTGGTTTGACAAAACGCTTTAATTGGTGTAATATAATAAATTAGAGTATGTAAATTAACACGTAATTGAATGCGGTGGCATTATTACGTAGGAGGAAATTATGAAAGACAAGTATTTTATTACTACGCCCATATACTATCCAAGTGGGAACTGGCATATTGGGCATTGTTACACAACGGTAATTTGTGATGCGTTAGCTAATTTCAAAAGAATGAGCGGTTATGATGTGTTTTTCTTAACTGGAACAGACGAACACGGTCAAAAAATGGAAACAAATGCAGCTAAAGCAAATGTTACGCCTAAGCAATTAGCTGATAATCTTGTAGACGAAATTAAGCAGTTATGGAAATTGCTTGGTATAAGTAATAATAAATTTATTCGTACAACAGATGATTACCATATAGAAGCGACACAAAAAATATTTAAAATGCTTTATGATAAAGGTGATATATACAAATCTGAATATGAAGGATGGTACTGCACGCCTTGCGAGAGTTTTTGGACAGAAAATCAACTTGTAGATGGTAAATGCCCCGATTGTCATAGAGAGGTTAAAAAAGAAAAAGAAGAAAGTTACTTTTTCCGTTTAAGCAAATACCAAAAACAACTTGAATCACTTTATGAAAATAATCCTGAATTCTTACAACCCGTATCTCGTGTAAATGAAATGTTAAACAACTTTATTCGTCCAGGACTTCAAGATATCGCCGTTTCTCGCACTACTGTAAAATGGGGAATTCCCGTTCCATTTGACACTCGCCATACTATTTATGTATGGATAGACGCATTGGCTAATTACTTAGCGGCAGTTGGTTACACAAGCGAAAACACTACGCTATTTGATAAATATTGGGCGCCTGATTTACAGATGGTCGGCAAAGAAATAGTTCGATTTCACGCTATTATTTGGCCAGCGCTATTAATGGCGTTAGATTTGCCATTGCCAAAACAGATTTATGGACACGGTTGGCTGTTAATTGACGGAGATAAAATGAGTAAAAGCAAAGGCAATGTCGCCGACCCGTTTATGCTCTGCGAAAATTACGGAGTAGACGCTTTACGTTACTTTTTATTGAGAGAAGTTCCGTTTGGTAGAGACGGCGCTTACTCTCTTGAAAGCTTTTTAACTCGTCGTAATAACGATTTATGCAATGATTTGGGCAACCTCGTTAGCCGCACTACCGCTATGATAGCGCAATATTTTGATGGAGTCCTTCCCGCAATTGATACCGTTTGCGATATCGATAACGACCTTATCGCCGTGGCTGAAGGCGCTTATACTAAAGTTTTTGAAGCAATAAACCACCTTTCCGCTCCCGATGCCCTCGCAGAAATTTTCCGTATTGCGCAACGCGCTAACAAATATATCGACGAAACAACCCCTTGGATTTTAAGCAAAACCGCAGAGGGCAAAAAACGCCTTGCAACAGTTTTATATAACTTGAGCGAATGTATTCGCATAATGGCAGTATTATTAAAACCATTTATTCCATCTACTTCTCAAGCAATATTTGATAGACTCAACCTTGGCGATACTCCAAACGATTTTGAATCGGTTAAACATTTTGGTTACATTAATCACGGTATTGTCATTACTAAAAGCGAACCACTGTTTATTAGAAGCGACATAAAAAAAGAATTGGCGTTGCATAGCGATAACTTGTCAAACATCATTCCACCTAACGCCATAAACGCTCCCGCTTCTATAATAAATAATAAGCAAAATATTACTAATACAATTACAACACAACCAACAAACAGCAATCAACAAACAACAAATAGTAATTCTAACGATATTATTAAAGCTGAAAACGAAAACAACGAAATAACCATAGAAGATTTTATGAAAATTAAATTTGTTACAGCTAAAGTTTTGAAAGTTGAAAAGATTGAAAAACGAGATAAATTACTTAAAATTACCTTAGATGTTGGCGGAGTAGAACGCACTGTTGTTTCAGGAATTGCTCAATATTATACTACGGATTATTTAACTGGAAAAACAGTAGTGTTGGTTAAAAATCTAAAACCTGCAAAACTTGGCTCAGTTATGAGCGAAGGAATGATTCTGTGCGTTGATAATGATGGCGACGTTGTTTTTGTTACGCCAGAAAAGCCCGTTGATAGTGGCAAAGTCGTGAGATAATGATAGATACTCATTGCCACTTAGATGACATTCGTTTTGAAAACGAGCGTGAAAATATAATTAACTCTTTTCAAAATGATAATATTCAGTTTGTTATCAATAACTCAAGCGACCGACCATCAGTTGAAACAACAATGTCACTTGCTACTAAATATCCTCGCATTTTTGCCGCAATTGGTTGTCACCCACAAAGGGCAAATAGCTACGACTTTGAATTTGAAAAACGCATTATCGAATGCGCTCAAAATCCTAAAGTTGTGGCTATTGGCGAAATAGGCTTAGATTATTTTTATGAATATAGCGATAGAGAAACTCAAAAAAAAGTGTTTAAACGTCAACTTTGCTTAGCAAACGAACTACATAAACCTTTCGTTCTTCATATTAGAGACGCTTACTCGGATGCGTACGAAATACTTAAAGAAAATAAAACCCTTATTAACTATGGCGGCGAACTTCACTGTTACAGCGGCTCGCCTGAAATGGCTAAACGATTTAATGAATTTGGACTATACTTTGCCTTTGGCGGCACAATAACTTATAAAAATGCCAAAAAGGACGAGATTATACACAACATACCAAAAAACAGAATTTTAAGCGAAACTGATTGCCCTTACTTATCCCCCACACCCTTTCGTGGACAAACAAACTATCCAAAATATGTACGTTGCGTTATAGATAAACTTTCTGAAATATTAGAAATGTCTTTTGACCAAACAGAACAATTAATCGCTAAAAACACTGAAACCTTATTTAAAATTTCAACATAATACATAATTTTAATATATAATGTTCATTTATTAATTAAAAACAGTGTAAAATATAAAAATATATTATATTAAATTAGAATAATTGAATAAATTAATGATTTTAATTGAATAAATTAATGATTAATAT
>JAVVUQ010000002.1:0-43334 GCA_036653075.1 Clostridia bacterium | reverse complement strand
TAATTGTGATAGAATATATAGGATATAAAATTAAATAATTTATAAATTCATTAAAAAAATTGATAATAATTTATATTAATTATAAGGAGAATACCTATGATAAAGATAGCGATATTGGGATTGGGTAATCGTGGCAGAGGATATGGTAATCTTTTATTACGACACAAAAATGTTGAAATAAATGCTGTTTGTGAAAAAAAAGAAGTTTTATTACAACAAATTGGAAACAAATGGAACATAGAAGATAGGTATAGATTTAATAATGATGAAACATTTTTTAATGCGGGAAAAATCTCTGATGCGTTACTTATATGCACACAAGATAAAGACCATTATAAACACGCTAAAAGAGCGTTAGAATTAGGATACAATATACTTTTGGAAAAGCCGATATCTCCAGATATTAAATTATGCGAACAGTTATCGCGCTTAGCTGATGAAAGGGGATTGAAAGTAGTTGTATGTCACGTTCTAAGGTACGCTCCATTTTATAATGCAATAAAAAATGTTATAGATAATGGTGACATAGGCGATGTTTTGCATATTAACCATACGGAAAATGTTGGTTATTGGCATTTTGCGCATAGTTTTGTGCGTGGTAATTGGCGTAGCGAAGAAGAAACATCACCAGATATTTTAGCAAAATGTAGTCACGACTTTGATATTATTTATTGGTTTACGGGAAAAAAATGCGTAGAAATGCAGGCGTATGGCGGATTAAGATATTTTAAAAAAGAAAACGAGCCAGTTGGAGCGACAAATTATTGTTTAAACGGATGCAAAGCAAGGAAAAATTGTCCGTTTGACGTGGAAAAAATTTATTATGGATTTACCAAGTATACAACGCCATTTATGATAGGAAATAAAACTTTAATTTGTGGAAATAATCAAGCGACAATGAAGGAATTTAAAGAAGTTTTAAAAACATCGCCATATGGTAGATGCGTGTATAGATGCGATAATGATGTTTTTGATAGTCAAACGATACTAATGAAATTAGAAGGAAATGTTACGGCGACATTGTCAATGCAGGCTCTTACTAAACGCTGTTACAGAAAAATCCATATTTATGGAACTAAAGGCGAGATATACGGTAACGATTGTGACGCTAAATTCACGTTAAATAGATTTGGCGGAAAATGCGAGATTGTTCACGCAAAAACAGGCGGAATGGGACATTTAGGCGGCGATAATGGATTGATTGACGAATTTATTAAAGTTTTAAATGGCGATAACGTTTCAAAAAAAATAACTTATTTAAAAGACTCGCTTGAAAGTCACAAAAACGCCTTGATGTCACACAAAAAAATGATTGAAACAATCAAAGGAAAAAAAGATGAGTAAAGCTGATATAATATTTGAAAATAACTGTTTAGACATTTTAGAAAATGGCTTTTATGATAAAAATTTAGACGTTCGACCAGTATGGAAAGATGGAGAAAAAGCGCATACAATAAAAAAATTTTGTATAGTTAATAGATATAATTTGCAAGAGGAATTTCCTATAATAACATTAAAAAGAACAGCCTTTAAATCTTGTATTGACGAAATGTTATGGATATGGCAAAAAAAATCTAACGATACAACATTACTTAAAAGTGGAATTTGGGATAGTTGGAAAGACACGTATGGAACTATTGGCAAAGCATACGGATATCAATTGGCGCAAAAGAGCATTTATAACGAAGGCGAATTTGACCAAGTTGATAAGATGCTATATGATTTAAAAAATAACAAACAATCAAGACGAATTATTTCAAATATGTACGTTCATAAAGATTTACACGAAATGCAACTATATCCGTGCGCCTATTCTTTTACGCTAAACGTTTCGGGCGACGTATTAAACGGTTTATTGAATCAACGTTCACAAGATATGGCGGTTGCTAATAATTGGAACGTGGTGCAATATGCTGTGTTATTAAATATGTTTGCGCAAGTATCTAATTTAAAAGTGGGAGAATTAGTACACGTTATAGCAGACGCTCATATTTATGATAGACATATAGATGGAATTAAACGAATGTTACAGGGCGAAAAATTTAAAGCGCCCGAATTTATTATAAATAAAAACGTAACGAATTTTTATGACTTTTCATTAGAGGATTTTAAACTTGTTGGATATGATTATAACGCTTTTAATGAAAAATTTGAGGTGGCAATATGAAAGCCGTTGTGGTTTGTGATAACAATTGGGGAATTGGAAAAGAAAATAAACTTCTTTTTTCATTAAAAGAAGATATGAAAAGATTTAAAAGTTTAACAATACATAATATTGTTGTTATGGGTAGCAATACCCTTAAATCGCTGCCTAACAGTCAACCGCTTAAAGATAGAATTAATATTGTGCTTAGTTCAACGCTTGATAGAACAGATTGCATAGTCGCTAAAAATAAAGAAGCTTTATTTGACATTATCAAAAATTTAAATAGCGATGAAATATTTATTATTGGCGGAGCTAAGGTATACCATTTATTATTAAATTATTGTGATAGGGCATATGTAACAAAAGTTGACGCAGATGGCGATGCGGAAGTATTTTTTGACAATTTAGACGAGAATGAAAATTGGCAGTGTGTTTCTGTTTCAGAACCTCTTGAAAGTAATGGTAAAATATTGCGTTTTACCGAATATAAAAACTTAAATGTTAAAACTATATAAATGTATTATATTAAATTCTTATAATTTAACATTATAAGAATAATTAGTATAATATGCAAAGAAATATTTATCCAATCCAAAAACGTACTTGCTTAAGAAGTGATGTTAAAATTTCTGCGTGAAGTTCTTCGTCTTTTGCTATACGTCTTAGTAATTTGCTTAAGCTTTCGTTTTTTACGGCGTCGGCGGTTTTCAAATACGTAGCTGCGGCTTCCACTTCGCCTTTTATGTCATTTTCGAGCATTTGTACAATGTTAGTAGAATAATCTACCCATTTGCCTGAAAGAAAAGAGCCTTGACTATCGGCAAATATCGGATTACCGCCAAAATCTATAATAGCTTCGCCTATTAATTCAAGGTGACGCATTTCAACTTTGCCTATTTCTATAAAGACATTTGAAAGTTGTTCGTTAAACTTTGATGTTATAAGGTGTTGATAAACATAAGTTAAAATAGCGGTGCTTTCGCTATGAGATGAACTATAAATGTTTTGGAGATACATTACTGTTTGTGAATCGTTTGTAGCTCCTTTAATTTCTGGATATGGTTCTTTTATGAAAAATTCTGTGGGTACGCTTATCATATAACCTCCTAAATGTTAAATAACAATACCATATAGTATGCGTTCAAATCGCAAATGGTGTATGTTGCATCATAATTACAGTAAAATTGTTATAATTATTGTACAATTGTTATAATTATTGTACAATTATGAAAAAAGTAATGAGCAATTGATATTGAGCTTTGATATATAATTTAATTTTAAAATTATCTTAACTTAGGAGCATATTATGAATTTATTTTTTAAATTATGTTTTTTATTTTTTATAGGTTCATTGTCAGGATGGTGTATTGAATTAGTATTTAGAAGGTTTTTTTCCTCTACAAAAAAATGGATAAACCCGGGATTTTTAAATGGACCATATTTGCCTATTTATGGATTTGGCATTTGTTTGTTTTACTTGATGTCGCAAGCGTCGTTAGATTTTATTGTTAATCCATTTTGGCGAGATGTATTTAGATTAACGTCTATGTGTATATTGGTTACGCTAATTGAATATATTGTTGGAATTTTATTTACTAAAGTTGTAAAGGTAAAATTATGGGATTATTCACGCAGATGGGGTAACATTCAAGGCGTGATATGTCCATTGTTTTCCTTGTTTTGGTTCGCATTTGGCGCATTATTTTATTTTGTATTATATAATCTTTTTACACAAGCGTTAGATTGGTTTGCAAATAATATAACATTTTGCTTTGTGTTGGGCTTATTTTATGGTATACTAATAGTCGATTTAGGTATAAGCTTGAATGTCTTGGGTAAGATACGAGGATTTGTAAAAGAATCAAAGGTAATCGTGCATTATGACAATTTGAAAGCAAGTATTAGAAACGAATTGAAAGAACTTGAGCAAAAAAGTAGTTTTATATTTCCTTTTTCAAAAGGAGATTTAAGACATAGTTTAAAAAGATATTTAGATAGTTTGGCTATTGACGAGAGTAAAAATAAAATATTAGAAGTTATAAAAATGAGAAAAAACAGCAAAAAATAAGCGAGGCGTAAAGTTGAAAAAAAAAGTAGTATTAGCCATGAGTGGCGGGGTGGATAGTAGCGTAGCGGCTGCGTTATTAGTTGAACAAGGTTACGATGTTATAGGGTTATTTATGCGCAATTGGGAGGAGGAAGACGGTGGCGGACATTGTACGGCTGAGGCAGATTATGATGATGTTAAAAATGTATGTAATTTATTAAATATACCATATTATACAGTTAATTATGCAAAACAATATAAAGACAAGGTTTTTAAATATTTTTTAGAAGAATACGCTAAAGGGCGCACTCCGAATCCTGATGTATTATGTAATAGAGAAATAAAATTTGGACCATTTTTAACGCAAGCCTATGCACTTGGCGCAGATTATATAGCGACAGGGCATTATTGTGGAATAGTTAGAAAAAACGGATTTACTTATTTAACAAAAGCCGCTGATAAAGATAAAGATCAAACTTATTTTTTAAATCAACTTAGTCAAACGCAACTTAAAGATGTTATGTTTCCATTGGAAAATATGGTAAAAAACGAAGTTAGAGCAATTGCGGAGAAATATGGACTAAGTACGGCAAAAAAGAAGGATAGCACAGGCATTTGTTTTATAGGAGAAAGAAACTTTAGAGAATTTTTAAGCAACTATTTTCCTAATCATAAAGGCGATATAGTGACAATAGACGGCAAAGTTGTTGGCGAGCATATTGGTTTGATGTATTATACGATAGGGCAACGGCGTGGGTTAGGTTTGGGCGGCGAAAAAGAAAATCAAAATCGTTGGTTCGTAGTGGAAAAAGATATGACAAATAATAGACTTATAGTTAGTCACGGCGACGAAAGCGTTTTAGATTCAAAAGCTTTGTTCGCTACTGAAATCAACTGGATACCAAAAGTATCAGAAGAATCAGAATTTGAATGTTTCGCTAAATTTAGATATAGGCAGGAAGAACAAAAAGTAAAGGTAAAATTAGAGGAAGCAGGTGATAAAGCATATGTTGAATTTGATACTTTGCAAAGAGCGGTGACAGAAGGTCAATATGTGGTTTTTTATAATGAAACAGATTGCTTAGGCGGCGGTGTCATTGATAAGGTTTTTAAATAACGCAATGTTTATTTGGAAAATATAAGAGATAGACAAAAACTTTTAAATAATCTAAAAAAATATTAAATATACAAACAAAGAGATTGGTTTAAAAAAATAATTAATTTGTTAAAACGTATAGAAAGGAGCAAAAGATGAGTGATGCAGAAATGACAAAGCAAATGAATGATAATAGCGTCAATGAAATAACATTAGATGTTTTAAAAAGCAAGAAAAGAGTGTGGGAAATTGATTTTTTTAGAGCGTTATGTATTTTTTTGGTTGTATTAGACCATACATTATGCGATGTCTTGTTAGTTAATGGTTTTTCAAGATTCACATCTGTTGTTGGAATTAAAATATTAAATTTTGCTACTTGGTATTGGAATTGTGAATGGCGTGAAGTAATTCAACCTTTTATCGTTTATTGTTTTATAATTTTATCAGGCATTAGTTGTTCATTGTCTAAAAGTAATTTAATTAGAAGCGTTAAAATGGCAGTATTAGCAGCGCTTATTACCATAGTCACCTATTGGATATCCATAATTTTAAAATTAGAAATGACGATTGTTTTTAATGTAATTCACGTATTAGCAATTTGCGTGTTGTTTTGGGCGTTAATTGAATTAATTGAAAAATACATTGTTAAATTGCCTAATTGGACGCTTATTTTGTTGAGCGTAGCGATTATTTTAGTCGGCGAATATTTTAATTGGGGTTATAAAGCGTATGAGATTTCAGGATTAGAAAGTCATTTACTTTATATTCCAAAAAATGTGAATAGCCTTGAAAGCTTTATTTTTTGGAATAATCAAATAAGTACAGCAGATTTTCAACCTATATTACCAAACTTAGGATACTTTTTATTAGGCGCTGTGTTTGGCAGAACGCACTATAAAACTAAAAAAACGCTATTTCCTTTAGTTAAGACAAATCATATGAAATTCATTTGTTTTTGCGGACGTCATACGATATGGATTTATTTAGGCGGTCAAATTATAGCCTTCGCAGCAGTCGCAGGATTAGCATTTTTAATTCAATAAATATACAATATTATAATAATTATACATTAGTATAATAAAACTAATAGAAAACTAATAGATAGATATGTATATAGCATTATTTTGTTTCATATAATGTAACGATTCAATAATTGAGTATTGGTTATTGCGGAGGTTGTTATATGAAAAAAATAAGTGAAAAGATGTTTGTGGGTGTTGTGGCGAATATAGTTATTGCTGTGCTTATAGTTTCAGTTTTTATGATAGGATTTGCAGGAAAAATAGAAGGCACTTTTGTTTTTGAACAAATGGTAAAACCATATTATCAAGGAAAGACTGAGAGTAAAGATGTTTCGATAATGATAAATGTTTATTGGGGCAATGAATACATACTATCAATGTTAGAAACGCTTAAAAAGGCAAATGTTAAAGCAACATTTTTTATTGGAGGTATGTGGGCAGAAAAATACCCGCAATTATTAAAAAGCATATATGAAAGTGGAAATGAAATTGCTAATCACGGATATTTTCATAAATCTCAAGATAAAATGAATTATAAGCAGAATTATGAAGAAATAAGAGCAAGCGAGAGAATGATTCAAAGTGTTGTTGGCATAAAAACAAATTTATTTGCTCCTCCGTCGGGCGCATTTAATAAAGAAACGTTGAAAGCGGCGGAAGATTTAGGATATAAAACCATTATGTGGAGTAAGGATACAATCGATTGGCGTGATAAAGATGCCGAATTGATTTTTAATAGAGCCACTAAAAAAATTAAAGGCGGAGATTTGATTTTAATGCATCCAACTGAGGCTACTGACAAGGCTTTAAGTAGGATATTAAATTATTTTAAAATAAATGGGTTTAATGTGACAATTGTTAGCAAGAATATAGAGTAGAATATTATGAAATTAGGAGAATAGAATGGATTTAATTAAAAAATACGATAATGGATTAACTTTAGTTATAAAAGAGATGGAAGGTATATATTCAGTATCATCAGCGGTAATAGTTAATGTAGGCAGTTCGTTGGAAACAATTGAATGTAATGGTTATTCTCATTTTATTGAGCATATGCTATTTAAAGGCACGGTTTATCGAACATCATTAGAAATAAGCGAATCAATAGAAAATGTTGGAGGACAACTTAATGCGTATACATCTAAAGATTCTACTTGTTTTTATACAAAAACAGCAAGTAACCATTTAGAAAGAAGTTTAGATTTATTATCTGATATGTTTTTTAATAGCGTATTTGATAGTGAAGAAATGAACAGAGAACGTTCGGTTATTATTGAAGAAATAACAATGGGCGATGATATGCCTGACGAAGTTTGTCACGATTTAATTGCTGAAGCGTTATACGGAGATAATTCGTTAGGACAAACGATAATCGGGTCTAAAGAAAATATTGAAGCTGTTACAAGAGAGCAATTGATTACATTTATGGACAAGCATTATGTAGCTAAAAATGTATGTATCTCAATTGCGGGAAATGTTGATGTAGCATTAGCGCAAGAATATGTGGAGAAATACTTTTTAGTGGCTTTTAATACTATGCGTAAAGATACCTCTAAGGATTTATTAGCGCATCAACCGACCAACTCTGTTTATAAAAAAAAGATAAAAGAATCGGAACAATGTTATGTGAGTATTGGTTGTGAAGCAAATGGATTAGGTGATTTGGAGAATTTCCCCAATAGCGTGCTAAGTAATATTTTAGGCGGTGGAATGTCCAGCAGATTATTTCAAGCGTTAAGAGAAAAACAAGGATTATGTTATTCTGTTTTCTCATATTTATCAGCTTATAATAATAATGGTTATTTTGAAATTTATGTCGGGACAAGTCCTAAAAAAGTTAAAACTGCTATAATTGCATTAAAAGATGAGATAAATAAATTAAAGTTGGAAGGTGTTACGCAAGAAGAACTAAAACGTGGTAAAGAACAATATAAAGGCGCAATGTTATTAGCGTTAGAAAATTCTATAACCGTCGCTACTTTATACGGCGGATACGCTATTAGAACAGGCGAATTATTAGATATTAAAGAGAGAATTGAAAAAACTGAAGCTGTAACGAATGAAGATATTATGCAGTCTATAAATAAATTATTAGATGTAAATAATTATTCGCTTGCTTATGTTGGCAAAGCTATTAGAACAGATTTATTAAAATTGCTTAAAACCAATAAGTGATTTTCTATTTTAAAATATGTTATGTTACGTTATAATAAATTGATTAAATTTTTACAACCATTGACATATGAATTATACAGTGGTATAATATTAATAACCAAGCGAGTGGCGTATTGTATATTTAATACGTTTTACTCTAAATATATATAAAGTATAAATTATTATAACCATTAACAATTGTCAATTACTTAGGAGAGTCATAATGGCAGTAAAGAATACAAAACAAAATCATAAGTTTATTGTCAGCTTATTAGCAACTATTCTTTTTTTGCTTATTTCGGTATGCTTATTTGGAAAAAATGCTTTTGGCGGATTAGTCTTGCTATTCGCTAATTTAATAATAGGCATTTTTGGCGTTTCATCGTATATTTTATCAATTGTAGCGCTTATTATTAGCTTGCTATTTTTGATTGGATATAAAATACAAATAAAAAAAGGATACATCGTCAATTTTACAGTAATGGCTGTGTCTATTGTTTTACTTATTCATTTAATAACATCACGTGGAATGGATGGATTGCCACTTATTATGGACAAGTCATATTCATACGGAACTTATTTAACCGCTTGTTACAATATGTCGATAACAACTTTTGGCGGAGCATTTTGTGGGTTATTAATTTATCCGCTTTATAAGTATATTGGTGTTTTAGGTAGTTATATTGTATATATTGGAACTTTAGGCGTTACTTTATTTTTTGCATCAAATTGTATAATAAATAAAGAATTTAAATTATATAGAAATGTCAATGAAAAAGAAAAAGTTAATAAAAAAAATAGTAATGAAATAATTAAAACAAAAAATGACAATAATATTAAGCCATTAAAAAAAGAAGAAAATAAAGACGTTTCTGTGGACAGCGTTATCGAAAAATCAAACGAAAATGCTCGAATGGCTCATTTTCCTAACGAAACCATTGTTATCCCTAATCCTCGATTGTTCAAAACAGATAAAGATAATAATGACAATAATAATGATACTATACCTAAGAAAGTAGCGAAAGATACGTTATATGGCGATTTTAATAAGAACTTTTCTTTAGATAATTCTGAAATTAGCGCCGATGGCGCACGAGAAATGCTTTTTCCTAAAGAAGCTTTAGGAATTGGCGAAAAACAAAGAAAGATGAAGGAGATGTCTGAAAAAGCGTCGTATACTCGAAGTTATGAAGATGACCAAAGAGTAAATGGCGGCAATAATACGATAAGAACAGCTGAAATGTCAGCATTTTCTAATTCGCAAGATGGAGTACGCCCACCTAAGATTATACACGAAAATCCTATTTCTAAGCCATTTAACAGTTTGGATAATGGAGAGTTACAACAAAAAAGTACAAGAACTCTGAATATATCAAATATTTTTAGCGCAAATCCATATCCCGACGATTCACGTAGAAAACCTGAAGTTTCTGAAAATAAGGATTTATTAAAGTATAAAGAATCGGATATTAAGGAAAATCTTGACCTTCCTCCTATAATAAATGGCGATGAATATTGTGAAAAATATAAAAAAGATAAGAATGTTCAACCTAAAAAAACTATAATAAATAAATATGGTTACGAAGAAATAGTTGACGATAACTTAAATAATGATAGAAATCCTATTATAACTGCATTTGATAATTTAACTTATGATATACAAAAAGATGATAAAAATAATAATAATTCTTCTGATATGATAGATATTTTTGATAATGCCATAGAGGATAATATTATAGATAAAGCTATCGCAGAAAAGCAAGTAGATTCGACGATAAAAAATGCTGTTGAAGCTACGCCTATTCGTCAAAAAACAGTTGCGATAATGGGTGGAAAACAAGTAAATACGGGAAATGGTAGCGGTGTGCAAATGTCAGTTACTGAAATAGATTCTGATAGCACTTTGGTGTTACGCACATATAAACCAAAAGCTTATAAAGCGCCGCCTCTATCTCTACTTCAAAATCCGCCAGCTGCCATAAATGCGGAAAATTTAACTAAAGAATTAAACGAAACAGGAATCGCTTTAGAGCAAACTTTAGCAGAATATAGAATTAAAGCTAATGTTAAAAACATAATTTCAAGCGCATCAGTAGCTTTATATGAAATGGAATTAGCTCCAGGCGTTCCAATTAAAAGTGTTAACGCTATTCAAGAAGACATAGCAAGACACGTTAGCGCAAGCGGACCATTACGCATAATATCACAAATTCAAGGCAAAAATTTGTTTGGCATAGAAATACCTTTAAAAAACAAAACAAACGTTTATTTAAAAACTGTAATCGATTCAACCGAATTTAAAGTACGAGGAGATTTGAGATTTGCCTTAGGTATCAATATTCAAGGAAAATGCGTAGCGCCAGATTTGGGCGATATGCCACATCTACTTTTGGGCGGTTCAACAGGTTATGGTAAAAGCGTATGTTTAAATTCATTAATTATAAGTTTAATGTATAAATATTCGCCAGAGGAATTACGATTTATCTTAGTTGACCCTAAACGAGTTGAATTTAATGATTATATCGATATGCCGCATATGCTTATGCCTAAGCCGTTAGTTACTTCAGAGAAAGCTTTAAACGCTTTCAGTTGGTTAGTAAATGAAATGGAAAGGCGTTATGCAATATTTAGTGAGTGTCACGTAAAAAATATTGGTGAATATAACCAAATGATAGACAAAAACATTTATGAACCTATACCAAGAATTGTTCTTGTCGTCGACGAATTAAGTGATTTAATGTCTTATAATAAGCCAGAATTAGAGGGAAAAATTCTGAGATTAACACAAAAAGCGAGAGCTGCTGGAATACACGTTGTATTGGCAACGCAAAGACCAAGCGTAGATGTAATAACTGGTACAATCAAGTCGAATTTACCTGCGAGATTAGCTTTAAAGGTGGTTTCTGCAAATGATAGTAAAACTATATTTGATACGGGAGGGCCAGAAAAATTATCAGGAAAAGGAGATATGCTTTATCAAAAAGATGGAGCTACTCAGCGTTTACAAGGCGCATATGTTAGTGGTGGCGAAGTTAGAGCAATAGTAGATTATATAAAATCTAATAATGAATGTCATTATAATGAAGAAGCGGAAAAGTTAATAAATGAAGCAAAAAAATCTGAATCAGAAAAAGGAAACAATGCGGAAAGTGAAAACAGTAGAGAAAATGACCCGTATTTTGTAGAAGCTTTAAAACTTGCTATAACTACTGGAACAGCGTCAATCTCAATGATTCAACGTAAATTTAAAATAGGTTTTGGACGAGCGGGAAATTTAGTTGAAGCTATGGAATTAAGAGGTTATGTAGGAAAACAAGAAACAAATAAGCCTCGAATCGTATTATTTACAAAAGAACAATTTAACGAAACTTATGGCGATGAATATGGTGAAATTTAATAATCGAATACAATACTATGAAAGATAAAAAGATTAATTATATGAACGAAATAAAATAAAAATTGTTATTTATAGTAAGTTATGTGTAAATAATAATTAAAGTATGGTGTAGTAAATGGATATTGCAAATGAAGATAAACAAATAATAATAGGTGTAGTGTCGCTTGGTTGCGATAAAAATCGTGTAGATACAGAAAAAATGCTTTTTGTCTTGAAGCAAAGCGGATATGGAATAACAGCAAAAGCAGAAAATGCAGATATTATCATTGTAAACACGTGCGCATTTATTTTACCAGCGCGAAAAGAATCAATTAATACTATTTTGGAAATGGCTGAATATAAAACAAAAGGAAAATGCAAGAAATTAGTTGTTACTGGATGCTTGCCGCAAAAATATTTGGAAGAAATTAAAGATGAAATTCCAGAAATTGATTGTTTTTTAGGGGTATCACAATATAAAAATATAGATAAAATAATTGCTAAGTTGCTCAACGAAGATGAAAGAATTATTGATTGTAGTATGGGCGAGGAGCTAAGTGGAAAAGAAAGAATTTTAACAACTAAGCAGTATGCGTATTTGAAAATTGCTGATGGTTGTAATAATAAATGCACTTACTGTATGATTCCAAGTATTAGAGGAAAATACAGGTCATATACGATTGAAAATTTAGCTTGCGAAGCAGAGATGTTAGTTATTCAAGGCATTCGTGAGTTAATTTTGGTTGCTCAAGACGTAACAAATTATGGTGTTGATTTATATGGCAGATATTCTATTTCCGATTTAATTGATAGATTGTGTATGATACCTGGAATTGAAAAAATACGGTTATTATATTGTTACCCAGAAAGAATTGATGATAGATTTATAGAAATGATGCGTTCTAATGATAAAATTGTAAAATATTTAGATATACCGATTCAACACGCAAGCGATAGAATTTTAAAATTGATGGGAAGACGTTCCACAAATGAAAGTTTACGTAATTTATTTAACAAATTAAGAACCGCGATGCCTGAAATTGCTATAAGAACTACATTTATTGTAGGATTTCCAACTGAAACTGAAGAAGACGTGAATATTTTAAGTCGTTTTTTATATGAAATGAAATTTACAAACGCAGGATTTTTTAGTTACAGTTTGGAAGAAGGAACACCTTCGGCGCAATTAAAAAAGAGAGTAAAACCTTTTGACATTAAAAAGCGTATAAGTATCGTTAGTCATATTCAAGCTGAAATAAGCAAGGCTCGAAATAAAGCGAAAGTGGATAAAATTATATCAGTTACAGTAGATGAATTAATTGATAAAACAAGTAAGCTCTATATTTATAAAGGTAGAACGTATGAAAATGCCCCAGATATTGATGGATTTGTAGAAATTACATCAAATACAAAATTGAAAGTTAGTGAAACTGTTCAAGTAAAAATTACAGGTTACAACGAATATGATTTAATGGGCGAAACAGTTAGTGATATTATTTAAATATAAAATATGAATAATTTTCAATAACTTTTGTATAAATCAATTATATTTAATTGTTAAATTTAATTATAAATATGGAGGCTAAATTAATGAATTTACCTAATAAATTATCAGTCCTTAGAATTGTTTTAGTGCCAATTATGGCAATAGTGTATGTATTGCCATTGCCTTACGTTGAAATTTGGGCAATAGCAATTTTTGCGATAGCTGCCTTTACCGATTTTTTAGATGGTTATATTGCGCGTAAATATAATATGGTTACGAATTTAGGAAAATTACTTGATCCAATCGCAGATAAATTATTAATAACATTTGCTTTATTTATCATTGTTGAACAAAATATTTTACCAATAGGGATAGGCTGCTTTTGTGGCGCATTAATTATTGGCAGAGAATTGCTTATAAGTATGATTAGACAAATTGCTGCAAGTAAAGGAACAATTATACAAGCAAACAAGTATGGTAAAATCAAGACAATTTTTCAAGATATTTCATTACCAATGTTGATGTTACTTGGTATGCAAGGATTAAAAGGAACATTTTGGAACATTTTTAGTTATATTTCCTACGGAATGTTTGCAATTGCCGTATTATTAACGATTATTTCTTGTTTAGTATATATGGTACAGAATAAAAAGGTGTTTAATGATTGAATTATATCAAAATTAATCGCTTTTAAATTGTTCGATATTATTATCTTAAGTAAAGGGGTATAAACAATGAATTACAGTATTATAGCTTTTTCGCCAAATGATACGGTAAAACATATTAATAAAAGAATGTCTGAACAGGGAATCCTATTGGATAAGATATCAATTATTCGATATAATGCGGATTGCTTTAAAGAAACTTTTGAAATGGCGCAAAAATCAGATATTAATTTTATTATAGGTGGAATTGGTATTGGAGCTAAAGGATTAGTTAAAAAGACTTTATCCACTTTATTAGATCGTCCATTAGTTGAAAATAAAAAAGCTAAAGAAGCTGTGGAATGGCAAATTAAACAAAATTCATTAAAAAATTTATATGACAAAACAACGGAACAATATGCGTTGTATCCCGATGGATTTGATTGTTTTTCTTGTAATTTTGGATTAGAGTGCGGAGCAAGTTGTGATATTGGTAGAAAAACCATAGTTTTATTGCCAGAATTGGAGCAGGAAGCGATAAATATCTTTAACGATTACATTTTAAATTATTTTAAAAAGAAACGTTCTTATGAATCAAAGGTATTGAAATTTAAATTATACGGAGCGGATAACGTTGAAATAAATGTAAAGCTTGCGCAACTAAAAAAGTCTAAAATGTATAGCGTGCTTATAGAAAGCGATTATACTACCGATAGTATGGTAACATTTATATTTGGAAAGAGCGCCGATAAAGAATTTATTGATGAATTGATTAGCGAATTTTGCGGATTGTTTAAAGAAGCTATTTATGCGGATGAAGATATAACATTATCAGAAAAAGCTGTTAGATTATTGACAGTAAGACACAAAACAGTCGGAACAGCAGAATCTTTTACTGGCGGTTTAATTAGCAGCAAAATAGTTGAGGTTTCAGGAGCAAGTGAAGTGTTTAAGGAAGGAGCTATCACATATTCAAATGAATCTAAATGTAAGAGATTAAAAGTTTCAAGCGCTACATTGGCAAAATATGGAGCGGTAAGCAACGAAACCGCTTATGAAATGGCGTTAGGCGTGTTGACAATGGGCAGTGATTATGCTATAACTTCTACGGGTATCGCTGGGCCAGGAGGCGGAAGCGCTGAAAAACCAGTGGGATTATGTTTTTTAGCAATTGGCAGTAGCGATGGAATACACGTGTATGAAAGATTATATTATGGCAACAGAAATGAAATACGAGAACAAGCGACAAATGACGCATTGTTTAAACTAATTAAATTATTGGGATAATTAAATTTCTTATAAAAATGTTGTACGTGATAATATTTATAAAATAAATATATTGATTATTAAAAATTACGGATTAAAACAAGGAGAAATATTTATGGATGATAGTAAGAAAAAAGCTTTAGACGCTGCCATTTTGCAGATAGAAAAGCAATTTGGAAAAGGTTCAATAATGAAGATGGGCGATACCATAATAAAATATATTGACGTTATACCAACTGGATGCCTATCATTAGACATTGCGGTAGGAATTGGCGGTATGCCTAAAGGCAGAATCATCGAAATATATGGACCTGAAAGCTCGGGTAAAACTACAGTAGCGCTTCACGTAATAGCGCAATTGCAAAAAGCAGGCGGAATTGCGGCTTTTATTGATGCAGAACACGCATTGGACCCAGTTTATGCAAACAATTTAGGCGTAAATTTAAATGATTTATATATTTCTCAACCCGATAATGGCGAGCAAGCTTTGGATATTACGGAACAACTTGTTCGTAGCTCCTCAGTAGATTTAATTGTAATTGATAGCGTTGCTGCGCTTACTCCAAAAGCAGAAATCGAAGGCGAAATGGGCGATAATCACGTTGGTTTACAAGCAAGATTAATGTCGCAAGCATTACGCAAATTGGCTGGTATTATTAGCAAATCTAATACTTGCGTTATTTTTATTAATCAATTAAGAGAAAAAGTTGGTGTAATGTTTGGTTCACCTGAAATTACAACAGGCGGAAAAGCTTTGAAATTTTATTCAAGTATAAGATTAGACGTTAGAAAAATTGACCAAATTAAAGATGGCACAGATATTACTGGAAATAGAACAAGAATCAAAGTTGTAAAAAATAAATTAGCTCCTCCTTTCAAACAAGCAGAATTTGATATTATGTACGGAATGGGCATCTCACAGTCCGGTTGCATTTTAGATTTAGCCGTAGAATGCGAATTAATTGATAAAAGCGGTTCTTGGTTTGCTTATAACGGAGAAAAAATAGGACAAGGTAAGGAAAACGCTAAAAAATATCTTGAAACTCATATTGAAGCCATGAACGAAATTGAAAAGAAAATTCGAGATAAATATTTTAACAAATCGGATATTGATACAAAATCTGCATCTATTGATGAAAATATAATCGTTGAAACTAAAGCTAAAACCAAAAAAGTATAATCTTTTAATCTAATATTTATAATTAGCTGTTAAATTAATGTTATTATTCAATAATAACATTTTTTAATTATTGTTTAAAAATAAAAAAAATTATCGATTTTTAATTAACTTTTCTATAAAATAAACTTTTTTTGATTTAAAATGACTAAATATACAATAACTATAATTATAGAGCATTTATACAAAACAAAAGATATATTAAAAAGAGGTCGATAATGAAAAATAAATACAGTAAACAAGCGTTTACGTTGGTAGAATTGATGGTTGTTATAGTCATCATAGGTATACTTGTAGCTATTTTAATCCCAAGTATTAGTAAAGCTATATTGAAAGCTAAATTAACTAAAGATGAGGCATTCGTTTCAAAAATTAACGAATGCCTATATTTATATTTAGCGGATGGCAATGATTTACCATCAAGTATTCCAGAATTAAGATATATTTTAAAAACAAAATTTAATATTTATGATATTGCAACAAGCGCAAAAGATTACTATATCTGGTATAGTATATCAGAAAAAAGGTTTGCGTTATATAATATTGATGCAAATGGCTATTTACAAACAAATTATAATAGTGATTTGATTAATATGGCGTATGCCGATGAAAATTTGAAATTAAACGACAAAATGATAGTACCTGAGGAAGTATTTAAAGGATTTTTATTATTAAATACAAAAGGAAGCAAATTTGTGGAATCTGTTAACTCTTTTAGAAAAGCGAATGAAATAAAAGTTGATAGCGGCTTTGAAAGCATTGATAATATACTCAATGTATTAAAAAATAGAATTGTGAATTTTGACGGCAAAAAAATGACTATTGGCTATAATTCTGAAAGTAAGTTTATAAAAAATCCAATTATCATATTAACAGAAAATCTTGTAAGTGAAATAAAATTAAAGATTATAATTGAAGAACAATCAAAAGATGAGGATATATTTTTAGAAAGTCTTAAGATTTTTTCAAATTCTGAAAGTATAATATTTCCTTATCTTTACAAAAATATAACTTTAGACAACTCGTTTTATAAAAAAGTGTTAGATGTAGCGCAAAATGTCAAATATGTTGAAGGCGTGGACGAAACGTTACTTAAAGTTGTAGATGAAACAAATAAACCCATTGAAACAAAAATTAACGAAGAAATAAAAGGCAATGATTTTATTATAGAAAAAGGACTTTTTACTACTACAACTATAAATGGTACATATTTAGAAAATACCCAATTAGAATTAAATGCTATTGCTTTAGATAATAATTATACGTTAGATAAATGGATGGAAATTGGAATAAATAACGAATATTTAGAGATTTCTACCATAATTGACAATGATAAACTTTTTTATATTATGCCTAACCGTAATATTAAATTGGTTCCATTGTTTAAACTAAAGACATCAAAACTAAACTTGAAAATTGCATTAAAAAGTAATGAAGCTGCTTTAATTGAACAAGTAGGATTAACTACTATTTGTGGCATAGTAGTATGTAATGGAGTACAAATTGATAATTGCGCAGAGGTAACAAGTAAAATAACATTGATAGCGACAGCGAACAAGCATTATGAGTTTTTATATTGGATTGTAAATGGAAAACAAGCAGTCGGAGAAAGTGGACATAATCAAAATTATGAACATATTGTTGAATTGACCTCAAATGAAATAACTGCTGTTTTTAAAGAAATACCTAAATATACAGTTAATATTTGTAAAGCTGTTATAAAAGGTAACAATGCGAATAATAGAATAACAGATAATGAATGTGGCGAAATAAATATAAAATATGGCGATATATTTAGCCAAACATCTATTACAGACATATATAAAAATGAAAATGTATCATTATCGTATACAGTAAATGATGGATATGAGATTGTAGGATATTATAATTGTAATGAAAAACTAAATATAATAAATAATGTATATACTGTAACTGACGAAATTACGATAACAATAGTTTATAAATATAAAAGATATATATTAAATATTAACAAAGTTTGTAACAATGGGGGTTTTGTAAATAAAGATGAATGTAGCGTAAGCGGAAATAGCGAATTCGAATATAAAAGCGAAGGCATTTTAACTGCGCATATTTCAACTGGATATAGTTTTGTTAAATGGACAGATGTAAATGGTAATGAATTAAGCAATACTAATTCATCGCATAAAAACGTATATAAATTTTTTATGGGGAAAATCGATTATACAATTAATGCTATTTTTGCGTTAAATAGTTATTCTGTTATTGTTCCACAAACCTGCGGTGAGATTAAAAATGGAAATTTTGGAAGTATTGAAGCAATGGCGCAAGGGTTTAAGTATAGATACGGTGAAAAATGTAAGTTTACAGCAGTTGCAAACGAGGGATATAAATTTATTAAGTGGAGTTCAAATGATATCATTATTAAAGATAACACTGTAAATCTTATTGAATTTATAATGCCAAATAAAGACATTGAAATAGTAGCGTATTTTGAAAGTGTTGGTTTTACTATTAGCAATAAACATTGTTTTGTATTATTTGTAGATAACGTTGCTGTTATAGAAAATGAATTTATTACAGGTGGGTGTGAATTTACTATAAATAATACAAAAGAGCATAGTACTTTTTATGTTGCTGAATATGACAACGGTACGGAAATAAAAAGATACGGCGATAGCTGCGAAAAAACGTTACAAGAATACAATGAGAGCAAAACCGATTTTTATGAATGTGTGTTGTTTTATGTTGAAAGTTATAGAGTAGTATTTACTACAACGTCATATGGTTGGAGATGCTATAAACATTTTGAATTATATCGTGGAAATTGCACGCATGGGTATGAAGGTTGCCCACGAGACGAAAATAATTGTCGAAATGTTTTAAAAAATAATATTTATCTGCGAGATATGAACAATTTAATACAAATAGCAAAAATAAGCAATGATAAATCTGCATTTAAAGATATGTATAAAATTTCCAATAGTAGATTTTGGTATATAAATGAGAAAGATATAAAATTTGAAAATAACTCTAATGTATTTTTTAAAATTGGAGAAAACGAGAATGATATAAAAACAATAACATATGCAGGTTGGGGGAAAATTGCTTATTTTATGGATGGATCATTTAAAAATACTCTTTAAATTATATTTTTAGTCAATGTCGATTAAAATTTAGTGATTGTATAGTAAATTAAGTTAAATAATATTTTATTAAGATATTTTTCAATATTAATTATATAAAAAATTATATTGGTTAGTATTAGTCATATACAATGATGTATAAGTATTTATAAAATTTGATTGTATAATTATTAATTTGTGTATCCGTTAAACGATTGACAAAGGGCGTAAAATAATGTACTATATAGGTATTGTGGGCAAATATTAGCCCTCGGTGTCAAAAAATCTCAATGTCGGGCAATCCCGACAATTTGAATTCAACATAGAGTATTTGTAATGTGTTGTTATTGATTAATGTCGGCAGCGTCCCGATGTTAAATATTTAGGAGGAAATTATGTTTAACATGATGCTCAGTGCTACTGCTAATGAACTATGGTGGTTATATATAGTTCTGGCGTTAGTGGGCATCGGTGTAGGTGCGGGAATTTTCTATATTGTTGATAAATATGTGATGAACAAAAAAGTCAACAGTGCGAAAAATCAAGCCATATCTATTATTGATGACGCTAATCTCGAGGCAAAGACACTAAAAAAAGAGGCGATTCTTGAGGCCAAAGAAGAAATTCTTAAACTTAAGACTGAATTTGAAAAAGAATCTAAAGAACGGTCTAAAGAACTGACAAAACAAGAGGATAGATTGATTCAACGTGATACAACGTTGGATAAAAAAGAAGAACAGCTTGGAAAACGTCAGGAACAACAAGAACAACAACAAAAGACTTTAGTTGGTCAACAAGCGGAAATCGCAAAACGTCAAGCGGAATTAGATAAATCTAACGATAAATTGAACAGCGAACTTGAACATATTGCGCAAATGACTAAAGAAGAAGCAAAACAAAATTTAATTGAAACGATAGTAGCAGATGCTCGAAAAGATGCTTCATTGATTGTTCGTGATATTGAAACTGAAGCTAAAGAAAATGGTGAGAAAAAAGCAAGAGAAATTATTAGTAGCGCAATTCAACGTTGCGCAGCCGATCAAGTATCTGAAGCTACTATTACGGCAATCTCGCTTCCTAACGATGATATGAAGGGCAGATTGATAGGGCGTGAAGGTAGAAACATTCGAGCGTTAGAAAATGCAACGGGTGTTGATTTAATTATTGATGATACTCCAGAAGTTGTTATTTTATCAGGATTTGATCCGGTTAGAAGACAAATTGCAAAAATTACAATTGAAAAGTTAATTACTGACGGACGTATTCATCCAGCTCGAATTGAAGAAATGGCTGAAAAAGTTAGAAAAGAAATGGATATTACCATCAAAGAAGCTGGTGAAGCGGCATCGTTTGATACAGGAGTATTTGGTTTACATCCAGAAATAATAAAATTACTTGGAAGATTGAAATTCCGTACCAGTTATGGACAAAATGTTTTAAACCATTCGTTAGAGGTTTCTTATATTGCGGGAATGATGGCGTCTGAGTTAGGCGTTGATGTGGCTTTAGCTAAAAGAGCAGGACTTTTACACGATATTGGTAAAGCTGTTGATCAAGAAGTAGAAGGCACTCATATTCAAATTGGAGCTGATATTGCTAAAAAATATAAAGAAAGCAAAGAAGTTGTAAATGCAATTATGGCTCATCACGGCGATGTCGAACCTGCAACAGTCGAAGCTGTTTTAGTTGCCGCAGCTGATGCGGTTTCTGGCGCAAGACCGGGAGCAAGACGTGAAACAATTGAAAATTATGTTAAACGTTTGGAAAAATTAGAGGAAATTGCGAATAGCTTTACTGGCGTACAAAAAGTTTATGCATTACAAGCAGGTAGAGAAATTAGAGTTATTGTTAAACCTGAAATTGTAAACGATCCTGCAACTGTATTACTTGCAAAAGATATAGCAAAACGAATCGAATCGGAAATGGAATATCCTGGACAGATAAAAGTTAATGTTATTCGTGAAACAAGAAGCGTAGAATACGCAAAATAATAATAAAAAAGTTTAATAATTGTAGGCATTATATGATTGACAAAAATGTATGAATTGAGTATAATGTCTATACTTTAGGGGAGTGGCTCAACGGTAGAGTAGCGGTCTCCAAAACCGTAGGTTGCGTGTTCGAATCGCGTCTCCCCTGCCAAAAACAGCTTTTTTCAATAAAGAAAAAAGCTGTTTTTTAATATATAATTGATATAAAATTATGTAAATTTAATAATAATATTTTAATAATATTATCGCAATATTATGCACATATTTGAAATAAATATTAATACGAGGAAGTAAAATGAAAAATATAATTTTATACACTGACGGCGCTTGTTCGGGTAATCCCGGCGTTGGGGGATGGGCAGCAATATTAATATTTAATGGTCGAGAAAAAGAACTTTCGGGTTATTTACCTGAAACCACCAACAACAGAATGGAAATGTTTGCCGTTATACAAGGATTGAGAGCTTTAAAAGAACCTTGTGAAGTTACTATCTATACAGACTCTGCTTACGTTTCTGATGCTTTTAATAAACATTGGATTGAATCTTGGATTAAAAAAGATTGGAAAACCGCAGATAATTCGGATGTTAAAAATCAAGATTTATGGAAAGCCTTAATATATGAAACAAATAAAAATAGCGTTAAATTTGTTCGTGTTAAAGGTCATAGCGATGACAAACTTAATAACCGCTGCGATGATATGGCTGTTGCTGCTATAAAAACCTATAAAGAAAAGAATGAAGTAAAAAATAAGGAAAATAGTGATTTAGTTGTTTAAAAACTCTTAATGTTAAACTATATCATAATTAAAATTTATTTTTACTTAACAATAGAAAAAGGATAATTTTATGATTAAAGCTGTATTTTTTGATTTAGATGGAACTTTACTTAATACATTGTTGGATTTAACAATTAGCGTCAATTATGCGTTAAAAGAAAATAATTTACAAACAGTTACTATTGAAAAAGTTAGACAAAGTATTGGCAATGGCGTGGATAAATTGATAGAAAGAGTTGTAGATATTCAATCAATTGATACTAATATTATTAATAACGTAAAATTAAAATTTATCGAATATTATAAATTGCATAATGAGGATAATACTATTGTTTATGATAAAATTATGGAAACTTTAGAATTATTTCACGACAAAGGCTTAAAAAACGTTATCATATCTAATAAATTTGATTATGCAGTTAAACAACTATCAAAAAATTTATTTGGAAATATTATCGACTTAGCAATTGGTGAAGGAAGCGATGTACGCATCAAACCTTTTTCCGACGGCTGTAATAAAGCCATGAGGTTATTAAACCTAAGCAAAGAAAATATTATTTATGTCGGCGATTCAGATGTGGATATTTTAACAGCTCATAATTTTGGTGTTAAATGTATTTCAGTAACGTGGGGCTATCAAGACAAAAATAAATTGTTATCGGCTAACGCTGATTATATTGTAGATAATACTAAACAGCTAATCGAAATCGTATTTAAAAACAACTAATCGTATTTATATTTATTTTATATTTATTTTATATTTATTTAAATCTTTAACTTTTTAATTTATAGCAATACACAGCTTTTTCTGATGTACTATTATAGACATAGTATATAAAAAGCATATATTTATTATAAATCGTAATACAAAAACTATAAGTTATATAATTGCAATAAAAATCAATGGTTTTTATCTTCTTAATTTTGTATTATTTTATAAATCCAACGCCACCAATCTTCATTAGGCGGTTGTTTTTCATCAACCTTTTTTTGTAATGTTTTTATAGTTTTTTCTTGCGATTTAACGCCTTTAAATTCATCGCTGATGGGTAAGATATAATACGTGTAACTTTTATTGAGTTCAACGTTATTGTCGATATACGTAACGTTTCCGCCATCCACAGTGGCGATAAGCTTATCAATGGTGTTATTTTTGCGATATATTGAAACTTTAATATTTTCAGCGCTTTCAAATTCTATTACAGGAAAACCATCGTTATTTAAAGACAAATTTAAGTTTAAAAATGCTGAAGGTTTTTCAGGTTTTATGGTCGATTGGGGGCAATTGTGAATTGAAAAATACTCAGAGATTATTTGGTCGTTTGGAGTATCTATGATAGATTTAATCGCTATATGCGTATCAAAAAGTGTTTTCTTATCGATTGAAAGTTTTGTGACGCTTTCAGGTATTTCAAAATTTTTTGGTTTATTATTTTTGTATATAGATAGATAAAGTTGTTTAGTTAATAAAACGGGTAAATTTCCGCCAGTAACAGTTGAAGGCAAGGTGTCATTAATATATCCGCCTATCCACATTGAAGTAGTATGTTTTGTATTGTAGCTAACAAGCAGCGCATCGGTATTATCTTTTGACTTAATTTCTCCTACGGTGCCTGTTTTTGCTGCGATTGAAAAGTTTAGATTATCTGATTTTAGTCCTTTAGCTGTGCCATTATTAACTACTGAAGTAAGCATATCAGTCATCAAAAAAGCGCTATCATCATCAAAAACTCTTGAATATTTTATTTTAGTTTTATATAAAGTTCTTCCGCTTTCATCTGAAATACTCTTTATAAAATGTAAATTTGAAAATTCGCCTTTATTAGCTAAGGTCATATAGCCTTGAGTTAGTTCCTTTAATGTAATACCAAAAGTGAAAGCGCCTAAAGCAATTGGTAATCCATTATCATTTTTTGAAAGTGTAAAACCATTTTTTATTAAATATTCATATCCTTTTTTTATTGAAATATTATTTAAAAGGTTGATTGCAACGCTATTTAAGCTTTTAGCGACAGCATCACGCATAGTAACATAGCCATAATATTTATCATTATAATTATGCGGAGAATAGCCATCAAATGAACAAGGAGCGTCCTCTATTATTGTTAGCGGGGTTATAATTCTTTCATTTAAAGCGGGGGCAAATGAAACTAATGGTTTAGCGGCTGACCCGATATTTCGGCGAATAGTATATAAATTATTTTTGCTAATACCTGCAAATGCTTCAATTCCAGACGATTCATTATTTGCAACCATTCCGCAACATTGCGCTATATTTCCATTTACAGTTTTGACGATATTATTATTAATTGTATCACATAAAGCCGACTGAATATCTTTGTTGTAATAGGTATAAATTTTTAGTTTACTTTCAATTAATTGTTTTTCAGTAATATTTAATAATTCGCACGCTTCTTGAATAGCGCCGTGCATATATTGTTTTAAAAAGTTTTTATTTTGATTAATAATAGATAAATTTATTTCTTCAGTTTTAGAAATATTGTATTCGTTAAGCGTAATCAAGTTTTGTTCCTTCATTAGCTTTAAGACAGTATTTCTTCTAATTATACATTTATTCAAATCGTTATTAGGCGAGTAAGCGGTGGGCGCTTTGATTAATCCAGCCATTGCTGCTGCTTGAGCTATACTTAAATCGTAAGCGGAAATACCAAAATAAGTATTAGCTGCAGCTTCTAATCCATACGCATTATTGCCAAAATAAATAGTATTCAAATACATTTCAAGTATTTGGTCTTTAGTATATTGCCTTTCTAATTCACGAGCTAATTTAATTTCGTTTAATTTTCGTATAAATGTTTTTTTGCCAGACAAATGCGTATTTTTAATTAATTGTTGTGAAATTGTTGAAGCGCCTTCTTTAAATCTATCAGCGGCTATGTTATTTTTAATTGCGCCTCCAATGCGAAGAACATCGGCGCCATTATGCGAATAAAAGCGTTTATCTTCCACTGCAATAAACGCATTTTTTACGTGAGATGGTAATTTTGTTATTGACAATTTTTTTGCTGATTTTAAAGGAATAGTTTCATCAATTAAATTTCCATTATTGTCATACATATAAAAACCCGTAGTTATTCGAACAAGTTTTTCAGCGTCAAATTTAACTGCTTGAGGAGATAATTCGGTAAAATAAATAATTATTCCGAATAAAACAATCACTATTAATAATAAAATGATTGCTATTACACACATAGTACTTTTAATTTTATATTTTTCCATAAGTATAGTATTTGTTTATATATTAAATATATTTATTCAATTGCTAAATTGTATTAAATTTGATATAATATAAGCTTAGGAGATATAATAAATGAAAAAATACTTTATACATACATATGGTTGTCAAATGAATGTTCACGAATCTGAGAAAATTGCGGGAATACTTGAATCAAAAGATTATAAAGCAACGACTTTGAGCGAGGAAGCGGATATTATTGTCTTTAACACTTGTTGCATTAGAGAAACAGCTGAAGCTAAGATATTAGGGCATATTGGTGAAGTTAAAAGTTTAAAAAGAGCTAACACGGAGCTTATAGTGGTTGTTTGTGGTTGTATGACACAACAAGATGGAGTTGCGAAACGTTTGAAATCAAAATTTCCACATGTTGATATAATTTTAGGTACAAATAATATACATTTACTTAGCGAAAAAATTGATTCGGTTAAACTTAAGAAAGATTTAGTTGATATACGAAATGAAGATACATTGATTGAGGATACGCCAATTTATCGTACAAGTGGGACAAATGCTTGGGTTAACATAATATACGGATGCAATAATTTTTGTACTTACTGCATAGTGCCGTATGTTCGTGGTAGAGAACGTAGTAGAAATAAAGATACGATAGTCGCCGAAGTTAAGCAATTATTAAAAGATGGATACAAAGAGATTACATTGTTGGGGCAAAATGTAAATTCTTATGGAAAAGATTTAACTCCGAAAGTTACATTTGCGCAACTTTTAGATGAGGTTGGACAAATACCTGGAAAGCATAGAATTAGATTTTTAACATCTCATCCGAAAGATTTGACTCACGATGTTATTGAAACCATTAAAAAGTACGATAGTATATGTAAATTTATTCATTTGCCTGTTCAATCGGGGAGCGATAAAATGCTTAAAACAATGAATAGGCATTACAATCGTAGTGATTATTTAGCGCATATAGAAGATATTAAAAAAACATTAGGCGAAAATGTTGGAATAAGTAGTGACGTTATGATTGGTTTTGCTGGCGAAACGGAAGAAGATTTTTTGGAGACTTTAAGTTTGATGGAACAGGTTCGATATACAAGTTTATATAGCTTTGTTTATTCAAGGAGAAAAGGAACGCCAGGTTATTTAATGGAAAATCAAATTGATAGTTTAACTAAACGTGATCGTATTACAAGATTGCAAGCGTTGCAAAATAAAATAACTAATGAAATGTCTGAAACTTATATCAATAAAGTTTTTGAAGTCTTAGTAGAAGATACTAATAATAAATATAAAAATGTCTATTGCGGCCGAACTGATAATGGTAGATTAGTTAATATTCCAAGTGATAAAGATTTAATCGGACAATTTGTAAATGTTCAAATTGAAAAACATCAATCTGCTACACTTTGGGGTAAATTAGTTGATTAATGAGTTTATTTGCTGATTAATTCATTCAAAAAAACCGATATATTAAAATAGGATGGTATAAACTATGGCATTATCACCAATGATGAAACAATATTTTTCAATAAAAAAAGATTATGAGGATTGTATCGTCTTATTTAGATTAGGCGATTTTTATGAAATGTTTCACGATGACGCTATTAAAGCGAGTAAAATATTAGATTTAGTATTAACTGGTAGAGATTGTGGCGAAGCTCAGCGAGCGCCTATGTGTGGCGTACCATATCACGCAATAACAAATTATATTCAAAAGCTTATTTCGGCAGGTTTAAAAGTGGCAATTTGCGAACAAATGGAACTTCCTGAAAAGGGTATGGCGGAAAGAAAGATTGTTAGAGTTATAACGCCCGGAACGGTTATTGAAGATAATATTTTAGATGAGAAAAACAATAATTTCTTAGCTGTGGTTTGCTGTAATAAAGAAAATAAAGCGTTAGCGGTAGCGTGGTGTGATATTTCAACGGGCGAATTGTTTACGCAAAATTTTGATTCAGATAAACTTGAAGAAAAGTTACAAGAATTAATGGTGTCATTGAGTCCGTCAGAGATATTATGTAATGCGATAGCTATGAATTATAATGAAAAGCTTACTTGTATAAAAAATGAATATATTCCAAAATTTAAACAGTATTATGAGATGAAATTTGATGAAGAACGCGCAAAAGAGGTAATTTTACAACAATTTAAAGTGCATAGTTTGGAAATTTATGGAATAGAACGTTATCCATTGTGTATAAAAGCTGTTGGCGCATTGCTTTCGTATATTAATGAAACGCAAATGAGAGCTTTGCCGCATATTGATGGCGTCAAATACATTAATAGCTCGGAATATATGTCTTTAGATTATAATACACGGCGTAATTTAGAATTAACTTGCAATAATAAAGATCAAAAAAAGCGTGGTAGTTTGCTTTGGCTTTTAGATAAAACAATTACAAGCATGGGCGCGCGAATGTTAAAACAATGGATAAATCAACCGCTTGTTAATATCGAATTTATTAATGATAGACTCGATATGGTAGAATCATTTGTTGATGATTTTTTAATGCGAGAAGGCATGGCGGAAGCATTGAGTTATGTTAAAGATATAGAACGAATTTGCGGGAAAATTTCTTATGGAAATGTTATGCCCAAAGATTATAAAGCGTTAGAAATAACATTAAAGGCTATACCGAAAGTTAAAGAAGTTTTGAATTACACTAAAGTAGGGTATGGAAAAAGAATAAACAGTGAAATAATTACTTGTGATAATTTAATTCAATTATTGAATACAGCGATAAGTGAAGATGCGCCTACGACTGTTAAGGAAAGTGGATACATTAAAAAAGGTTACAATAAACAATTAGACGAATTGATAGAGTTTTCGCATAATGGGAAAGCTTTATTGTCTGCGCTTGAATTAAAAGAAAGAGAAAAGAGCGGGATTAAGAGTTTAAAAATAGGATATAACAAAGTATTTGGATATTATATAGAAATTTCAAATTCATTTAAAGACAAAGCGCCAATTGAGTACATTAGAAAACAAACACTTGTAAATTGCGAACGATATATAACTGAGCAGTTAAAGACACTTGAAGAAAAATTGCTAACAGCTGAAGATAATTATAGCGCATTAGAAAGAAAACTGTATAATGAATTAAGAGAATTGGTTTTACCATTTATTCCGACATTACAGAAAATTTCTAATGCGATAGCAAAATTAGATGCCTTATTGAGTTTGAGCAAAGTTTCAGTAAACAATGGTTATAGTAAACCATTGATTAACCAAAAGGATGAAACATTGACTATTAAGGGTGGAAGACATCCAATAATCGAAGAATTTATGCGAACGGAAAATTTCGTGTCAAATGATACCATATTAGATTGCAACGATAACCGAACTATGATATTAACAGGTCCCAATATGGCTGGGAAAAGTACATATATGAGGCAAGTAGCGTTAATAACTATTATGGCGCATATAGGCTGTTTTGTATCTGCAGATAAAGCGAATATTCCTATTACGGATAAAATATTTACGAGAGTGGGCGCAAGCGATGATTTATTGTTTAATCAAAGCACTTTTATGGTTGAAATGATTGAAGCTGCGTATATTCTAAAAAATGCAACACGCAACAGTCTTATCATTATCGACGAGTTAGGTAGAGGCACATCTAATTTAGATGGTTTAAGCATTGCTCAAGCAGTTATTGAATATATAAATCAGACAATATGCGCAAAGACAATTTTTGCCACGCATTATTTTGAATTGTCTAAACTTGAAGGACAACTTAAAGGTATAAATAGTTATAAAATGATGGTTACCGAAACAAAAAATGGCGTTATTTTTTTGCGTAAAATATGTAAAGGAAGCGCTAATAAAAGTTTTGGAATCGAGGTTGCAGCGATAGCAGGAATCGAAAAATCAATAGTGGATAGAGCTAAAATTATTAGCAATGAAATAGAAAAAAATAAAAATATTGAAAAAGCAAAGAATGAAATATAAATTTAATTGTTATTTAAAATATTATAAATAATTATAATATTAGACTATAAAGGAAATTATGGACAAAATATGTATTTTATCATCTACAATATATAATAAAATTTCAGCTGGTGAAGTAGTAGAACGACCAGCTTCTGTTGTGAAAGAATTAATAGAAAATGCCATAGACGCAAAAGCTACATCTATTAAAATAACAATTTCTGATGGTTGCTCAATTATTTCTATTAATGATAATGGAACAGGGATTCCGTTAGATTGCTTAAAAATAGCATTTTTACAACATTCAACAAGTAAAATAGTAAGTGAATCGGATTTAGATTCAATTAAAACGTTAGGATTTAGGGGCGAAGCTTTAGCAAGCATAGCAGCAGTAAGTAAAGTTACAGTTACAACAAAAACTGAAACTGATGAACTTTCGCATACATTAACAGTCGATGGTGGCGTTTTTGGGGAAATTACTGAATGTGGCGGCAATAATGGTACAACTTTTACAGTTGAAAATTTATTTTTTAATACGCCCGCCCGGTTAAAGTTTTTAAAAAAAGCTCATAGCGAAATTACATTAATAACGGATACAGTATCAAGATTAATATTATCAAATCCGTATATAGCAATTAAATATATTAATAATGGAACAGTAATATTTAATTCACAAGGAAAAGGCGTTGAAAATGCTATGTCTTGCATTTACGGGAGTGAGGTATTAACTACTTGCTTAAAAATTGATGCGCTTTATAAAAACTATAAAGTTTTTGGATATATTTCAAGTCCAAACTATCCAAAAAACAATACAACATACCAAACTTTAATTATAAATGGTAGATATGTAATTAATTCGACGATTAATACTGCGGTTAAAATTGCATTTAAACCATATTTAATGACAAGAAAATATCCGTTATTTACACTATATTTATCAATTCCATTTGAAGAAATTGACGTGAATGTACACCCTAATAAATTAGACGTGCGTTTTTCTGAGCCTAAAATGATTTTTTCTGCTTTTTTTGCTCCAATTAGTCAAGCAATTAAATCTGAACAACGAAAGATTATTGACATAACACATAATTATATAGATAATAATATGCAACAAAATTCAATAACATTAACAAATCCAACGTGTGAAAATAGTGGCGATAACTTCTATGAAAATAAATATATTGATAAAAAAAATAAAAACAATGATTATGCACAATTTACAAGCAATAATTTAAATAGTATTAATATTAATGCAACAAATAACGGAATTTTAGATAAAAATGATGATAAATTGAGAAATATTAATCAAAATACTTTATGCAGTAATAACAATATTAAAAATAATGATTATAAAAACAATTTTTTAGAAGATTCAAAACCACAAGATTTTACAGATATAATTGAAAATGAACAAAGCGCAATTGAAATGGCATTTAAAAACTCTAAAAATAAAAATGCTTCAACTATTATAAACGATAGTTTTTTATCAAGTAGTCACTTAATAAACGTAGGAAGAATGTTTAATACCTATTTAATAATGGAAAACGATGATAATAGTGAGGTTTTAATTGTAGACCAGCACGCAGCGCACGAACGAATAATATATGACAGATTATTATCCGAAATGGATGATGGAAAATTAATTATTCAACCTTTGTTGCTTCCTTATATTTTTAGCGTTAACAATGCAGAATACGATTATATACAATCAAATATTGACACTATCAATAAATGTGGTTTTGAAATATCGGTTTATGGCAAAAACTCCTTTAGAATTGACGCCGTTCCATCTTTAGTGAATGAAATTAATTTAGAAACATTTGTTTCATATATTTTAAACGATATTAATGATACAAAAGACATAGATGGCTTTAATAAAGAAAAATTAGCTCGAATGGCTTGTCGCGCAGCAATCAAGGGCGGAGATAAACTTAATGATATTCAAATAAATTCAATTATAAATAAATTATCCAAAGATATTTCTCTAAAATGCCCTCACGGCAGACCAATAGCTGTTAAAATTAATAAATCCGAAATTGAAAAATGGTTTAAAAGGATAGTGTAAATATGATTTTAGGATTAGTTGGCCCAACTGCCATAGGGAAAAGCGCTTTAGCGTTGCAGTTGGCAAAAGAATTGAATACAAATATAATTTCAGCGGATTCAATGCAAATATTTAAAGAATTTAATATTGGTACTGCAAAACCATCTAATGAAGAAATGAGTAGAATTAAACATTATATGATAAACATAGTTGATCCTTGTGATAGCTTTAATAGTAATAACTATTCTCAACAAGTCGATAAAATTATAACATTAGAAAATGATAAAGGTCAAATTCCATTTATGGTAGGTGGTACTGGTTTTTATTTTGACAGTACTTTGTACGAAATGGATTTTGAAAATAGCGTAGATTATGATTTGCGCAAAGAATTAAACAACTATTTAATCCTTAATGGCGCATTAGAATTGCATAATCTTTTAATGAAATACGATATTGAATCAGCTATGAAAATACATCCAAATAACACCAAAAAAGTTATTAGAGCAATTGAAATATATAAAACAACGGGTTTAAAAAAATCAGATGGAAATTTAAATAATAAAAAACTTAAATATGAAAATATAATATTTGAATTAACGATAAATAGAGAAGTATTATATAAAAACATAGAAAAAAGAGTGGATAAAATGATTGATAACGGATTATTTGATGAGGTTTTTAACCTTATGAAATATGTTCCAATTGATGCGCAAAGTATGCAGGGCATAGGATATAAAGAATCTGTAAATTATTTAAAAGGAAATTGTACAAAAGAACAAACAATAACATCAATTAAACAAAACACACGCAATTATGCCAAAAGACAAATAACGTATTTCAAACGTTTAAACACAATCAAATTAGACGCAGATTTATCAGCAAACGAGAATATTAATATTATAAATTCAATTATTAAGCGATATATATAATACTATTTCAAACATAGTAGTATTTGTTTTGATTTTATATATAACTATGTTAGTAATAGTATTATATAAATGTTATAATTTAACAGAAATTTAAAATGCTTTATATTATAAATAAAGCGTTAATTTAAGGGGAAGTTATGGAAATAAGAGAAAAAGCGGAAAAAATTGTTAATGAAGCGGAAAAGAAGTTAATAAATCGATTTAAAGAAATAGAGAGTGTTGCGTTATATAACCAAGAAAAAGTATTAAATGCATTTAGGAATTATAGAGTTGGTACAAGGCATTTTGCAGGAAGTACGGGGTATGGATATGATGACATTGGACGAGATACTTTAAATAAAGTTTATGCTGAAGTTTTTCAAGCTGAAAGCGCCATTGTGTCGCCCAATATTGTTTCTGGAACGCACGCATTAACGATTGCATTATTTGGATTGCTTAAGACTAATGATTTAGCTGTATCTATTACAGGTAAGCCGTATGATACTCTTAACGAAGTTATATATGGAATAGGAAATGGTTCATTATTAGATTACAAAATTAAATTTGATATTATTGAGATGAAGCAATCTGAAATAGATTGTGAATTAGTAAGAGATTATATAATAACGAATCATCCAAAGTTGGTATATATACAACGTTCAAGGGGATATAGCAGTAGAAATGCGTTGACTATAGATAAAATAAAATTTGCGATTGATGTTATTAAATCAATAAATAATAATATAATTGTTATGGTAGATAACTGTTATGGAGAATTTATTGAAAAATTTGAGCCTACTGCGGTGGGCGCTGATGTGATTGTGGGGTCGCTTATTAAGAATGCAGGTGGCGGAATTGCTCCAACGGGAGGTTATATTGCAGGAAAAGAACAATTAATCAAAGCAATATCATATAGATTAACATCGCCTTCAATAGGTAGTGAGGTTGGCTCATACGAATATGGGTATCGATTATTTTATCAAGGATTATTTCTTGCTCCTCATGTTACAAGTCAAGCGGTAAAAGGAATGATGTTATTTTCAGTTACAATGAATGATTTAGGGTTTAAAACGTTACCTACGATTAATGATGAAATAGGTGATATAGTTTGCTCTGTGATTTTTGATAGTAGCGAACAATTAATTTCGTTTTGTCAAGGAATTCAATATACATCTCCAATAGATAGTTATGTGACGCTTGAACCATGGGATATGCCGGGATATGAACATAAAGTTATTATGGCAGCGGGGTGCTTTATAAGCGGTTCATCAATAGAGTTAAGTTGTGATTCTCCGATAAAAGAGCCTTATATTGCTTATTTACAAGGTGGGCTTACTTATGAACACGTAAAGCTTGCAGCTATCGAGTGCGTTATGCGGTTGTTAAAATAGATAGTATTTACCTTATAATTATAACAAAATAATTATAACAAATATAAGCGATATTATATAAGTATGGAATTGTTAAGATAATAACATTATAAAAAGCTGCAGTTTATTTTAAACTGCAGCTTCAATATTTAATTTCTATATTAATAATCGACATAAGATAGCATAATTAGAATTTTCTTATACTACCAATGACTTTGCCTAAAATTGAAGCATATTCAGCATCAACTACTAAATCTTTATATTTTACATTTTCAGCGTGTAGTACAATAGAATTTTTATTAATATTAATAAATAAACGTTTAACTGTTACATCGCCGTCGATATATGCGACGACTATGTCGTTATTTTCGGGTTGATATTCTTTATTGACAATAATGAGGTCGCCATTGAAAATGCCTGCGCCTATCATACTATCGCCATCAACACGCAATAAGAATAAGTCATCGCCTTTAAATAGAGATTGCGGAAGGCTATAATATTCTTCAATGTTTTCAACAGCTAAAATAGGTAAGCCAGCGCTAACTCGTCCAAGTAGTGGAAATTTTTTATATACAGAACCTTGATTGTTTTTGCCTTGTAAGCTTAAAGTTCGATTTTTATTTCCAGTTTTAGTAATTAAGCCTTGTTTTTCTAATTTATTTATGTAATATTGGACTGTGGCAGTTGAGTTAAATCCCATAGCTGCTAAAATATCTCGAACGCTTGGCGAATAACCATTTTTTTCTATAAATGATTGTATGTATTCATAAACCTCGCCTGTCTTATCTGAACGTGTTTTTTTGGTAACCATATGTTAACGCACCTCCAAGTTTGCAATTGATATTAAAATAAAATTGCAACGCTCATTTACATCTATTTTCCTATGATAATTCAAAATTTTATTAAATCTAAAACTATATTATATTTATATATAGTACACTAATTTTTAAATTTAAGCAAGTGTTTTCAGCAAAAAAACATATGTTTTATTATTAATTCTTAAATATATCAAAAAACATTTTATTTTATTATATAATCGGAAAAATCTGATAAATAAGCTTGAACTATATTGCATTTAAACAATGTTCCGTTATCTAAAAATTCCTCTGAAATAATTTTTGATTTAGCTTTTAAATCGCTATTGCTTTTTGAATCGGTATAAGGAATAAATATTTTACAATAAATACTATCGCCAAACAGAGTGTTGTTAATTCTCGCTTTTAAATTCTCGATTCCGAAGCCATTTTTTGCTGAAACAAGTAATTTATCTGTTGAAAAGGCTGAAATAATAGTATTTTCATCTATTAAATCCGATTTATTATAAACTGTGATTATTGGCGCGTTACATTTTAATTCTTCAAGCGTCTTTAAAGTAACATCGCATTGAAGCTGCATTTCAGGATTGGAGATATCGCAAACATTTAAGATTAAATCGGCAAATACAGCTTCTTCTAAAGTTGATTTAAATGCTGCGACAAGGCCCGTTGGAATATTCCGTATAAAACCAACTGTATCAATAACAATTACAGCAGTGCCATTATCAAATTCCATACGTCGAGCAGAGGGATCTAAAGTAGCGAATAGCATATTTGCTACATAAATCTCAGAGTTAGTTAATTTATTAATTAATGAAGATTTTCCAGCATTAGTATAACCAACGATAGCGACGCAAGGCATTTGATTCTTTTTGCGCCGTTTTCTCAAGTCATCTCTTTGTTCGGATAAATCGTTTATTTGCTTTTCAAGATTAGTAATACGACGTTTTATATAACGCCTATCTGTTTCAAGTTTAGTTTCGCCAGGGCCTCTTGTTCCAATTCCGCCGCCAAGACGTGATAATTGTGTTTGAGAACCCATTAATCTTGGCAAATTGTATCTCAATTGAGCTAATTCAACTTGTAGCTTTCCTTCGGCTGTAACAGCGTGCAGAGCAAATATATCTAAAATTAAAGCGGTGCGGTCAATAACTTTACATTCGATAACTTCTTGTATATTCTTAATTTGCGATGGATTAAGCTCATTTTCAAATATAACCACGTCAATATTCAAACTTTCAGCATATTGCGCAATTTCTTGTAATTTGCCGCTTCCAACAACTGTAAATGGATCGACAGTATTTCGATTTTGTATAATAACATCTATAACCTCACCGCCCGCCGTGTCCACAAGACTCTTTAATTCATTTATTACGCTATCAATATCTGTATCTCCAGTATATGCCCATACTAAAAGAACTCTTTGATATTGATTTATAGATTTTTCAATTTGATTCATAAATACCTCTTATTGTAATATTTGCTTATTTTTACGTTTAAATGCAATTTCAATATTATTAAATAATTTAAATAATATAATTATAAATATGATATATTGAAATTATTTAGTTTCATCTATGTTTGAATCTAAATTTTTCTTATGCAAAATAACTTTTTCGGAAGCTTTTTTTCTAATGTCATCTGTTATAGCTGCATAATGCTTTTTTGTTGTGTTAACATCTTTATGTCCAAGTACGTCAGCTACGACATAAATATCGCCAGTTTCTCTATAAAGTTCCGTTCCATACGTGCTTCTAAGTTTATGCGGCGTTATTTTTTTAAGCGGCGTAGCAACTTTGCTGTATTTTTTTATAAGTAACTGTACTGACCGTGGCGATAATCTTTCAAAATCTTTGGATAGAAACAATGCTTTTTGATTTAAATTTATCGCTTTATTTGAAATACGTTGATCTATATAAGGCATTAACGCAGCCGCAACCTCCTCAGAAAAATATAGAATCACACGATTTCCGCCTTTTCGAGTTATAGCAAAACTATTATCTTTAAAATTAATATCATCATAATTTAACCCCACACATTCGCTTATTCGTATTCCTGTTCCAAGTAAAAGCGTAACAATAGCAACATCTCTTAAATTAGATTTACTATGGTATACTTGTTGTCGCTTAGACATTCCATTACCTGTTTCGACAGTATTAAGCAAATCTTCAATTTCATCACCTTGTAATCGCACAATTTCTTTTTCGTGTAATTTAGGAGTATCTACCTTTGCCGCAGTATTTTGTGTAATACATTCCTTTTTATAAAAATAATTCATTAAAGCCCTTAATGTAGATAGTTTACGTGACTTTCCACGCTCACCATTTTTATAAATAATATCATTTCCATTGATATTATTAGTGTATACTGATATATAATTTAAATATTGCTCAATTTCAAACGCCGTTATTGAATTAAGTTCTTTAAACGAAAAGTCCTTAATACTCAAATATTTAAATCTTTCTATACGATCAAAACAATATCCAAAAAACAAACGCAAATCTGAAGCATAATTTAAACGTGTCAATAAAGTAGTGCGATTTTGTATTCCAATGAAAAATTCATCGCAAAATTTTGGCAAATCATTTTGAATTAATTCATTCAGTTTGCGCTGATTGTCACAGTCACGTTCTAAAAAATAGTCCTTACTAATAGTTGACATTTATCTCCAATATCAAATTAAACTAAATTAAATATATTATTCTAATTCTAAATTTAATAGCTATTTTTTCATTCATTTATTATACATTATCATCGTAATTATTTATGTACATTGTATTATAATTATCATTTTATCAAAATTAAAACAAAATGTAAAGCAATTTTTATATATCGTTATATTCAACAGTTTTACCATAGAAACATTAATAATCATCAGATTTATACAACGTTTATTTTTATAAAGTACTATGTGTATAATAGTATACTCAAATACAACTTTGTTAATTTCGTTATTTTGTAAAGATATTAACATCTGTACGCAAAATTAAGCATATCTATTCGCAAAACTGTAATTTTGCGAATAGATGATAAAACTCTATTTTTGCGCAAGTTCTGCTCTATTTATATTGATTTTGTTAATTAGGTTATTTTATTTTAAATTAGTAAATTTATTTAAACAAAAAAACCGTTACAAAAATATATTTTGCAGCGGTTTTAATTTAAATTTCCTTAAATAAGAATAACAATTTAAAGTTTAAAAATCGTAAATGTTTTAGTATAAAATTATAATTCAAATTCAATATCGAATAAAGGAGCGTGTTGTTGTGCGCCGTAGACGTCTGTTTCGCATTTAGCGCCGCTGCAATATGGTCTTTCGATAGTGATTTTTATAGCTTTAGCTGGATTAAATTCTACAATATTCATTACTTTTTTAGGATCGATTTTATAAAGTTTAGCTATTAATTCAGGATTAATAATTTTTGCTTTGCAAACTTTTTCAAATATATCCCAATCTTTAAAGATTATGTCAAGTGTCAATTCATAAGGACCGCTGTTTTTGCTTCTAATAACTTCAGCAACTTCTGGTATTGTATATTTCTTCATTATTTAGCCTCCTTAACTTCGCCATTATCGATAATGACCATTTTTTGTGGAAATTCGCTACATGGATCTTCTACTTCCATTACGTGGTACATTGAAAATTCATATACTGCGCCGACTTTAAAATCTGAGGGGCTATATGGAAATGCCAAATTTCCTGCGGTAGCTTTTCTTTCAGAATATCCATAATGTAGCATTGTTGATCTTGTAAATCCGCATATTGTATTTGCTATTTCTTGAGTGGGAGCAACGCAATCGATTACGATGCCCAATTCGTGTGGATGAGGATTTTTAACTGGTTCAAGAGCGCCCATTACGCCATTGATTCCATAAATTTTGAATTCTAACTGATATTCATAATTTGCAGATTTGAAGTTATCGGTAACTCTTTCTCTTACGCCTTCTAAAATTTCATCAATTTTTCTTATAAAGATAGGATCTCTTGCGCCAGCGATAGAAACTGTTCTATAGCCTGTGCATTTTACGCCTTCGAGTTTTATTGTATATTTTTCGCTTTTAACAAATTTACTTCCTGAAACTTTAACGCAATTATCGCTATATTGTTCAAATTTTGTTTCTCTTAAATCTAAGTAACCGCCTGGACCTGGTAATACGTAAGGATTTGTTTTTTCATATAGAGTATGAGCAGCGACTGATAAAGTTGTTGCTTTTCTCTTTGTGCTTAATGGCATTACTCTGAAGTAATCTTCGCCTAAAAAGCCTATCATACAATCGCTACCGCTGCCTGGAGTACAAGCTATGCAAGCGCATTCAAGTATTTTACCCATATGAGTAGCTAATCCCATATCGTATCCTTTCCAAACTGGAAGAGCTGAGAATAATGCAGGATCGTAACTTCTGCCTGCTAATATAACTTCAGCGCCGTTGCTCAACGCTTTAATATAAGGTTCAACGCCCATTTGAGCAACAACTCTAACGCTGCTATCTATTTCGGATTGAGTAAGAACTGGAGCTGGATATAAAGGTTTAACTTTTCCTTCATTGTTATATTTAGTTACTGTATCTTTATTAATTTCTGCTTCGATAATAGCAGTTTTAAATTTTAAATTATTTTCTTTAGATATTTCTTTAACGATTTCAACAACTTCCAATAGATGTGACATTGCGCCGCTGCCGCCGCAAGTGCCGATTATAACTGGAATATGATGTTTCACGCCTGCTTGTATCATTATGGATAAGTCACGTTTAACCGCTGATCTATCTGTAAAACTGTACCCTGCGCCTAAATAATAAGGACCCGGATCGGTACTACCGGCATCTGCTGCAATTACGTCTGGATTATATTTCATTCCTTCTTCAAAGGAACTCATAGGAAAACCATATCCTAATATTGCAGTAGTTGATAATACGACTAATTCTTTTTTCATTCTTTTCTCCTTTATGCCAATATGCTATATAGTTTGGTTATAATAAATATTATTAAATTAATTAAGAACGTTTAGCTTTCATATATGCTAAAATGCGATGCATTTCGTTATTAACAATCATAAAACCTTCATCAACGCCCATACCGGGTTTTGCCAATATTAAGTCCGGTTTCACAGCCATAGCTATATTAGTGCATACTTCTGCGCTTCTATTAGTTTCATTGCATGTTCCGCCTTGATATGCTTCAATTCCAACTTTTTTGCAATATAATACCGCTTCAATAATGTTATTTACGCCGCCTAAATCAGGTGTTTTGATTTGTATCATATCGCCTGCTTTTGCATTTGAAAAATCCACTACATCGTTGTAGGTATTGCACCATTCGTCAGCAACAATTTTAATTTTAATATGGCGTTCTCTATTCATAGCGCAAAGCTTTGATAACATATTTATTTGCGCTTGTCTTTCGCCCATATCAACTGGACCTTCAATATATAAATTAAAAGGAGCAGCTTCTTTGGAAAGTTTTTCAAAATAATTGATTATTTTTTCTTCATCATTATCAAAGGCTAAGCCAATTGTTCCGTAGACGTCTATATGCAAATTAGGTAAATAACTATCGTCTATGCGTAATTGCATAATTCTATTTTTCAGCCATCTTACATAATCAAGTAATATTTCACCATTTTCGCCCAATTTTGTGTGTACGTTATTAATTAGTCCGTGCGGTAAGGTTGGCGCTGATTTGATAATCATTTTGTCTACGTTTTCATATCTATTATCGCCTGACTGTGTAAATATACGAATTTCATTTTCGCTAATTCCATTTGTGTGCCATTCTTCAGCGACTATTTCTGCCATAAGTTTATGTTTAGCTTTTGCTACTGCGTCCAACAAAGCTTGTGTAACGCCATATCTAATAGCTGTGTGCATACGTTTGCCTAACCGATCATCTTGCATATTATCAACAATATTTGCAAGTTCTTTAAAGCTGTTTAATTCTTTGCCTATATATTTTGGAGCGATTTGATTTTCAATTACTGGAATATAATCAGCTGCCAAAAATAATGGATCACGACCGCCAGCGCCAGAATATTGAACAGCTGCGCAATCGCCATATGCAACTTGTCCATCACTTAAAACAATCATAACCGAAATAGATTCGCCCGACTGTCTAATTGCTGTAAATCCATTAGTAACTGGATTTCCTATATAGGCAGCGCCATCAGCTTTTGCGCCTAATTTTATAGCTTTTTGATCATCAAAAAAGAATCCTGTTTTTCCTGCGCTGCAAATAATTTTCTCAATTTTTACCATACTATCTTTTCTCCTTAGGTCTTCCTACGAGGTTGCCCTCGCTGACCGCATAAATATCATCTATGACCATTTGAAAGGATACTTCTCGTCCTTCAAATTGCGCCCTTTTAGCCATCTTTTTAGAGTGGAAATTTTTAATTTCATCTGTGAAAGGCAAATTTCCAAATTCGAAAAATCTTACTGCTCCATCGTTATCACGCGCTGGTAATGCTTTTCCGTTATTGTATTTACTTGGAGCGAATGGAACGTCTATAATACCTGCTTCAAAGCCTCTTATTGCGCCTACGGCAACGTCGCCAACGCCAAGTTCAATAACTCTATCCATTATACAACGTGTTTCTTCGCAAATTAACGCAATTTCGCTACGTACTGCTGGAGTTGGTAAGAACTGATCGCTTATCATTTTAATTACTTGTTTTGTTGTCCTTAAACCTTGAGCATTAGCCTCTTTAGTTGGAATGCCCATTGCTTCTTGAGGAGATTTAACTATTACTTTAGTTGCTCCTGATAATCCTGCAATTGCAGCGCCCCAAGCTATAACACCAAACGCTTTTGCTTCGTCATTAGGGAATCCGCCCATCCATTGATGGATAACGGTTGTTACTTCAACGTCTGTAAATCCAAATTTTAATAAATATTCATTCGTCAACATCTCAAGACTTCGTATTGCTGCTACGTCTTGAATCAAATTTCCGCATTGTCCATACCCGACGGTTATATTTTTTACGCCCTGTTCTGCTGCAAGCAAGCTTTCAATAATCGCTACTGAGTGTGAAATGCAAGGTGAAACTAACGTGCCTGTTAAAGGGCCAAATGGTTCTCTATTAATTTGAACGCCATTTTCTTCATACAATCCAACTAATCTATCTGTGTATTGCCAATCGTATATGGTTTGTTCAAGTGAATGATTTTTTGAATAAGGAATATTATAAGAAATTCCGCCCCCTTCATAGGAAGTAAATCCGCCTGCAAGCGTAATTTCTGCAAGTAATCTTGCATCAGGTGTTCCGTGTCTAACTTGCACTGGAACGCCAACGCTTTCGGTTACGCTTCGACATACATTAACTCCGTGGTTTACAGCGGGAAAACCATTAAGCAAAGATCTTCCTTGTGTGATGCTTTCACGTATTCCTACCTCCGCTTCTTGATACCGATTTAAACGAGTATAGCTATCAATCGTTGTAGGTAACAAATCTGCGCCTCCGAATTTTTCAAGAAACTGCAATAGTTCTATATGTTGAGTTGGCAAAGCAACGCCGGCGCGTGGTTGAATTAATGTACGTCCGTCGTGTTTAGCGTAACTTAACTGTTTTGAAAAATTCTTGCTTTCGGGAATGGTTAAGTGATATTTTATGGATTCCTCTATATTTACTTCCTTTCCCGTTGGCCATTGACGTAAAACGTCTTGGCGCACTTGAGTAAATTTATCCATTGTCCATTTACGATTATTTATTTCCATAATATAAATCCCTTGTAGTATTAAATTTCGATAGTTTCTTTTTTTAATATTCTTAAAGCGACATCTGGGAATTCACTTGATAGAAGTCCCATTGCTGCATAGATATACTTTTTGTCAATATAATAGTTAGGTTTCTTTGGACGTAAGCTTTCTGAATTTTCTTCGCTAAACTCAGCAAATTTAAGTAGGTCTTTTGGACAGCTTGCGTTAATAATTGGTCCGCCCGTACCGATAATGTGCTTAACGTCTGTCAAATCTTTTCCACTTTGCACAAATACTAATCCATTTGTTGTATAATTTGATTCAATAGTACCTGCGTGCCGCATAACCGCCATTTCAACAGAACAGCCAGCGATATTTTTATCAAAAATCGCTTCATCTCCGTCTGTTGATATAATAGAATAATTATGTTTTACTTTTTCGATAAGATTCTTAATTTTTTCAATGCTTAACCCACTTTTTTGAGAGAATTCGTCAATAGTATACGCATCAACAACATTTTCAGCAGTATACCTTGCTCCTAAATCTCCTTCAACAGTACGCTTTTCAAAAGGTTCAGGCAGTCCTTTCATTATAACGCCATCCATATGCGGCTTTCCGCTGCAAATAGAATATACATCAGTAGTCGCTCCGCCCATATCAACAAGTAATAAATCGCCTATTCCTTTTTCTGTTTTTGTTCCTCTCGATAATAACGACGCTGCTCTTAAAACCGCTGACGGCGTTGGCATAATTATTCCTTCAATTAAACTTTCAATATGAGTAATTCCTTTTGCGCGAATAATTCTTTCTAAAAATACGTCTCTTATTGCATTTTGAGCAGGTAAAATATTTAGCACATTAAATTCTGGCATAACATTTTCTGTAACTGTAACTTTTTTTCCGCTATTATTTAAAACTTCTGCGCATTTTTTAGACATTTTTTTATTGCCTGCAATAACAACGGGAAAACTTAATGGTATTTTAGACAGCGTTTCAGCGTTTTTAAGGATAACTTCTGCATTTCCACCATCTGTTCCACCTGATAATAAAATAATATCAGGTTTTATTCGAG
>JAVVUQ010000001.1:36072-43729 GCA_036653075.1 Clostridia bacterium | reverse complement strand
AAATAATGAATAAGTAATTAATAACTATTAAATAAATAATGAATAAGTAACAAATATGCAATATATCGTTTCAATTACTTGTATTTTCATATGGTATAAAACAATTAAAAGTTAAATATATATAGTATAGGGAAAATGAATAAATGTATATATTAAAATTTTATTTAAATTTAAAGTTTTCAATGATTAAATCAAGTAAAAATAGGTTAAATAGGATAATTAATTATTAAAAATCGCTAAAAGTAGGTTAATATGCGCATTCAATAGATTGTAAGGAGAATGAAATGAAACTTTGCAGATTGTTAAATAGAGTTGCTGTAATTGAAATTATTGGTAATGCGGAGAGGGAGATTTTAGAATTAGCGCATAATACAAAAAATATAAAAAGCGAGGCGTTATTTTTTTGTATTGATGGACAAAATGAAGACGGGCATAATTATATAAATGAAGCGATAGCGCGCGGCGCAGTAGCGGCGGTTGTTAGTCGCAGATTATCTATAAATATTCCGCAAGTAGTAGTAAAAAATACAAGGCGAGCAATGTCGGTTATCGCTCAAAATTTTTATGATAATCCTGCTGAAAAAATGAAAATTATTGCAGTAACGGGAACAAATGGAAAAACGTCAACTTGCTTAATAATAAAGTCAATTTTGGACAAGGCAGGAAAACAAAGCGGAATTATTGGAACAAATGGAATTTGGGTAAAAAACGAGCGTTATGATTGTGATTTAACCACGCCAGATCCAATAATTTTAAATGAAACCTTGGATAAGATGTATAGAGAGGGAGTTACGTATGTTGCATTTGAAGCGTCAGCTCACGCAATTAAGCTCAACAAGTTAGATGGAATTGTAGCGGATATAGCTATATTTACTAATTTAAGTCAAGACCATTTAGATTTCTTTAAGACTATGGAAAACTATGCGGATACTAAACGTTCTTTTTTTACAAAAAAATTTGCAAGAACGGCTGTTGTTAACGCTGATGACAGTTTAGGATTAAACTTAGCGTTAGAGCCATCGTTGCCGACAATAAGTTATGGCGTATCTAATCCTTGCGATGTATTTGCAGTAGATTATTTTGAAATGGACAAAAAAAGTTTTTATTTACTTAATTTAAATGATAATTTGTTACATATAGAAACTGCCTTGACGGGACTTTATAATGTTTATAATGCAATGGCGGCTGCGACGGCTTGTTGGGTTTTGGGAATAAAAATAAGCGCAATTGCGCAAGGTATAAATAGTATAAAAGAAATAGAAGGGCGGTGTAACCGAATTGACATTAACGGCATTGAAATAATAGTTGATTTTGCGCATACTCCCGATGGTATGTCAAATATATTGAGTTATTTAAAAGATAAAGGGCGTATAATTACTGTTTTTGGTTGTGGTGGAAATAGAGATAGAGATAAAAGAAGTAAAATGGGTAGCGTTGCAAGCGATTATTCTAAATTCATATTTTTAACTGAAGATAATAGTAGAAATGAAAAAGTCGAAGATATTATAAGCGAAATAGAAAAGGGCGTAACGATACCTCATACAATAATCTATGATAGAAAAAAAGCAATAATTGAAGCGCTTAATTATGCAAAAAGCGGCGACATAATCGCAATATTAGGAAAAGGCGCAGAAAAATATATAATAAAAAATGATAAGTTAATTTTGCATAACGATATGGAATTTCTTATAAAATTAAAAAATGAAGGTAATTACAAATAAAGAAAATCATTAATATAAGTAGATAAATAACTTAAATTATTTAATTAAAGCAAATTTCGATGTGATTTAATGTGAATTTTCAATAAAATTTTATGATAAATAAATATTTAATTTTGATAGGTGCGTATGTTTAAGCAATATTTGATAGCTGGATTAATAGGGTTTTTATTAAGCTTGTTTTCAATGGGAATTATTTTGCCGATATTAAAAAAGATGAAAGCAAAGCAAGAGATTCTTAGTTATGTTAAGCTGCACGCAAAAAAAAGTGGTACTGCAACAATGGGCGGATTAAGCTTCTTGTTCGCTTTTTTCATTGGTTCAGTATTATTGATTAAAAAAGAATATTCATTATCGATATTTACTCTTGTTATAACATTTGCCTACGCTGTTGTTGGATTTTTAGATGACTATATCAAAGTGCGATATAAAAGGAATTTAGGTTTAACGGCAATTCAGAAATTAATTGTTCAACTTGCAATTGCTACTATTGCATCAATTTATGTATACACTAACTCTTATATAGGTACTATAATCAATATTCCATTTACAAGTATTGAATTTGATATTAAATTTTTTATTATTCCGCTTACGATACTATCTTTTTTAGGCGGAACGAATGGCGTAAATTTAACTGATGGTTTAGATGGATTGGCGTCTTCAGTTACAATAACGGTTACGTCGGTTATGTGCGTATTAACTATGTTTAGCGCTGTTGATGCGGAAAACTGCGGAATGACACAATTAAGCGTGGAATATATAAATATGGCGACTATAAATGCGATAATGGCTGGTTCTTTAGCAGCTTTTTTAATTTTCAATTGTAACACAGCTTTAGTTTTTATGGGCGATACGGGTTCAATGGCTTTGGGCGCTTTTGTGGTTTGCAGTTGCGTATTTACAAAAAATACCCTTTTAATAATTGTTTTAGGCGTTATGTATGTAATTTCCGCCTTATCTTCTATGTTGCAAGTTGTATATTTTAAATTGACTAAAGGCAAACGATTATTTTTAATGGCTCCATTACATCATCATTTACAAATGAAAGGACTAAGCGAAACAAGAGTAGATGTTATTTATACTTCCATTACGGTAGTAATTGGAATTTTACTTATTATTAGCAAGTTGTAAATTCAAATTTTATTTAATAGAATAATCATAAATAAAAATTAATAATTATATAAATAGCAAACCTAAATGAAAATTAAAATTAAATTTTGCAAATAAGAAGAATTTATAAATAGTATGATAATTAAATTTTGCAAATATGAAGAATTTATAAAAAAGTATGCAAATAAGAATAAACAAGGAGCGAGATGGATAAAAAAGCGTTGGTATTAGGGTATGGAATATCGGGAAAATCAGCTGAAAAGCTCTTAAAGAAGTTAGGGTATAGCGTCACGATTTATGATGACAATATAATAGGAATGAATGATAAAAGCGTACTTAATGATAATTTTTGTTTAGCTGTTTATAGTCCAACGTTTTTACTATGTAACGATGTTATAAAGCAACTTAAGATTAAATCGGAAGACAAAAAAGATAGTCGAAAATTGACTTTAAAAAACAAACTGTTATGTAATAAAAGTGATACAGAATACATATTTAATAATAAATTATTAATAAATTTAAAGAGATTTAGTCGATTTTATAATATAAAACTTAAAAAATTGAAAACGCCGTTATTAAATAAAATGAGATTAATTAACAGTAAAGAGGGCTATTATAAAAACGAATCAATAGATGCAAGCAAAAATTGCATAGAAATAATTAGCGAAACTGAATTTGCTATAAAAAATACAAAAGCTACGATTTACGCTATTACTGGAACAAATGGTAAAACGACGGTTACAACTTTAATAACGGAAATTTTAAAACAAAAGTATCGAGCCGTAGCGGCTGGTAATATTGGCGTACCTTTATCGGAGTATTGTTTACACCTTAGTGAAGGGGATATTGCCGTATTGGAAATCTCAAATTTTCAATTAATGGGAATGAAAAAATTTAAGCCAAAAATGGCTACTATTTTAAATATTACGCCTGACCACATAGATGTGCATAAAACCTTTGAAAATTATGTAAATGTAAAAAAATCTATATTTAAAGAGCAAGACGAAGAAGACATTTCAATAATTAACGCTGATGAATCGTTAACGCAAGCAGAAAACTCTGCGAGAAAAATTTATTATTCCATATACGGAAAAACAAACGGCGCATACTGCCAAAATGGAAAAATTATGTATAATGGAGAGTACATAATGGAAGTGGCTGATTTACAACTTATTGGAAAATTCAATCTATCAAATGCGCTCGCTTGTATATGTTTTGGAATGGAAAGTAAAGTACCGATAGCGGATATTAAAAAAGTCATTAAAAATTTTAAAGGTATTGCTCATAGATTGGAACGATTTGCAAAAATTGATAATGTTGAATTTGTAGATGATTCAAAAGCTACCAATCCAGATTCAGTTATTAAGGCGATTGAATCGTTTGATAAGCAAAAACTTGCGATAATAATGGGCGGCAGTATCAAAAACACTCCATTTAATGACCTATGCTTAAAGTTACGTGGAATAAAAAAAGCGATTTTTATTGGAGCGACAGCGTTAGAATTAAAGATGACGTGCGATAGCATTGGCGGCGTAGACTATGCGATAGCTGACACTATGCAACAAGCGGTTGATTTAGCCTATTATAACGTAAAAGAAAGTGGAACTGTGCTTTTATCTCCCGCTTGCGCTTCATTTGATATGTATAAAGATTATGCGCATAGAGGCGACGTATTTAAAGAATGCGTAAACAATCTTATTTATAATATAAATAATCAAATATTAATTTTACATTGAAATATCGATAACACATAAATATTTATTATATAAATAATCAAATATTAATTTTACATTGAATTATCGATAACACATAAATATTTATTATAAATAATTGAAATTTAACATAATTAGATAGCAAAAAATCATAACATTAATATAATTAGTTAAAAAGGTAGAAATAAATGATTATTAAAGCGATAAAACGAGATTATATGTTAATCCTTGCAGTATTTATGTTGGTTACAATTGGATTAATTTTTATTTATAGCGCAAGCAATTATACTGCAAAAGAAACATATAATAATTCATATTATTTTGTTATTAAACAAGCGATAGGAGCAGTAATTGGACTTATTTTAATGCTAATTATGATAAAGATATCACTTGAAAAGGTTAAAAAATACTCTTTTATTTTACTTATAATATCCTACATATTATTAATTTTAGTGTTTGTACCAGGAATTGGAATAGAAAATTATGGCGCTAAAAGGTGGATTGGATTTAGTTTTATATCGTTTCAGCCATCTGAATTAGCTAAATTTGCTTTAGTTATTTTTGCCGCTATGTATATGTCAAGAAAAGATTTTCAAGGTAAAAGCGCGCTTAGTTATCTACCTGTAGCGGCTGCTGGCGGATTGATGTGCATTTTAATAATACTTGAACCTAATATGTCCGTTACTGTTTGCGTGGGACTTATTATGTTATGTATGCTGTTTGTGGGCGGATTAAATAAAAAAGCGTTTATAATATTTATTTTATGCGCTGTTTGCGCGCTTCCTATTTTAATTTTACTCGAACCATACCGAATGCAACGATTTGTCGCTTTTTTAAATCCATTTGCTTCAGCAAAAGATGAGGGTTATCAACTTGTGCAATCGCTTTATGCGCTGGGTAGCGGCGGCTGGTTCGGAGTAGGTTTGTTTAATTCAAGACAAAAATATAAATTTTTGCCATTTGCAGAAAGCGATTTTATTCTTTCTGTAATCGGCGAAGAAATTGGCTTTATCGGCGTTTTGGTAGTAATTGCAATATTTGTTTTTATTATTTATAAAGGCGTAAAAATTGCAATAAATGCAAAAGATAGATTTTGCGGATTGCTTTCAGGCGGCATAACATTCGTTATAGCGATTCAAACGATTATTAACATTGCTGTTGTGTCAGCAAGCATACCGCCAACGGGAATTCCATTGCCTTTTATTAGTATGGGTGGAAGCTCCTTAGCGGTGTTTATGGGCGCTGTCGGACTGTTGTTAAACGTGCATAATAAAAGTTAAAACTTATACTTAGTATATTGCCAATACAACAATATACACGATTATGTGATTATAGTAGTGATAGAAAATTAAATATTAATAGTATCGAACATACTTAAATTATATCGTAAGCACATTTATATCGACGCGCGCCATATAATAATTTAGCGCTATTTTTGTAATGCGCATTATTAATTTCATATGACTATACGTCGCTATAACAAAACGTAATGTTATATGTAATAATTATATATATTATGTAAGTAAATAATTTTATTATTATTTAAACAGTTATGCAACAAATATAAAGTATAAAATCTAATTTGAATTTTTAAATGATGTTATATTTGCAATATGGAGTGTATTATGGATAGATTTATTATTTACGGTGGAAGGAAGCTTAATGGAGAAATTGAGGTAAATACAGCTAAAAATTGCGTTTTAGTGCTTATGGCTGCTTCTATTTTAACAGATGAAAAAGTTTTAATTAAAGATTGTCCTAAAATTAAAGACGTAGATAATATGCAACATATTTTAGAACACTTAGGTTGTAAAGTAATATGGCAAGGTCGCACATTGATTATTGATAGCGCAAATGCGGATAAATATGAAATTCCGTCTATGTATGCTCGTGAAATTCGAAGCTCTATTTTTATGCTTGGCTCTATTTTAGGTAGACATAGAAAAGCTAAAGCTGTTTTTCCGGGCGGATGCGATATTGGACTTAGACCGATAGACTTACATATTAATGGACTTCGTACGCTAAACGTTAAAGTTATTGATGATAAAGGTTATATAGATTGCGATGGACGTAATATGAAGGGCGGTAGGGTAGTTTTAGATTTTCCAAGCGTAGGAGCTACTGAAAATCTTATGCTTGCTTCCGTCCTTATAGATGGAGAAACGATTATTGAAAACGCAGCTAAAGAACCAGAAGTTAGCGCGCTCCAATTAATGTTAAATAAAATGGGCGGACGTATTAAAGGCGCAGGAACGTCAACAATTAGAATAGAAGGCGTAAGAAAATTAAGAGGCGTTACAATAAATGCCATTGCGGATAGAATTGTTGCTGGAACTTATATGATTGCCGCTGCCATAACTGGCGGTGAATTAAAAATCAATAAATGCGATGTTAGACATTTGGGAGCTATTATAAACAAAATGGACGGGTATTCGTGTGATATAAGAGTTGAAAGCAATTCAAGTATTGTAGTTAAAGGTTATAACGATATAAAAGCCGTAAAAAAAGTTTCGACAGGCTCTTTTCCCGCTTTTCCTACCGATTTACAAGCGCCAATGAGCGCTTTGCTATCAGTAAGCAACGGCATTAGCATCGTTACTGAAAATGTCTTTGAAACACGCTTTAGACATATTCCCGAACTAATAAAGTTGGGCGCAGATATTACCGTAAAAGATAGAACAGCAGTAATAACTGGAGTAAAACGATTGTGCGGCGCTTGCGTTACAGCTTGTGAACTTAGAGGAGGCGCAGCTTTAGTTATAGCTGGCTTGAACGCAGAAGGAGTAACAGTCGTAGAAGATATCAGGCATATCGATAGAGGATACGAAAACTTGGATAAAGCTCTAAATAATGTTGGCGCAATGATAATAAGACAGTAACAGTAATAAATTTATTTTATTGCTCGCTCCGCTCGCATTTTCATAAGGATAAATCTAAATAAAGCTCGCTCCGCTCGCAAATTTATGCGGTAGCATTTTTGATAAATAACGCAACAAACCGCTAATAAACAATAAAAATGCAACTTTTCTGCTCGCCTGCCTCGCAGATTAAATAGAACTATCGATTATGCATTCGTTCGTCATTATTCGCTCCGCTCGCATTTTCATAAGGATAAAA
>JAVVUQ010000001.1:32911-35972 GCA_036653075.1 Clostridia bacterium | reverse complement strand
TTATGCATTCGTTCGTCATTATTCGCTCCGCTCGCATTTTCATAAGGATAAAACCCAAATAAAGCTCGCTCCGCTCGCATTTCCATAAGGTAGCATTTTTAATAAATAGAGCGGTTATTCGTTGCAAAGTCAAAAAAATGCAACTTTTCTGCTCGCCTGCCTCGCAGATTAGATAAAATTATAGATTATGCATTCGTTCGTCATTATTCGCTCCGCTCGCATTTTCATAAGGATAAAACCTAAATAAAGCTCGCTCCGCTCGCATTTCCATAAGGATAATTCTAAATTAAGCTCGCTTTGTCGCATTAAAAAATTAAAAATTCAATTAAAGCGGTCAAATTGTTATTTTATTAATTTTAATTTTATTATATTTTGCATTAAAAACATAAAAGTATAATAGTGAAATGCTTTACTTATCTTGACAAGCTTTTGTTAATGTTGTATAATCATCATATGAAAAGGCGAATTATAGTTATTTTTTCAGTACTTTCTATTATAGCGCTTCTTATAGTGCTTAATTGTACTGTATTTACAGTTAAAAATGTTGATTTTGTGTTTAAAAATCAAAACAACCAAACAATTGACGCCCCGACAGGACTTGACAAACAAGCGATGTTGGAGTGTCTTTATGCATTTAAAGGAAAAAACATACTTTTTATGAAAAAAAGCGATGTTAGAAATGTAGTCGAGTCAAAGTTTTGCAAGATTAAAGTGATTGATGTTGTCAAGCAATTCCCAGATAGTATGACTATGTATTTTATACAGCGACAAAATGCTTTTTATTATATTGATGATAATAATGTGTATTATGTATGTGATAATGAAATGCGAATTATTGAAGTTACCAATGCGGCTACGTCAGGCATACGTCTTTTAGGAATTAAAAATGAAGAACTTGGCGAGTTGAAGTTAGGCGGATTTTTTAATTTTAAAAAAGATTCACAATGGAAAAACGATATTTATTTAACTATTTCCAAAGTTTTTTGGCAACTTGGTTATGATTATGGTCAGCAGGGCAATTTGTTTAGTTTGATAAATATTGAAAAATCTGTTCAAGGCGACAATTATACGTTAACTTTAGAAACAACTGTTAACGGAGAATTTGTTTTAGCTAATCCAACTGTTAATTTAACTAAAAGATTAGTTGCCGCTTACGGCGTTTTTTGCGATGATAAAGCAGCTAAAGATGCAACTTATTACATAAACGAAAATGGACAAGTTACAATTTTGCCATAAAATATTATGTCACTTCAAAATATTATGTTACTTGCTATATTAAATCATCAATGGTTGTACAATTTTTAATAAAACTATTCATTCCATCAATGATATATGTATTTCTAATATAAATTTGCTTTTATAATTATAAAACTTTAACCTTTAAATAGCATATTGCTATTTTCGCCACGCAATAAGATAGTGAGTTTATAGTATATATGTTATTTTTTTTTATTGTATAGCAATTATTGTACAGCGATTATATAGTTATAGCGTAATAAACTACATTTTTCGACGCAATAATATAGCAATTTTATAATAAAATATCCTATTTATTTTATAATTGCGCCTTTAAACTTGACATAATGATGAAAAATATGATAAAATAATAGTGGCGTAATCTCTGCGAAATTTAATAATAATTTTTCATTTTTTATAAATGTTTTTTTATTAGCAATTATTGCGTAGTTGTTTAATTATCGTTTAGTTATAACTATTGAATTGAGAGCGCAAAGTAAAGGATTAAGTTTATACATAGACAATTAAAAGCGAAGACGTTAAAATACACAAGGGGAGCACAAATGATAGGGAACAAGATTGCTGCAGTTTTAGAGTTTGGGACGAGTAAGGTCACAATTATGGCGTGCAAATTAAATAAAGAGAGCGGTTATACTGTTATCTCTACTTGTAGCGCAGCGTACAGCGGATATTACAAAGGTAAATTTATTGACAGTTTTAACGAACTTTTTGTTATTGTTAAAAATTTAATTGTTAACGCTCAAAATCAATCGAGGTTTAAATTTAAAGAGATTTATGTAGGAGCGAACGCTGCGTTTACTGTTTTAGCAAATAGTCAAGTTAGCTTGACGTTTAATGAAAGTAGGACAATTACATCGGCAGATACGGTTAAATTGTTTAAAAAAGCGAATAATTTTGATGATACAAAAGGTTATACTTTAATTGACGCAGTAGCTTATGAATATATTGTAGATGGTGAGAAATGCGAATCAATTGAAAACAAAACCGCTACGTCAATTGGTGGTGAATTTTCTTTTATATTTGTTGAAAATTCTTTTATTTCAAAAGTTGAAAAATTACTTAGCTCGCTTGGGTTAAAGATGAAAGGATTGATATCTGTGGAGAAAGCGCAATCAGAATTTATACTTACAAAACAGCAAAGAAGTAAAGTTCCAATATTAGTTGATATTGGCGCAGGAAGCGCTACGGTTACGGTGTGCGTAAACAGCGGATTTGCAGTAATGGAAAATATTTACGATGGCGGCGCTTATATAACGGAAGATTTATGCGACGTATTGAATTTGGATTTTGAAACAGCAGAAACCTTGAAGGGGAAAGTTAATTTAAACTTACATTGTGGCGATTTTGATTATTATAACGTAAACGGAAAAACAATACAGTGCAAAACGGTTAACGATATAATCATTGCAAGAATAGAAGCCATATCCGATAAAATTGCCGCTATTGTTGAAAACGTGTCAAATAGATTGATAAATGAAACGGAAATGTATTTGACGGGAGGAGCGTTAACACATATTAAAGGCGCAATTGCTTTATTATCAGAATCACTCGGCGGTATTAAAATTACATCTCCAACCGAAACAGGATTGCAATTATATAAACCTGAGGATACAGCAGCGTATAGTTTGTTGGATATAGCCGCTAAAAAAGTATTAGAAAAGGAAAACACATTTATTAACCTTTTAATTATGTAATTAGTATGATTGATATGTTATAAATAACAGATTTATTAATATAAATTAACAATTAAATCACATTGTTAAGGTATATCAATAATAATATATAAATTAAAATGTGAAGTATA
>JAVVUQ010000001.1:29038-32811 GCA_036653075.1 Clostridia bacterium | reverse complement strand
TGAAGTATAGATTAAAATGTGAAGTATAAATTAAAATAAAAATATAATGATTTTAAATTTATAAATTAAAAAACGGGATAGACGAGGCACAAGGCAGTGCTAATTTAAAAAGGAGATTATCGGTTTATGTTTAATGAAGATTTTACCACGACAACCAAGGTAGCTCAGATTAAAGTTGTGGGTGTAGGAGGCGGCGGAAACAACGCAGTCAATAGGATGATATTATCTGGCATAAAAAGCGCAAGTTTTGTAGCCGTTAATACTGATAAACAAGCGTTATATTTATCAAAAGCAACACAAAGAATTCAAATAGGCGAAAAGCTTACCAAAGGTTTGGGAGCGGGAGCCGACCCTAATATAGGAAAACAAGCTGCTGAAGAAAGTAAAGCGGCTATTGCAGAATCATTAAAAGAAACCGACCTTGTATTTATTACAGCAGGTATGGGCGGTGGAACAGGAACTGGCGCTGCGCCCGTTATAGCAGCAATTGCTAAAGAAATGGGAATTTTGACGGTGGCGGTTGTAACAAAGCCGTTTATGTTTGAAGGCAGAAAAAGAATGTTAAACGCTAACATTGGAATTGAGAATTTACGCGCGAATGTAGATACTTTAGTTGTTATACCAAATGATAAGCTAACGCAAAGTTTTTCAAAAGATATTACAATAGTAGAAGCGTTTAAAAAAGCCGATGAAGTGTTAAGACAAGGAATTCAAGGAATATCAGATATTATTGTATTTCCCTCTCTTATTAACTTAGATTTTGCAGACGTTCGTTCAATTATGAAAAACAGGGGAATGGCGCATATGGGCTTAGGCGTAGGCAAAGGCGAAAATAGGACTATTGAAGCGATAAGACAAGCTGTATACAGTCCGCTTTTGGAGACTACAATTGAAGGCGCAACAGGCGTAATTATAAATATTACAGGCGGATTGGACTTGACAATGGGCGAAGTACAACACGCTGTCAATTTAGTGCAACAAGTTGTCGACGAAGATGCAGCTATTATTTTTGGCGCTGACATTAGAGAAAACATTGATAATGAAGTACAAGTTACCATCATCGCTACGGGTTTTGACGTTAAAAACGATGTGTTGGAAGATAAAAAAGAAAAACAATTCGTCAGTATGGAGGACGCTCCCGCTAAAACATTATACGGCGGAAATTTGAACAATTTTAACAATAATAGCAGAATGAACGAAGGACAACCAATTAGAAGACCACAAAATACTGAACCGATTTATCCTAATAGAAAATCTGAAATGGAAAGAACAGAAAGAACAGAAGAACGCTTCGATAGAACGCCTAATTCGCCAATTCAAACAGAACAACGCTCGGCGTTTGGAAATAAAAATCAAAGCAGCAATAACTTTAATCAAAACAATAATAATGGTTATTCTACAACAACAAATAATAATAATAACAATAATGAAGATGAGGACAATATTCCATCGTTTTTAAAAAAGATGAGAAGTAATAAAAAATAGTAAATTAATGATTATAAAATAAATATATACATTTAGAATTATAAAAATAAATATATAAATTTAGAATTATAAAATAAATATATACATTTAGAATTATAAAATAAATATATAAATTAAGAATTATACATTAAGAATTATACATTGATATTATAAAGTCGTGATAAAATACTGTGATTATCAAGTATAAATATGAACAAGATTAACAGGAAAGGAGAATTTGAATATGAAACGTCAGCTGATAAGCGGGATATTTGCAGATAGTAAAGCGTTTGATAAGGCAACTGTTACAGTTGCAGGGTGGGTGCGTACTATTAGAGACAGCAAAGCGTATGGATTTATAGAACTTAACGACGGAAGTTGTTTTAAGAGTTTGCAAGTGGTTTTTGAAAGCGATAAAATAAATAATTTTGAAGAAATTGTCCATTTAAACGTGGGTAGCGCAATAGTTGTTAGCGGAGTTATAGAATTGACACCGCAAGCTAAACAACCATTCGAGATAAAAGCTGTGAATATAGAAGTAGAGGGAAAATCTACGCCTGATTATCCATTGCAAAAAAAGCGTCATAGCGTTGAGTTTTTAAGAGAAATAGCGCATTTAAGACCGAGAACCAATTTATTTAACGCTACGATGAAAGTAAGAAGCGAAGCGGCGTATGCAATTCATAAATTCTTTAATGAACGTAATTTTGTTTACGTTCACACTCCGATAATAACAGGAAGCGACTGTGAAGGCGCAGGCGAAATGTTTAAGATTACTACGTTAGATATGGATAATTTACCAAAGACTAAGGATGGTAAGACAGATTACACTAAAGATTTTTTTGGAAAAGCTACTAATTTGACAGTATCGGGACAATTGAACGCAGAAACCTACGCAATGGCGTTTGGTAATGTTTATACATTTGGACCTACCTTTAGAGCGGAAAAGTCCTATACGCCACGGCACGCAGCAGAATTTTGGATGATAGAACCAGAGATTGCCTTTTCCGATCTTAATGATGATATGCAATTAGCGCAAAATATGACTCAGTATGTAGTTAAGTATGTATTAGATAATTGCGAACAAGAAATTGACTTTTTCAACGAGTTTGTGGATAAAACACTAAAAGAGAGATTGCAAAAATTATCGGTTGATAAATTTACGCATTTAACATATACACAAGCTGTGGATATTTTAAAAATGCATAATGATGAATTTGAATTTAAAGTGTTTTGGGGCTGTGATTTGGCAACCGAACACGAAAGATATTTAACAGAAAAACAGTACCACGGACCAGTTTTTGTTACCGATTGGCCAAAAGAAATCAAATCATTTTATATGAGAATGAACGACGATAACAAAACCGTTGCAGCTATGGATATGCTCGTTCCTGGAGTAGGCGAATTAATCGGCGGAAGCCAAAGAGAAGAAAGATTGGAACTATTACAACAAAGAATGAAAGAATTATACTTAAACGAAGAAGATTATTGGTGGTATTTGGATTTAAGGCGCTATGGCGGAACTAAACACGCAGGATTCGGTATTGGATTTGAACGATTAGTTATGTATTTAACAGGCGTCCAAAACATTAGAGACGTACTACCATTTCCAAGAACAGTTGGAACAGCTGAGTTTTAATATTAAAATAACATTTATGATTATAATTAAACTTAACGTTGGTATAATAATTACTTAAAATCATTATTTAAACAGAGTATTATATCGCAAAGTTTAGGAGCAATAATGAAACAATTAGATAAAGGATTAATTCATATATACACAGGCGACGGTAAAGGTAAAACAACCGCCGCTTTGGGACTTGCAATGCGAGCAGCAGGTAGCGGATTGAAAGTGTATATGCTACAATTTTTAAAAAGTTATGGTTGCGGCGAACATATTGCAGCGCAAAATATTTTAAATTTAAAAATTGAAACAGTTACAGATAATGTTAAATTTGTCTTTAATATGACAAATGAAGAAAAACTTTTCAATAAAGAGCAAAATGAAAAGAAATTTGAACAGGCAATTATTCAATGCAAAAGCGGTAATATTGATTTAATGATATTTGATGAGATTATTGGTTGCATTAATATGAAACAGTTAGACGAACAAAAAGTTTTAGATTTTTTAAAAACCAAACCACAATCACTTGAAATTGTAATGACAGGCAGAGATCCATCAACTCAACTTATGGAATACGCTGATTATATTACTGAAATGAAAAAAATCAAACATCCATTTGATAAAGGAGCTAACGCTCGAAAAGGTATTGAGTTTTAACCTTTAATTTATAATAAGTAATATAAAA
>JAVVUQ010000001.1:0-28938 GCA_036653075.1 Clostridia bacterium | reverse complement strand
AAAAAGCAATAAAAGTAGTGTAAAATATAAATAATTAATAAAATATTAACAAAAAGAATATAAAAGTAATATTATGAGGTGAAGAATATGCAAAAACCAATTACATCAAAAGAAGCTCCAGCGGCGATAGGCCCTTATTCACACGGATTTATAACGGGAAATATGATATTTACAAGCGGGCAATTGCCGATAGATTGCGTAACGGGAAAGTTTGTGGAAGGTGGAATTAAAGAGCAAACAGCGCAAAGCATAAAAAATGTTATTGCAGTTTTAAAAGCGGCAGACGCAGATTTAAGCGATGTTGTGTCGGTGAATGTTTATTTAAATGATATGAATAATTTTGCAGAAATGAATAAAGTTTACGCTGAATACTTTACTCAAAACTATCCAGCGCGCACTTGTGTAGAAGTAGCAAGATTGCCTAAGGACGCATTAGTTGAAATTAACGTTATCGCAACTAAATAAAATCGCATACAGGTTAAAAATAAAAAAACAATAAGCAAAATAATGCAACGGCGCATAAAGGACATTAAAAGATGGCAGAATGGTTAAAAAAGGCAGTATTTTATGAAGTATATCCTAATTCTTTTATGGATAGTAATGGCGATGGATACGGAGATTTTATAGGTATAAAAGAGAAATTGCAATATATAAAAGATTTGGGGTTCAATGCGATATGGATAAATCCCTGTTTTGACAGTCCATTTATGGATGGTGGGTATGATATTAGAGATTATTTCAAGCCATCTGAGCGTTATGGCAGTATGGAAGAAATGGATGAGATGCTTGATGAAGCTAAGAAATTGGGAATTAAGGTGATATTAGATTTAGTAGCAGGGCATACATCTGAAGAAAATGAAATGTTCATTAAAAGCGGATTGCCAGAAAGAAATGAATATAGTGGACGTTATATATGGACAAACAGCGTATGGGCTTGGTATAATACTTATCGATTAGTGTATGGGCGTCATCAGCGTAACGGCGCATTTATGTCAAATTTTTTTAGTTTCCAACCAGCCTTAAATTATGGATTTAAAAATATAACAGAACCAGCGTGGCAAATGCATTATAAAGACGGAGAGTGTATAAAAACTCGAGAATGGCTCATAAGTGTTATCAATTTTTGGTTAAGTAAGGGTTATGATGGATTCCGAGTTGATATGGCGGATAGTTTGGTAAAAAACGATGAAGATAAAAGCGCTACAATAGAAGTATGGCAGTACATTTTTGCTAAAGTTAAGACGGCGTATCCTGAATCAGTGTTTGTATCCGAATGGAGCGATAGTGAAAAAGCTATGGAAGCAGGTTTTGATGCCGACTTTTATTTAGACCAAAAAGATAATGGATACCATAATTTATTGCGTCGATATGCGGAAGGAAAGAATTTAAGCTTTTTCGATAGAGAGGGCAAGGGGGATATATCTCGATTTGTATATGATTATTTGCGTAGGTTTTTGCCTACCAAAAAAGGCGGATTGATTTCGTTTATTACTGGTAATCACGATATAACGAGAATATCCGAATACTATACTATGCACGAACTAAAATTGATTTACGCAACTTTGTTTACTTTTCCAGGCGTTCCATTTATGTATTACGGCGATGAAATTGGAATGAAACAACAATGCGTAATTGCAAAAGAAGGCGGCTACGAAAGATGCGGTTGCCGCACGCCAATGCAGTGGGATAATAGTAAAAATAAAGGGTTTTCAAATGCAAATGAATTGTTTTTACCCGTAGATAATAACGAAAATGCTCCGACCGTAGCAGCGCAACTATTAGATAAAGACAGCTTACTTAATTGCGTAAAAGACATTATAAAATTGAGAATGAGCGACGACGCTTTTACTTCGTCAGACTTTGAAGTTATGTATTCTGAATCGGGAAAATTTCCATTCGTTTATAAACGTGGCAAATATTTTATCGTCGTAAATCCAGGATTGAAAAATGAAAAAATTCCTCTAAACGAATCGATAAACGCCGTTTTTAGCATAGGCATTTCAGCAGTTATATCAAACGAAATGTTAATTGTTCCACCTCAAAGCTTTACAATTTTAAAGTAAACATAGATTTAATGGATAAGATAATTTGAAATTAAATAAATGTTAATCAAATAAATAAAATGATTGGTTACTCAAAAAAATAATAAAAAAGTAAAAACTAAGATTAATATTAAAAGTAAAAACTAAGATTAATATTAAAAGTAAAAACTAAAAATAATAAAAAGTGGAGGGCAAAAAAATAATAAATAAAATGGTTATAATTAAAATATATATGTAGCGCCATACTATATGTATAATTATAATAAACGAAAAAATGTACCAACCGTGCTAAATGTAACTATAAAGGCATAAACGTGAGAGCGAAGCTCAAAAGTAACTAAAAAAAGGCAAAATCAAACATCAGTAAATTGATAGCGAAAGCATATAAAAAATAGACAAGTTGTAATATCGTTTTTGGATATTTCATTTAATCAATTAACAAACAACATTGAAAATACGTAGGTGGTTCGTGGTTGTTTGACCGTTGCTACAAAAAAGTAGCTAATAATTTCGGATTAACGAACACTCAATATGATATATTAATATAAATTTATAAATTTATAATTTTAATTGTTGGTTTTATAGTTAGAAAGCTATAAATAAAGGTAAAATTATAAAGTATTAAACTCCGGTGCGGTTGGAAAAATAATATCGGAGGTAGAGATATGGCAAGTTTAAGTTTAAGGCATATATATAAGGTATATGATGGCAAAGTAAAAGCTGTAAATGATTTTTCGATGGAAATTCAAGATAAAGAGTTTATAGTTTTTGTAGGTCCAAGCGGGTGTGGAAAGTCCACAACGCTTAGAATGATAGCTGGGTTAGAGGAGATAACGGCTGGCGATTTGTATATTGGCGATGTATTAGTCAATAATATGGAGCCAAAAGACAGAGATATAGCGATGGTTTTTCAAAATTATGCGTTATATCCGCATATGACAGTATTTGAGAATATGGCGTTTGCTTTAAGAATTAAAAAAATGAGCAAAGAAGCTATTGAAAAGAAAGTTCACGAAGCGGCGGCAATATTGGATATTGAAGAATATCTTGATAGATTTCCTAAAGCTTTATCGGGAGGGCAGAGGCAACGTGTAGCGTTAGGTAGAGCAATAGTAAGAGAACCCAAAGTTTTTTTATTAGACGAGCCGCTTAGTAATTTGGACGCAAAACTTCGTACGCAAATGAGAACGGAAATTACGAAATTGCATAAAAGGTTACAAACGACATTTATATATGTTACGCACGATCAAGTAGAAGCTATGACTATGGGGTCGAGAATTGTGGTTATGAAAGATGGATTTATACAACAAATTGATTCGCCGCAAAACCTATATAGTTATCCGGGAAACAAGTTCGTAGCGGGATTTATAGGATCGCCGCAAATGAATTTTTATGATGCGTATCTATCTGTTGAAGGAATGGACGTAGTAATATCTTTTGCAAATACAAATATAAAGATACCGGCGGAAAAGCTTATCAATGTTGACCCAGAGTATTTTGATGGCAGAAAAGTTATTTTTGGAATACGTCCGCAAGCGTTGTCTAATGACCCGATCACATTAAAAAACAATCCGAATTCGACAATTGAATGTCTTGCGCAGTTAGTTGAAGAATTAGGAAGCGAAACTAATGTATTTGGAGATTTAGATATTACGGGAAAAAATGCGGGAAATGTTATAGACACATCTACAAATATAACAGCGAAATCCGAACCAGATATAAAAGTTAACGTAGGCGACAAAGTAAAGTTTGCCGTTGACATAAATAATATTCATTTATTCGATGCAGAAACGGAATTAACAATTAAACCGAGAATACCAGAATTTAATAAACCGACAGTGTCGATAAATGGCGATAAAATGGAAGTGTTCGGCGAAACGATGCAATTGCCGTTAGCGATAACAGAACAGTTGAAAACTAATGGAAGTTATAGGTGTATTATACCCTCAAGAGGTGTAAGAATTGTTGAAAAAGGGATAGAAGCGAAAGTATACAAAGATGAAATAATAGGCGAGGATAGATTGTTGACGTTATTAATTCATAATCACGCTGTTTTTGCGATAATTTGTAAAGATATGCAGCTTGACGAAAACGTTAATGTTGAATTTGATATGAAAGCGTTAACAATAGTTGATAAAACGCCCATTGTAAAAGCTTTGCCATTAATTAATAATTTAAAAGGATACTTAATCAAACAAAAAATAAATGGTAAAATGGCGTACGCATATAAAATTGGTGAAAATCTGATTGATGTACCTTTAAATATAGTTAATAAGTTGGTTTCGTCGGCAGGGAAAAAGGTGTTTGGTATAGAATTAAACTTTGATTTTTCTGTTTACGCTGCAATTGAAGGTAATGTTGAAGCAAAATATATAAAAACTGTTGATTATGGAAAAGAACAGTTTGACGAATATATTGTAAGCGGACAACAAATATTTTTAAAAAGTTTAGGAAAGCCATTGTCAAAATTTGGCGTAGACATTAAAGATATAAATGTAACGGACGTAAAATTAGATATAAAGTTACTATAAAATAATAGGGTAATTCTTGAGGGCGATATATGTCGCCCTCTATGCAATCATAGAAGATAAACTGAAGCTATTAAAATCAAAGGGATATTTACTTAGATAAAAAGGAATGTGAAAAGAATGGAACGTTCATCGGGAATACTAATGCATCTAACGTCGTTACCATCTGACTATGGAATTGGTTCAATAGGTAATGAAGCAATAAAATTTATGGATAAGTTGGTTCAAGCAAAACAAACATATTGGCAAATATTACCTTTGACGCAGCCAGACGCAATGTATTCGCCCTATGCTTCATCTTCAACATACGCTGGGAATATAATGCTTATTGATATAGAAAAAATGGTTGAATACGGATATTTATTATCAGAAGACGTAGCGCAAGCGTGGAATGTGGAAATGCAATTAAATGAAAAATGCAACGAAATCAATGAAAAATGTGATAATACTATAAATTATGTAAATTATGCTAAAGCGGAAAGAATAAAAATGCCGTTATTTCATAAAGCGTATGAAAATTTTTTTCAATATGGGAACGTGTTGGAATATGACAAGTTTTATAAAAAAAATAAAAGATGGTTGAGCGATTATGCGTTATATAGCAGCATTAAAAGCGAATATAATTTAGGTTGGTACGATTGGAATGAAAAACTAAAAAATCGTGATAAAGAAGCCATTAAAGAATATAAAAATGAACACAAGCAAAATATTGAGTTTTACGCATTTTTGCAATTTGTGTTTTATCGGCAATGGAGTGACTTAAAAAAAGAGATTAAAAAACGCAAATTGAAATTGATGGGCGATATACCTATGTACGTAAGTTATGATAGCGCAGATGTGTGGTCACAGCCAAAGCAGTTTTTATTAAACAAGGATTTAACGCAAGATAAAGTGGCAGGCGTTCCGCCCGATTATTTTTCTATAGACGGACAGCTATGGGGGAATCCTATTTTTAATTGGGAACAAATGCGCAAAGATGGATATAAATGGTGGATTGATAGAATTAAGCATTGTAGCAAATTATACGACTGTATTAGAATAGATCATTTTAGAGCATTTGACGCTTATTGGCAAGTTAATGCGGATAAAAAAAATGCAAGAATAGGTAAATGGGTAAAAGGCGAAGGAATTGATTTTATTAATATATTAAAAGCGAGCGTTCCAAAATTGAGCATTGTTGCCGAAGATTTGGGCGTAAGCACTAAAAGTTTAGTAAAGCTATTGAAAGAAAGCGGTTTTCCAGGTATGAAAGTAATTGAATTTGCTTTTGATGATAAAAATAGCAATAATCCTTTTTTACCGCATAATTTCGAAAATAATTGCGTAGCGTATCTTGGAACGCACGATAATGATACGATTATTGGTTGGTGGAGAAATCTAAAAAACGATATTAAAGAATACGTTTATAATTATACTGGATTTGAAAGTGATAATGAAATCAATCGAAAGATGATGAAGTTTTTATCACGTTCTAAAGCGGACGTTGTTATATTTGCAATACAAGATGTTATTGGTTGCGATAGCGATAGAAGAATGAATACGCCTGGCGTAGTAGGCGGAAAAAATTGGTTGTTTAAGCTTGGAATTAATGAATTTAACGAAAACGATATTGAATTTTTAGCAAAAATTACTTCTTTGTATTCAAGGAAAAACGAAGAAATATACAATTAGAAATGGAATAATTAAAATTATAAATAAAAGGGCTAATCAAAGCAACAATATTATAGAATTTTTACAAATGGAGACAATATGAAAACAGATTCAGTACCAGTATATCTATTTCATCAAGGCACTAATTATAAAGCTTATGAATTTTTAGGGTGTCACAAGGGAATCAAAAACAAAAAGAATGGTTGGTATTTTCGAGTTTGGGCGCCTAAAGCTCAAGCAGTATCTTTAGTAGGGGATTTTAATTGTTGGAATGATATTAAAAATCCCTTAACAAGAATTAACGATGAGGGTATCTGGGAGATTTTTGTAAGCGATGTTGTTATGTTTGACAAATATAAGTTTAGTATAAAAAGCGATAAAGGGAAGCATTTTTTAAAAGCTGATCCTTATGCTTTTATGAGTGAAACACAACAACTGACAGCATCCATTGTATATGATATAAAGGGATTTGAATGGACAGATTCAAAATGGATAGAAGAACGTAAAAATTGTGATTATGCAAAATCGCCGATGAATATATATGAAGTGCACGCAGGTTCTTGGCGAAAGCATTATAGTGGCGAGCATTATTCATATAAAGAATTAGCCGACAGCTTAGTAGAATATGTTATTGAAATGGGGTATACTCACATTGAGTTTATGCCGCTTTCCGAATATCCATTAGATGATTCTTGGGGATATCAAGTAACGGGGTATTATGCGCCTACAAGTAGATATGGCAAACCTAAAGACTTAATGTATTTAATAAATAAATGCCACGAAAAAGGAATCGGAGTATTTTTAGATTGGGTTCCAGCGCATTTTTGCAAAGACGAACAAGGTCTTATGGAATTTGATGGCAGCGCTTTATATGAAAATCCTATTCAAAATAGAATGGAACATAAAGGCTGGGGCACTCGTATATTTGATTACGCGCGTAACGAAGTTTCTTGTTTTTTAATAAGCAACGCTATTTTTTGGCTAAATGAATATCATTTTGACGGGTTACGGGCAGATGCCGTAGCAAGTATGCTCTATCACGATTACGATAGAAAAGAAGGCGATTGGACGCCTAATATTTATGGCGGAAAAGAAAACTTGGAAGCTATTGAGTTTTTTAAAAGATTATCTGTCGCAATTAAAAGCTACACTGCAAATGGTTTGCTTATCGCAGAAGAAAGTACGTCATTTCCTAATATTACCAAACCATCGCAACAAGGGTTAGGTTTCGATTTTAAATGGAATATGGGGTGGATGAACGATATTTTAGATTACGCCAAAACCGACCCTTATTTTCGTAGCTATAAACATAATAAACTAACATTTTCAATGATGTACGCCTATTCGGAAAAATATATTTTACCATTTTCACACGACGAAGTCGTACATTTAAAAAAATCAATGTTAGATAAGATGCCAGGCGACTACGAAAGCAAATTTGCAGGACTTAGAACAATAGAAAGCTATATGTTTGCTCACCCAGGTAAAAAGTTGAATTTTATGGGATACGAAATAGGACAGTTTATCGAATGGAACCAAAATCAAGAATTAGATTGGTTTTTACTCACCTACGATATGCACGCTAAATTGCAATCTTATTTTAAAAAACTAAACAGTTTGTATAAATCATATTCTCAATTTTATGAATGCGATACAGATTGGAATGGTTTTGAATGGCTTACAGTTGACGATAATTATAACAATATCATCGCTTTTGAACGAAAAAACAACTCCAACATTTCAATTATCGCTATACTTAATTTTAGCAATGTTACGCACTATAACTATTGCATCGGCGTGGATAAAGGCGATTATTCACTATTACTTAATAGCGATGACGTAGAATATGGGGGATACGGAATAGAAATAATAGAAAATCCTTTGCTTATCGATAATCCATTTAAAAACAAACTGCAAATGATTTCACTTACAATTCCAGCAACTTCAGCGTTGTTTTATATTTGCAAAAAATAATATAACAGTTTTAAATAAATTAAGTCAAATGCAATTTAATAGATTGAATAAAAAATATAAATTAATATAGAATTTAAGTTGAATTTAAAGTAGAAATAAAATTATAATTAAAAAAAATATAAATAGGTAATTAAACAGTAAAAAAGGAGGCAATGAAGAAAAATGACAAAGAATAAGGTATTATATGTAACCTCCGAATGCGCGCCCTTTAGTGGAACGAGCAGTTTAAGTGAAGTGAGCTATTCGTTGCCGCACGCATTATCGGATGAGGGGTTTGATATAAGAGTTATATCGCCATTATACGCATCGGTATCGGCGTCGTATTTTTCAAAGATGGAATATCTTGGTAAAAAGAATGTTGCGTTAGCGTGGAGAATACAGCCATTTTCTGTTTATAAATATGTAGATGGTAAGGTTATACATTACTTTTTACAAAACGAGTTTTATTTTGGTAGAGATAATTTATATGGTTATCTTGATGATAACGAGCGGTTTATTTATTTTTGTAAAGCGGTAGTTGACACGATGGGAATAACGGGTTTTAAGCCGAATATGATACATACAAACGATTGGCAAACTGCCTTAGTGCCTATATATATGAAATTAAATTATTCAGCAATTCCAGAAATATCGGCTGTAAAGCAATTATTTGCGATACAGCATATAGCAAGACAGGGGAAATGCGATACGGATTTAATAGAAGATTTGTTAGGAATATCACGGCATAATCAGTGTTATTTAGAAAATAGTGGAAAGCTGAATTTTATTAAAGGCGCAATAGTAGTTAGCGATAGGTTTATAACGGTAAGTCCAAACTATGCTGCGGAGCTAAAAAATAGTATGTTTGCGGTAGGGCTTGAAGGTATCATATCTTTAAATCACAATAAATTTTCGGGACTTTTGCACGGAATTGATTACAGCGCCTATAATCCTATGACAGATGATGCATTGTTTATGAATTACGGCGTAGATGACATATCGGGAAAAGCGGTTAATAAAGAGGAATTACAGCGAATGTTGTCGCTAAAAAAAGATAAAAATATTCCGATGATATCAATGATAACAAAGTTAGTTTCGCAAAAGGGCGTGGATATAGTAAAATTAGTAATAAATGAAATATTAAATAATAATATTCAGTTTATTTTACTTGGACAAGGCGAAATAGGTTATGAGAGCTTTTTTGATGATTTAGAAAGGCGATATCCGGGGAAGATGCGTAGTATAATAATGCGTAACGAAGATATGGCGCATAAATTATTTGCAGCGAGCGATTATTTTTTGATGCCAAGCCAAAGCGAACCTTGTGGGCGTTCTCAAATGATAGCGTCAAGGTATGGAGCAATTCCGATAGTAAGAAAAATAGGCGGACTTGCCGACAGTATATATGACGTATCACAAGGAGGAAACGGGTATGTCTTTAGCGATTTTACGGGTGATGAATTATTGAGAACTACGGAAAGAGCTTTAGACGATTATAAAGACAAACAAAAGTACGAAGCGCTTGTTAAAAAAGTAATGAACACAGACTTTTCGTGGAAGCGAGCAGCGGTGAGATACACACAGCTTTACGAGGAAATGTTGTCCGAATAAATATACAATTATAATTATTGTAAACTAAACTTAAAATAGAAAAAATCGATTAATAAATGTATAAAACATCAAAAATAAATTATTAAACAGATAAAAAAGGTATTATATCAGTTAAACAAGATAAAAAAGGTATTATATCAGTTAAACAAGATAAAAAAGATATTATAGTAATTAAAGGTTTTAATATATTGACAAAATTAATTATGCAAGTAAGAATCTACGAGGTTAAGTATGGTAAAAACAAATAGAAATGTTGCAGAAATAAGTATGGCTATTGAAAAAAACGTATCAAGGTACTTTGGAATTTCGCTTAAAGAAGCCACAGTAAATGATTGTTACAAAGCCGTTGCGATGTGTGTTAGGGATATATTGTTAGAAAAGAGGAGAACATTTAATAAAGAATTTAAAGCGACAAATAAAAAGCGTGTGTACTATTTAAGTATGGAGTTTTTAGTTGGGCGAAGTTTAAAAAACAATATATACAACTTAGGTATCGAGCAGCAGATAAAAGGCGCGCTTAGCGGAACTAATTTTACATTAGAGGATTTATATAAGCAAGAGCCTGACGCAGGGCTTGGAAATGGTGGATTGGGGCGGTTAGCGGCGTGTTATATGGATGCTTTAGCTACGCTTAATTATCCTGCTATGGGGCATAGTTTAAGGTATGAATACGGATTATTTCAACAAAAATTAGTTGATGGTTGGCAAACGGAATTACCCGACAATTGGTTGCCAGGCGGAGAAGTTTGGCTTGTAGGGCGAACAGACAAGGCAGTAACAGTTAGGTTTGGCGGATATATTAAGGAAGAATGGGAACAAGACAAGATGGTTATAAAACATTATGATTATCAAGAAGTAGAGGCTGTTCCATACGATATGATGATGTCGGGATATGAAAGCGAAGCTGTGAGTGTGTTGCGATTATGGAAAGCCAGAAGCAAGCATACCTTTGATATGCAAAGTTTTACTCAAGGCGATTACGCAAAAGCTGTTGCAAGGGACACGCAAGCGGAAATGATAACAAAAGTTTTATATCCCAACGACAACCACGCCGAAGGCAAATCGCTTAGGTTAAAGCAACAATACCTGCTTGTTTCGGCGGCAATACAGAGTATAATCGCTGATCATATAACAAACTATAAAGATATTAATACCTTGCCGCAACACGCAGCAATTCATATAAACGATACGCACCCAGCGTTATGTATACCTGAAATGATGAGATTATTAATGGACGAATATAGCTTTTCGTGGGATAATGCTTGGAAAATTGTTAAAAGCACTTGCGCTTATACAAACCATACAGTATTAGTCGAAGCTTTGGAAGCGTGGCCAGAAGATTTAATACAACGTACTTTACCGAGAATATATTCAATTATAAAAGAGATAAACGAAAGGTTTTGTCACGAGGCGTTTGATGAATGTAAAGATTTAGCAAAAGTATCTCGTATGGCAATAATATCGTATAGTCAAATTAAAATGGCAAATTTAGCGGTTGTTGGAACGCACAATGTTAATGGCGTTAGCGCATTACACAGTGAAATATTAAAATATTCGTTATTTAATGATTTTTATTCGCTTGAACCGCAAAAATTTAATAACGTAACAAACGGAATAGCGCATAGACGTTGGTTATGTCAGTCCAATCCGCAGTTATCGGATTTATTAACGCAGTGCATAGGCGATGGATATGTAAAAGACGCAAGCGAATTGACGAAGTTTATGGAATTTTCCGATGACGATAGCGTATTGAATAGATTAGGCGAAATTAAAAAGGAAAAGAAAATAGAATTATCGGATTATATAAAGCAAAAGACGGGTATATTGATTGACCCTAACTCAAGATACGATGTTCACGTAAAACGGTTACACGAATATAAAAGACAATTACTCAATGTATTGAAAATAATCTCAATGTATAATGATTTAAAAGCGAATCCTGATATGGAAATGACTGCGCAAACATTTATATTCGGAGCAAAAGCAGCGCCAGGATATTATACTGCTAAAGATGTAATAAAACTTATTTATATGTTGGGAGAAGAATTACGCAAACAGCCAAAGATAAATGAAAAGCTTAACGTAGTATTTTTGGAGAATTATTGTGTAACAATGGCAGAGAAATTGATTCCGTCAGCAGAAATAAGCCAACAAATAAGCTTAGCAGGCAAAGAAGCAAGCGGAACGGGTAATATGAAATTTATGATTAACGGAGCGTTAACTATTGGCACAATGGACGGAGCGAACGTGGAAATGTATGAAAGCGTAGGAGCAGAGAATATTTTCATATTCGGTATGAATGATAAAGACGTGCAAAGGTTGTGGCAATCGGGATATAATTCGACTTATTATTATTTGCAAAACCAAAGGCTTAGAGGGGTAATTGACTCATTAAACGTAGGATTTAACGGCGTTGAATTTTCAGATATTGCTAATTATTTGCTTAGGGGAAGCAATTTAGCCGACCCGTATATGTGTTTTGCTGATTTCAAGGATTATATGCGAGTTAGCGAGATAATGGATAAGACATACAACGACAAACGTAAATGGAACAAAATGTCGCTATGTAACATAGCGCAAGCAGGGCGGTTTGCAGCGGATAGAGCTATAAAGGAATACGCCGAGGAGATTTGGAAGTTGTGAGCGAAAGACAAAAGGTAATATTCAATTGTTTGGAGGGCGAATTTAAGTCCATTAAAGGGTCGATAAAAGCAAACGAAGAAGTCAAAATTAATATACTTATTGAGCAATCTGTCGCTTTAACAGGCGTAAATATGGTAATTAATAAAATTGATAATGGCGAAATAATAATATTACCGCTGATAAAGGCAGAGCAAAAAGATGGTTACAATAGGTATAGTGGAATGCTTTCGATGGCGCAAATAGGAATATACTATTATTATTTTGCGCTTTTGGACGCTAAGAAGGAAAGTCAGGTAGGATTAAATGCGCAGCACAAGGCGCAATTATATTATAATAACGCTCCGAAATGGCAATTAAGCGTATATAAACGAGAATATGAAGTTCCTAAATGGGCTGAAGGCAAAATAATGTATCATATTTTTGTGGATAGGTTTAATAATGAGGGCGGAAACAGCGCTAAAGAGGGAGCGATATATCGATTAGATTGGGGAAACGCTCCAGAGTATAAACCATCAGAAAAAGGTAAGATATTAAATAATGATTTTTTTGGAGGCAATTTAAGGGGGATAATTGCAAAATTACCCTATTTAAAGTCGCTCAATGTTGGCATAATATATTTGAGTCCGATATTTGAAGCTTATAGCAATCATAAATATGATACGGGCGATTACAATAAAATCGATGAAATGTTTGGTAGCGAAGCTGATTACATATCGCTGACAAGCATAGCGGCGAAATTAGGAATTAAAGTTATATTAGACGGCGTGTTTAATCATACAGGTAGCAATAGCCGTTATTTTGATAAAGAGAACAAGTATAAAAGCGATGGCGCTTACCAAAAACAAGATTCAATTTATAGCGATTGGTATACCTTTACAGAATGGAATAAAAAATATCTTTGTTGGTGGAACATTGACACATTGCCAACGCTAAATGGCAGTAGTCTTTCGTTACGGAATTTTTTGTGTGAGAAAGATGGAGTTGTAAGAAAATGGCTCAAATTAGGCGCAAGTGGTTGGCGCTTAGACGTAGTGGACGAGATAAACGACGAAATGCTTAATTGTATCGTTAATGCGGCTAAAACTGAAAAAAGCGACGCTTTGATAATTGGTGAAGTGTGGGAAGACGCTTCAAATAAATGCGCCTATGGAAAACACAGAAGTTATTTTTTAGGAAAACAGTTGGATACAGTTATGAATTATCTATTAAAGAATGCGATAATAGATTTCATTAGAAATGGAAATGCGCAGCATTTATCCGATGTGAATTTTCAAATTATGAACAACTATCCAAAAGAAACGATTCATTTATTGATGAATATATTGGGAACGCACGATACCGCAAGAATACTTACAGAGTTAAATGGCGACAATAAAAATGGATGCAGTAGAGAAACTAAGAGTCGATACAGAATGTCTTTTGAACAATTACAAAAAGGTAAACAATTGCTTAAACTATCCGCTGTTTTACAATACACTTTATGTGGTTTTCCTTGTATATATTACGGCGATGAGGCGGGCGTTCAAGGTTGTAATGACCCGTTTAATCGCACATGCTTTCCTTGGAATAGCGCAGATGTAGCTTTAACCGATTTTTATCGATTATTAGGAGAAATACGAACACGCTATGATGTTTTTAAAGAGGGCGAATTTATAGAATTATCCGCAAACGAACACTTTTACTCCTTTGAAAGAATAAATGAAAATCAAAAGATTATTGTAGCTGTAAATAGAAATTCTCAAGGAAAAATAGTGGAAGTTGAGGGCGATAGCGTAGATTTGTTGACAAAATATGAATATAGCGGTAAAGTAACTGTATTACCCGATACAGCCGTTATTTTATATCTAAAAAATAATTAGGTTTAAGTAATTTTAAATTAAGCAAAAGGTAAATAATAAATTGAATAGGATAATGATTAGTAATTGGTTAGGTAATAATTAAAAATATGTTACAATTGAAAGGTGTATAATGATAGATGACATTTTAAATGATGATAGGTTGATAGTTAGTACTAAAACGATAGATGATTTTGAAGCGGAGAATATATTAAGACCTAAAACAATGGAAGGGTATATTGGGCAAAGCCAAATTAAGAGTAATTTATCAATATATATAGAAGCGGCAAAAAGTAGAAATGAGCATCTTGACCACGTATTATTGTATGGTCCGCCGGGGTTGGGAAAGACGACATTGGCGCATATTATAGCCAATCAGTTGGGAACGAGAATAACAGTAACAAGCGGACCAGCAATTGAACGAGCGGCAGATCTTGCGGCGATTCTTACGAATTTAACAGAAAACGAAGTGTTGTTTATAGACGAAATACATAGGTTAAATCATACCGTAGAAGAAATATTATATCCAGCAATGGAAGATTTTGCGTTAGATTTTGTTGTGGGAAAAGGGCCGAGCGCAAAAAGTATAAGAATAAGTTTACCAAGATTTACCTTAATAGGCGCTACGACAAAGGCGGGAATGTTGACATCGCCGCTTAGAGATAGGTTTGGCGTACACGCGCGGTTGGAACTATACAATTTCGAAGATTTAAAAACAATAGTAACTAATTCAGCTTTTTTACTTAAGATAGACATTCAAAAAGAAGCGGCGTATGAGATTGCGAAAAGAAGTAGAGGAACACCAAGAATAGCTAATAGATTACTTAAACGAGTTAGAGATTTTGCTCAAGTAAAAGGCGATGGAACGATTGATATTGAAATTACCGATTACGCTTTAAAAACTATCGGCGTAGATAAGTTGGGGTTAGACCAAGTAGATAAAAATGTTTTAACGGCAATGATAGATAAGTTTGGCGGAGGGCCAGTAGGATTAGATACAATTGCGGCATCAACAGGCGAAGATAGCAATACGATTGAAGATGTTTACGAACCTTATTTATTGCAATTGGGATTTATCGCAAGAACGCCACGAGGCAGAGTGTGTTTGCCAGCTTGTTATGAACATTTAGGAAAAGCTGTTCCACAACGTAAATTAGAAATGTTAAGTATGTATATGAAAACAACTAATGATATAAATATAGATGAAAATGAGATTCTAAACGAAAAAAATGATGTTATTGATTAGATAATAATTAATGATTTTGAAATTAATATATGAAATTTTTATAATAGGAGAAAATAACAAATAATGGAATATAAAAGTACGCGCGATTACTATTATGATTTGCCTGAAGAATTAATAGCGCAAACGCCAATTGAGCCAAGAGATGCGTCAAGGTTACTGGTATACAATCGAAAAACAGATATAGTTGAGCATAAGCATTTTTATGATGTTATAGATTATTTAAAGGCAGGGGACGTGCTTGTTGTAAACAATACGAAAGTATTGCCCGTAAGGTTGTATGGAGAAAAGGTAGGAAGCGGAGGGAAGATTGAATTTTTGTTATTAAAGCGATTAGATTTAACGACGTGGGAAGTAGTGTTAAAGCCAGGGAAAATGGCAAAAGTTGGTGTTGAGTTTAAGTTTGGCGAAAAATTAAGCGCAAAAGTCAAGTCGATAGGAGAAGGGGGAACGAGGACAGTTGAGTTTAAGTTTGAAGGAGTATTTGAAAATATACTTAGAGAAATAGGTGAGATGCCACTACCTCATTACATAAAACAGAAGATAACAAACGGAGAAAGGTATAATACAGTTTATAGTAAAGTAGATGGTTCGGCAGCTGCGCCAACGGCAGGGTTACATTTTACAGCGCAGCTACTTGAAAAAATCAAAGAAAAGGGAGTAATAATATGTGAAGTTTTGTTGCACGTAGGGTTGGGGACGTTTAGACCTGTTAAGACAGATGACATAACGGAACATAAAATGCACAGCGAACATTACGAGGTAACTAAACAAACTGCGGAAATTATCAATTGCGCAAAGAAGGAAAAAAGGAGAGTAATAGCGGTAGGCACGACAACGGTGCGTGTATTAGAGAGCGTGGCGGACGAAAATGGTTGTATCAAAGCGGAGAGCGGAGAAACGTGTATTTTTATCTATCCGCCGTATAAGTACAAAATAGTAGATGCGTTGATAACTAATTTTCATTTGCCAGAAAGCACTTTGATAATGTTAGTTTCCGCCTTAGCTGGACGAGATAAAGTGTTGCAGTTATATAAAGAAGCGGTGAAAGAAAAATATAGATTTTTCAGTTTTGGCGATGCTATGCTGATAGAGTAGGAGAATATGTGTAATTGTCAAAAAACAAATGAAAATTTTAGTTATGATATAATAAAGACGGATAAACATACGGGAGCAAGACGAGGTGTGTTGCATACTCCTCACGGAGATATTCAAACGCCGATATTTATGCCAGTAGGAACGGCAGCGACAGTAAAGTCAGTATTACCAAGTACGCTTAAAGAAATCGAAGCGCAGATAATACTATCTAATACTTATCATCTATATTTAAGACCAGGTAGTGATATAGTGGAAAAAGCTGGCGGATTGCATAAATTTATGAATTGGGATAGACCGATTCTAACAGACAGCGGCGGATTTCAAGTTTTTTCACTTGGAGCGCTACGTAAAATAAGCGACGACGGCGTAATATTCAACTCGCATATAGATGGCAGTAGACATATATTTACACCAGAAAGCGTAATGGAAATTGAACGGCAGTTAGGAGCGGATATAGTAATGGCTTTTGACGAATGTACCGCATTTGGAACAGAGTACGCAGAATCAAAAATAGCAATGGAGCGTACTTTGAAATGGCTAAAACGATGCTTTGAATCAAAACATAACGATAAACAAATGCTTTTTCCTATTATACAAGGCAATATGTACGAAGACTTAAGAATAGAAAGCGTAAAAGCAACATCGGAGTTTGCGCAGTGCGGAATAGCTATCGGTGGCTTGTCAGTGGGCGAACCAGCAGAAGTAATGTACAAAATGTTAGATTTGTTGCAACCGTTTTATCCAGAAAAAATGCCACGTTATTTAATGGGCGTAGGTACTCCTGACTATATAATAGAAGGCGTTATGCGAGGGGTAGATATGTTTGATTGCGTTTTACCTACAAGAATAGCTCGAAATGGCACCGCTATGACTTCAAATGGCTCAGTTACTGTCAGGAATGCTAATTATAAAGAAGATTTTACAACCCTTGATTCAGAATGTGATTGCTATTGTTGCAAAAATTTTACAAAAGCATATTTAAGACATTTGGTAAATACTAACGAAATCTTGGCTTGCACTCTCTTGTCTATCCATAATATCAGATTTTTACTTAAATTAACAGAGAATATTAGAAAAGCAATCGAAAATGACAATTTACTTGAGTTTCGTAAACAGTTTTATGAAAAATACTATGGAAAACTCTTGCAAAATTAGAATTAATATCGTATAATATGACAGTAGACCTACTTGAATTGAAATATAATATAAAATGAATTGGAATTAAAGGAAAATTTTGAATATGTTACAAAAAATAGGAAATAAATAGGAAAAATAAATTAGGATAATAGGATTGAATAAATAAAATAGAAGGAATAAAAAGAAATTCAAGTTAAAAATATAAAGCAAGTGATTAAGGAGAAGATATGTTAAATAGTTTATTTTTATTATTAGAAGAAGTAAAACCAAAACCAGCTAACGAGTGGATTACTTACGTAGTAATGGGCGCATTGATTATTGGTGTAATTTTATTAATGATTATACCGCAACGTAAGCAAAAGAAACAAGCGCAAGCAATGATGAATAGCTTAAAAGTTGGCAGTATTGTAACAACAATAGGCGGCATTATCGGAAAAGTAACAGAAATTACAGATGGCGAATTTGTTTTGGAAACAGGGAAAGATGAAACTAAATCAGTAATGCGTTTTACTAAACAAGCCATATATTTAGTACACCCAGAAGGCGAAAAAGTTGAAGATAAAAAAGAAGAAGAAGTTTACAACGAGATAAAATAATTTAATTGGTTCTTACAAATCAGTTACTAAAAATGTGTAAATTACTGTATAATTATAATATTATTAGGTAATTGCATACAAAATCAAATAGATAAAAGCAAAGATAACGCATTAAAACCGTTATCTTTTATTTTATGCAAAAAACTATTTTTTACTGTTAGAGGCGGCACGCATTGAAGATTTATTAATTAACCGAATGGAAAAATTATCTTATTTTATACAAAAAACGCTAAAATAATAAAAATATCCATTATGAGTAATAAATGCTTGTATTACATCATAAATATAAGTATAAATCTTATAGGAGATTACATATATGGAATTAACTGATTCAAAAAGAGGGATTATTTCGGAAAGTATTATGTGTGGACTTATTGGCGCATTAGTTTCGGCAATATTAGTATTGATTTTCGCTGTAATATGTAAGTACGTCAATATTAGTGATACAGTAATAAAAATAGTTAATATTTTTATTAAAGGAATTTCCGTTTTTGTCGGAATATTTACACAAATTAAAACGGGCGAGAAAGGACTTATCAAAGGATTGTTGGGCGGTTTAATTTATGCAATAGTTAGCGTTTCGCTTTATTTTTGTTTAGGCGGTAGTTTTGATTGGCTTACTATACTTTTAGATTTAGCTATTGGCTTGGTTATTGGTGGAATGTCTGGAATACTTGCTGTTAATACTAAACGTTCTTTAAAATAGTTTATTACTTGATTAAGCATTTTAAAAAGAATTTTAATTAATGGTATAAATTACTTGTAATTATGCTTTAATTATAGTATAATACCAAAGTAACCGCTGAATAAATCAGTTGTATGTTGTTAATTGGGATTTAATAATGATTGATTTAATCAACTGTTAGGTAGATACGAAATTCTGTCTATGTTGATAATAGACAATAAAGGAGAAAGTTATGAAGCACATAAAGGTTATAGCAAATGCTAAGCTTAACGAAGTAAATGAAAACAGTGGGTGCGGAGAATGCCGCAGTAGTTGTCAATCAGCTTGCAAGACATCTTGTACAGTTGGAAATCAAACTTGCGAAAAAAAAGTTAAAGTTAGATATATCGGCAGCAATAAATAATTGCTCTAATATATAACGCTGATATTTACTTATAAAAAGCAATAAATTTTGTCGTTAATTTAAACATTAAAAAATCCATATTCAATTTAATTCAATTAATAGACAAATATTATAGTATTATTCTCTAAATGACTATAAAGCCCTGAGTGATTAGGGGCTTTTTTGAGATAAATTGTATAATAGAGTTTATTGATATATAAATTTTACAATAGATAGATGCGAAATTTATGTAATTAATAATTTTATAATATATAAATAAATTGATTAATAATATTTATCAGCAATAAAAAACCTATAAACAATAAAAAACGAACAAATGATTAAAGACAACGGAGAACATTTTGGTACATAATTTTATTTGTAATGATGGTTATTTTGTATTTGATTCTGAAAACGGGGCGTTGATAGAAGTTGATGCTTTAACTTATGCGTTAATGAATGGTGAATCGCTGCCAAGTGATAGTACTTCAAAAGAAATAAGCGAAGCGAAAGCAGAGATTAAAGAATTAATTGATGAAGGAATAATTGACGCTAAGCCAAATGCGCAGCAATATATTGAAAAAAGTATGGAAGTTAAATCTATGTGTTTGCATATAAGTCACGATTGTAACTTAAGGTGCAAGTATTGTTTTGCGCAAGAGGGGGTTTATCACGGCGTTAGGGAACAAATGACGCTTGAGATTGGGAAAAAGGCAATAGATTTTCTTATTGCAAACTCTGGCAAAAAGCACAATTTAGAATTAGACTTTTTTGGTGGCGAACCGTTAATGAATTTTGACGTATTAAAAGGTGTCGTTGAATATGGCAAAAAGCGAGCGGCGGAAGTAGGAAAGATTTTCAAATATACCGTAACGACTAATGGCGTGTTATTGGACGAACAAAAACGTGTTTATTTAAATGAAGAAATGGATAACGTAGTAATGAGTTTAGACGGGCGTAAAGATATAAACGATAAAGCGCGTCCAACGGTTAATGGTAAGGGAAGTTATGAAGTTATAATAGACAAGTTTAAGGCGTTTAGGCATATTAGAGGAAATAAGAGTTATTTTATACGAGGGACGTTTACAGCGGACAATTTAGATTTTAGTAATGATGTGTTGCATATGAACGATGAGGGATTTGACCAAGTTTCCATTGAGCCTGTGGTGTTACCGCCCGAGCATAAAATGGCGATTAAATCAGAACATATTGAAGAAATTAAAAAGCAATATGAAATACTTGCTAAAGAATATGTTGAACGAAGAAAAACAGATAAATGGTTTAGCTTTTTCCATTTTGCTGTAGATTTAGAAAATGGACCGTGTTATAGAAAAAGAATAACTGGTTGCGGCGCAGGAAGCGAATATCTTGCAGTTGCGCCAAATGGAGACATATATCCTTGTCACCGTTTTGTAGGAATGAAACAATATCTACTTGGAAATGTATGTGACGGGATATTAAAGCAGGACATAAGAGATGAATTGGCGGCTTCAACAGTATTTACAAAAGAAAAATGCAAAAACTGTTGGGCAAAATATTTATGTAGCGGCGGTTGTAGCGCAAATGCGATAGAGTATAGCGGCGACATAAATGTTCCATATGAAATGGCTTGCGAAATGATGAAAAAGCGTTTAGAGTGCGCTATGTATGTCAATGCAAGAGAGAAAAAATAAATATTTGCATTAAACATAAAAAAACCGAATTATTTATTTGACTAATTGCAAAAGATTATATATAATAAATAGGTTATAACTCTAACTAATACGATATTAGGAGGCAATCATAGATGAACAAGAAAAAGTCCATCATATGGCTAAGTGTAACCGTAGTGTTATTGGCGTTCATTACGGTAGTATGTTTTGCTCAACGTTTTGAAATTACAAAGACAGACGATTTCGTTTCGCCGTTGAACTTGATTATATTAGGTTCAGATTTTAAACCGGCAATTGCGCCGGATTACAGAAGCGCAGAATACGCTGTTTTCAATGTAAACGAATACTATACCGACCTATTAGGAAATTATACTAAAGGCGATGGCGGAGAAATCGTTGACGAGGAAAAGAAAGTAAAGATTGATCAAGCAACATTGGACACACGCATCAAACAGACAGTCGAAGCAATGGAATCACGTTTGAATCTATTGACTACGGGCGAAAGAAAAATAACTGTTTTAGATGGCAATAAAATTCGTGTTGAAGTGGACAACCTTTATAGTAGCGCTACGATATTAGATATTATGAATATCAGAGGCGTTATGGAACTTAAGTTGTTAGCGGATAAACCAGACGATAAAACTGTTTTTACCGATTATAAAAATGTTTTAACAAGCGAACAATATGAGTTTACGCAAATATCTCAAGATGAACAACAAAAATTCGCTATTATTTTGTCTTTCGTTAAAGATGGCAAAGACGCTTTTATTGAAGCAACAAAAGCAGTTAAAACAGATACCGATAAAACAATGTATTTATGTTTGCTTAGCGATGGTAAATTAGTTGGCACTCCATTGACTGTTTCAACTGTATTTTCAAAACAAGGCACATATACTTATATTGGCGGTTTTGAAACTCAAAATGACGCTATCAAAATTGGTATGCTTATGAACGGCGGACATTATGACGTTGCTTTCCAAAAAGCGAACCTCAATATTAAAGCTTTAGGCGCTGATTTAGGCGAAAATGCAGCAAGAAACGTATTATTGACTATGGTAGTGTTGATTGCAGCTGTGATGGTTATTTTAATAGTTATTTATGGTTTGAATGGCTTTGCCGCTTCATTATCAATGATTTGTTTTACTATTATGACAGTTGTTTTATTGGCAATTATTCCAACCGTTCCATTTAATATGTCTAACGCTTTAGGCGTTATCATTGGTATTGTTATTGCTGCGGCAACTCAAATTGTTTTACTTAACAGCATTAAAAATGAATATCAAATTACAAATAAAAATAGAAAACTTTGCTTGAAAGACGGATACAAAAATGCGATGTGGACTATTATCGATATTCACGTAGTTGTTCTCATAGTCGCAATCATTTGCGCAGTAGCAATTCCAGGGCTTGTTAGAGGCTTTGCTATGGCTATCGTATTTACTATGTTGGCTTCAGCGATATCGTCATTATTACTTACACCATCGTTATTCAAGCTTACAAATGGTTTGTCATTAAATGATAAATTATTTGGTTTAAAACGTAATAGCGCTAAGGAGGCAAAATAATATGAAAAAATCGATTATTTTTTGGTGCATTTCAGCATTATTCATAATTGCAGGCGTTATTTTGTTCTTCACTATGGGATTTAATAACGGCGTGGATTTCGTTGGCGGTACTCAAGTCGAAGTTATGTTTAACAAAACTGTTACTGACTCGGAATATGAAACTATTCGCTCTGATATAAAAACTAAATTAGAAAAATTAGGTTTTAACGCCGACAACGGCAGAATGCTTAAAACTGTAAAGATTATATCTGGCGTTCGCTTTACCTTTACACAAAACGCTACCGCAGAACAAGTTAAAAGCATAGCGGCTGAAAATATGACTATTTCGGTTAACAACATCAGAGCATATAAAAATGACGCTGTTACGTTAATTTGGGTTCTCGCAATCGCTTGGGCTTTAATAGTAGTTTATACATTTGCGCGTAATTGGAAAAGTGAAAAGATTGCAAGTAGCGTAAGCTTGGCTGCAGTAATGCTTCACGATATCTTACTTATGTTATCAGTGAATCTATTATTAGGCAAATTATTAAATATTCAAGTTAATAATGAGTTTTTGGTAGCTATCGCAGCTACATTGGGCTTGTCAGCCGTATTTAATTCTATCGCTGTTAACTCGGTAAAAAACAATATTTGTCCTTGTAAACGTATTGTTGTTATTGCAATAATTGGTTTTATTGCTACAATTACGCTCGCTATATTCGGATTTGTACCATTAGCTATTCAAATGGCCGTTGGTATAATCGTTACCGCATATTCAGCTTTATGCCTAACGGGCGGATTGTTTACAAGCTTAAAGAAAAATAAATAAAAGCTTAAAGAAATAAAACCTTCCGTAATAGGAAGGTTTTTTTATAGTAAAGATAATAAATTTGAGCTATTAAATAAGATTGAATTTAATATTTAATCTTACAAAATACAGAAACAAGATTGAATAATTAAGATAAAATTATAATGAATGTGCTAAAGGATAGTATGAAAGAATTCTATAAATTGCGTAATTATGAAGTTAATAGTGAAGATTTAAATTGCATAGCGCAGTTAGGATTTGATGAACAATTATGTAAATTGATTATTAATCGAGGTATTAATAGAAGTAATGTAAAAATGCACTTTTCAAAAAGCGATGAAATTTTGAGAGATCCATATTTAATGAAGGGAATGGCTGAAGCTATTGAATTAATAAAAAAAGTTAGTTTGAGTGGTGGAAAGGTGTTAATTTATGGTGATTATGATGCTGACGGAATAAGCGCTGCTGCGATACTTAAGTTGTATTTTGATAAAAGCAAGATAAAGTCACGAGTAGTGTTACCTGTTAGGGAAGATGGATACGGATTACATTTTGAAATAATCGAGCGTGAATATATTAAAGAAACGTTTGATTTGTTATTGACGGTAGATTGTGGAATAAGTAATAAAGTTGAAATTGATAAGATAAAGAGTGAGTTATGTATAGATGTTATAGTAACAGACCATCACGAGTTGCCAAATGAATTGCCAAATTGTATTTGTATAAATCCAAAGATAGATTATGAATTTAAGATGCTGTCTGGTTCGGGTGTTGCGTTTAAGATAGTGCAAGCGATGTCGGATAAAAAGACTGCTAAGGAATATGCGGCGCTTGCGATGATTGGTACAATAGCGGATATGATGCCGATAGTAGATGAAAATAGAGCGATAATAAGAATTGGTTTGGAGCGAATAGAACACAGCGGATTGAAAGGTTTGATTGACGTATGTAAATGCAGTCAACCATACACAGTTTATGATTTTTCGATGAAAATATGTCCTAAGATAAATGCAGCGGGTAGAGTAGGAGATCCTACGGTAGCGTTAAAGGTATTGTTGGGGGATAAAAAGGCAAATAGCGAAGCGATAAAGAAGCTTATTTTAATGAACGAAGAAAGAAAATCGTTACTTGACTATGTAATAATGTCAGCTGATTCGCAAATTAACAAAGATCAGTTATCTGAAAACCATTGTGTATTTGTTAAAGGAAATTGGAAACAAGGAATATTGGGAATTGTAGCGTCAAGATATAAAGAAATGTATAAACTACCTGCGTTGGTTATGACATATGATGATGGAAAATATATAGGTTCGGGTAGAAGTATTGATGAAATCAATTTATATGAATGTTTTAGCAATGTGAAAGAATGTCTTTTACATTTTGGCGGGCATAAAGCGTCAGTTGGATTTGCGGTAGAAGAAGATAAACTTGAGTTATTCAAAGAGCGTATATCCGCAGAATTTAGAAAGTATGAATTTACTGAAATTTACGAATATTATGACATTGAATACAACGAAAGATGTAGCAGTAGTGAGTTTTGCCAGCAGTTGCAGTTGCTTGAGCCACTTAGTGTCAATGAAAGAGTGATTTTTCACACAAAAGGTTATGCTGTAAGCGCAACATCATTTGGAAACGGAAGCCACTTATCTGTTAAGTTAGATAATGGTTTGTACCTAAAAGGATTTTTTGAATATGGAAAATACAAAGATATTTTAGAAAAGGGCGGCGATGCGGAGTATTTATTTACAATAGAATACGACAAATTTGAAAAAACATACGTAGGAATAATTAAATCGATGCATCTTTTAAATTCGATTAGATATGATGATGAATATGTGGTGAATTATTTAATGAATTATGGCAATAAAAATCAGTGCGAAGAACTTTCTATGGAAGAATGTATAGAAATTTTAAAAAGGAACAATATAACAGCGATTTTTATGTCGCATAATGAATTTGAGTCGTTCGCTAAAAATTATGAAATACTTTTTGATGAATTTAGGGAAGAATTTTTTTATCCTACAAAAGATTTGGGAAAGAAAGTGCTTATTGCGCCAAAAACATTAGATAATATAGATAAAACAGCCGAAGTAGTATGGTTTTATAGCGATGCAAACTACCATAACGACGGGTACATTTATCCAATCGGAAGTAAGATATTTAATATAAATTGTGGGAAAAGCGATTATTTAAGAGGATTAAATATAGATAGAGATTTATGCAGTTATGTGTATAAAGCCATAAAGGGCAATAATGGATTTTATAGCAGTTGGGAAGAAATGTATTTATCATTGCCATTGTATGAGTGCAGTAAAGGTAAATTTTTAGCAGTATTAAAGATACTAAATGAATTAGGACTTATAAAAATAACAAAAAAGCCGTTTGAAATAAAAATTTTAAACGGAGTTAGGAATGAACTGACAAATTCCGAATTGTTTTTATTGTTGAGGGAGGATAAAGATAATGCCGTATGAAACAGCTGAAATTACAATAGAAAATTTAAAGGCGAAATTAAAGCATTATTATCCAATCAATTATAAATTGCTAAATGAAGCTTTTAATTTAGCTTATGCAGCGCACGCCGACCAAAAACGAGCAAGCGGACGACCATATATAACGCATCCAGTAGTAGTTGCGGATATTTTAGTTGATTTAGGTTTGGACGTGCCAGCCATTTGCGCTGCGCTTTTGCACGATACAGTGGAAGACACTTATGTAACTGACGAAATGCTTAGAGAGCGTTTTGGCGATGAAATAGCTGATCTTGTTAAGGGCGTGACGAAATTAGATAAAATTCAATTCCGCTCCAAAGAAGAAGAACAAGCGGAAAACATACGCAAAATGTTTATAGCGATGGCTAAAGATATAAGAGTATTAATTATAAAATTAGCCGATAGATTGCATAATATGCGTTCATTACAGTTTTTAAGCCCAGATAGACAAGCGATAATGGCAAGAGAAACATTAGATATTTATGCGCCTCTTGCAGGACGGTTAGGTATATCGCCAATTAAATGCGAATTAGAAGACTTAGCTTTGAAATATTTAGATAGAACGGCATATGACTATTTAGCGGATAATATTGCCTTAAAGAAAGAAGAACGCAGAGAAATAGTAGACGTTTTTATAATGGAAATAAATAAGCTATTAGAAGAAATGAATGTTGTCGGAGAAGTTTTTGGTAGAACTAAACATTTTTATAGCATATATAAGAAAATGAAAAATCAAAATAAGACATTAGACCAAATATATGATTTAACAGCTGTGCGTGTTATTGTAGGAACGGTAAAAGATTGCTATAATGTTTTAGGTATTATTCATTCTACTTGGATTCCAATGCCAGGACGAGTCAAAGATTATATAGCTGCGCCTAAACCAAACCTTTATCAAAGTCTGCATACAACAGTAATTGCATCGGGGACACCTATTGAAATTCAAATTAGAACACGAGAAATGCACCAAATAGCTGAATTTGGTATTGCGGCGCATTGGAAATACAAGGAATCAAATGGTAGCAATTATAAAATGGGCGACAATTTAAAATGGATTCAAGACGTTTTAAATTATGGAAGCGAATTATCCGATTCACACGAATTTTTAGATATAATCCGAAAAGACATACGAGTTACAAACGAAGTGTACGTCTTTACACCAAAAGGCGACGTAAGGAAACTTATTACAGGCGCAACAGCGTTAGATTTTGCATACGCAATTCACAGCGAAGTAGGTAATAAATGTGTCGGCGCTAAAGTAAATACAAAAATTGCAACGTTAGATACCGTATTGGAAACAGGCGACGTCGTCGAAATTCTAATAAACCAAAATAGCAAAGGACCATCAAGAGATTGGCTGAAAATAGTTAAAACATCAGGCGCTAAAGCAAAAATACGACAATTTTTCAAACGAGAATTGAAAGACGAATACATCAAAGACGGAAAATCAATGCTTGAACGAGAAGCTAAAACAAGAGGTTTTACTTGGGCGAATATTTCTACGCCAGAAGCTCTTAAAACTGTTTTTGATAGATATTCGTATACATCAATTGACGAAATGTACGCATCAGTAGGCTATGGCGGCGTGTCAGTGCATCAAGTAATAATGAAATTACTTAATACTATGCACGCAATGCAACCAAACGTCCCAGAAATTAAGGAAACACGCACGCCAAATGATAAAGATAACGCTGTATTAGTAAAGGGATATGAAAATCCGCTTGTTAGATTTTCACGATGCTGCGCTCCCGTTCCAGGAGATAAAATTGTAGGCTATATTTCACACGGTAGAGGCATAACAATACATCGACAAGATTGTCCCAGCTTAAAAGGATTAGAAAATGTTCGAATGATAGAAGCGCAATGGGCGCAAACTCAAACGGGCGCAACCTTTTTAGCAACCATACAAATTGTTTCAGAGAATAAAGGCGAAGTGTTTACTGAAATTGCAAAAACAATATCAGCAGAAAAATTATCGCTTATGTCAATAAATGCCAGAAAAGATAAAAATCATAACGCAATAGCTTTAATTTCAGTTGAAATAGCTAACCAAACGCAACTTGAAATGTTAATGACTAAACTTAGAGCTTTACCAGCTACGTTAGAAGTATTTAGAACAAATAGCTAATTGTTATTTACATTAATTAAAAATAAATTATTCTATATCAAAAATAAGGAAATATACAAGTGAAAGTTGTAATTCAAAGAGTTAAAAGCGCAAACGTGGAAGTTGGCGGCAAAATAGTTGGAGAAATTGAGTACGGACTATTGATTTATATTGGAATAAAGGTAGGCGATACGCAATTAGACGCTGATTTTTTAGCTGAAAAAATCGTTAATATGCGAATTATTAACGACGAGAATGGAAAGCTAAATTTATCCATAAAGGATATTAAAGGTCAAATAATGGCGATAAGCAATTTCACATTGTATGGAAATGCGCAAAAGGGCAATAGACCAGATTTTATTTGCGCTCAAAAATATGATAAATCTCAAGAATTATATGAATATATTTGCAACGCATTAATAGACAAAGGCATCAAAGTTGCTAAAGGCGTTTTTGGCGCAGATATGACAATCTCATCAGTATGCGACGGACCAGTCACGATTATATTACATTCGGCTAACGATTAATAAATATAAAATCAACAATAAATAAAAATTTACAATAAATAAAAATTTACAATAAATATTAAATAAATTATTATAAAATGATTATTATAAAATGATTATTATAATTAAATAAGTTCAATATAAAAATTAGTTCAATATAAAAAAAAGTTTATTATAATGTAAAAATTCCGATTAAATAAGAAGGTAAAAATTATGTTAAAAGTTAAGAGTTTTTTGTTAGGAGATATTTCCACAAATTGTTATGTGTTATATAGCGACAGTACTAAAAATGCGGTAGTTATAGACATTGCAGAAAAAGGCGGCGAGGAGATTACTAATTGGCTTACGCAAAATGGTATCAATCCTATTGCGATAATGTTAACGCACGGGCATTTTGATCATTGCGGTGGCGTTAAGCAGTTTAAC